>DXIF01000061.1 GCA_019113025.1 Candidatus Anaerobiospirillum stercoravium | reverse complement strand
GAAAACGGTGCGCCGAGGGCGCGCAAGGCGTTGCGCCTTAGGAGGGAGGTCGTAGACCTACGTGATTTTGATCGGGGGGAGCTGTGGGCGCGCTGGCGGGACGATCTGGCCTGGTTCCTTGCTATGCACACTGTGATGGTACTCTTGCCTACCCTGCAAGCAGCAAACATCGCGGTTGTCACAACCCAGCAGCAAGTCAGCGTTCCAATTGGAGACTAACTTTGTGCGTAATCTTACGCAGCATTATGGACGTCGATCACTTTCATGAACTTGGTCCAAAGTTGGCTAAAAGCCAAGTTGGCCTTGTGCCTAAGGGAAAAAGAGACCTTAGGATAAGAAGTCAGCTCGGAGCCTTAGATGCCAAAACTCTAAGTACCAGCTGTGCCGTGCGCACGCTATAGCGCTATGGGCGTGGCTACTTGTTGATGTTTGGCACAAAGTGGAGCTCAACTTTGTGGCCCAAGCAGGATGCCAGCTTCTGTATCGTTGAGATTGACGGGTAAATCAAACCGTTTTCAATCTTCGACAGATTCGACTGGTTAATTCCGCTGAGCTTGGAAAGTTCGCGTTGACTGATATTAAGGGCCTTGCGCGTCTCTTTGATGAATGAAGTGAGCTGCGAAGACGGGCTTAATAAGTCAAGATCGCCGGGCATAAAGTCGTCAGATGGCACATGTTGTTGGTTAAGCATGTTTGACATCGACCACGTACTCCTATCAATGATCAAAATAGATTACTAATGACTCTCCTTACCTTAGTTTGTTGTTTGTTGCCTCGAGCCTTAAGGTTGCTGCGTAGGACTTAAGCACAAACTCAAAAGCATGAACCTGCATGCCAAACGCCTTGAGCATGTGAGCGAGCGTTCCGACCAAGTCGTAACGACGAACAAGGTCTTCACGGCACCGAAGCCAAAAACGCAGCTGAGACCACCTATGACGCGACTGTTACTGCAGCAGTTATGACGGCAGTTACAGCGGCAATTACTGCGGCATTAAGCGCCACAGGCTTCCGCCAACTTTTCGCTCAAGCGCCCTACTGTCCTCATTTCTTTTTCCCTCCTTTTTTCTGGAAGCAAAAAAAACCTTAGATCCTACGTGGCAAAAAACGCGCATGACTAAGTAAAGTAGCAACCAATGAAAAAGGGTTGGGTTAAGGAGGGGCCGTAGCACCACGCCAAGTGCCGAGGTGCGCTACGCAAATAAAGTTGTTGACGATCCCACGCCATGTCTTTTAGCATTAATCAAACTCGAGCTCTCTGGGGTATTGCGCCCCACTTGAAGCGAGCTTGGTGCTAGCAGCAGTTATCTCACCGTGCCAACGGAGCAAAGTTTAGCATAAGAGTTTTGCTTTTTCACCATCACCTTCCACAATTCCGCAAATTCGTGGGAGCAAAAGCGTAATCTTGCTCCGCCCCATCCCGTCAGCAAGCGCGTAATTGGGGCAATCTAGCGCGATTTACCCAACACCGGCCCCGATCCTGCCACCGCAAGTTCGCGGTGCCTACCAAGATCCCCAAATTAGGGCAAATGGGCAAGCTAAATGGACGACGCTAAGAGTTGGGCGCCGGGGCTTGGTTCGCGATTACTGCTTAGTTAGCCCTAAGCTTGCTCTTAGTTCGCTTTGGTAGCTTGCTCCGAGCCATCAGACTTGTCCTCTTTGTTCGGCGTGCCCCTCTTAACTGGAGTCAGACTCAGGGTCGTCCCTAACACGCCATCAGCTCTGTTATCCTCAAAACCAAAGGCTGAAGTCTCAAAGCTGTCCGTCGTCACCGAGCTAAAGGGCGAGCTAAGGGACGAGCTGGCCGCAGGCTTGTCCTGGGCATCCGCCTTATCCTTGGCACCAAGCTTATCTGCGACCTCAAGCTTATCGCGGGCTGCTGACTTAGCGCTGGCTGCAGGGTCCACCGGGGACGGCGCGGTAGGCTCGCTCTTGCGCACAAAGACGGTGGCCGCCGCCGGATTGGTGCTCTCGGCGCTTGCGATATTTTCGTGTACTACGAGCTCAGAGCTCTGATTGGCGTTAGGCGTGACTTGGGTTGCGGCAGCAGCAGCGGACGTGCTGGTTGCACCGGTGACCGCGTGTTCCTTTAATGCTGCTTGTTCCTGCTGCGCACTCTTAGCCGCGTCCACCGAGTTATCCTCTCCTTCGCGCTCTTTGATCGCCTCCCCAATGGCCTCGTCCAAGATATCCGCCTCATCATCAGCGGAGTCGGCAAAAATCATCTTGGCCGGGCACGATACGACGCGATCACGGCCGGTGCGCTTGGCTAAGTACAGAGCCTTGTCAGCTTGAGCAATCAGCTCTTCAACTCTAAATTGGCCCCGTGCAGTGGTGACTAAGCTCAGGCCAATGGAAACGGTCACGATTTGGCTGGGGGTGCCCTCGTTTCTGAGCTTTAAGCTCTTGACCTTGTTGCACAGGCGCTCAGCCACGCTGTAGGCGTTGTGCTCATTGATTTCGCTTAAAAAGATGCAAAACTCTTCGCCGCCATAGCGGAAGACCAAATCCTTCTTGCTGACGCTGTGCAACAGAGTCTGGGCTACCGCAAACAGCACCTCATCGCCGTGTTGGTGGCCCATGGTGTCATTGAGGTTCTTGAAGTAATCAATATCGATCATGAGGCAGGCAAAGTCTTGCGGCGTGTTGTTAGCCACACTCTTGGTCAGCATATTGAGGCTACCGCGATTGTAGACCTTGGTCAGATCGTCATACTTGGAGGATACTTTGAGCTCTTCGTAACGGGTCTTGAGCTTGGTGCTTTGCTCCTTGAACTGGGAGTAGTCAGCAAAGATCTGCGGCATGATGTCCACGATCTCGCGAATCTCGCTTAAGTGCTGCTGCTGAGTAAATTTAGTGTAATCGGTGGCCTCGATGTTCTGGGTTTGTCTAAAGCGGGTCAAAATCCGCGCAATCGCGCGCAGCGGCCGCATCACATAACGGTTTAAGACAAAGATTGTGACCGAAAAGCCCAAGAGGCAGAACAAGATAACTGCCATCACCATCGGCTGGGTTTCGGAGGCCAAAAACGAGATGTACTGAATCTCAGCGTGCAGCGAGTTAGCCTCACCTGTCGCAAAGGAGTGCGAGAGCTCATAGACCTTGCCTAGGAGCTGTTGTAAGTCGGAGGCAAAAAGCTGTTGCATGCGCAAGAACAGATCCCACAGCGGGTCAAAGCGCTCGAGCTCTTGCTTGTAGATGGCCAGCATCTTCATGTCAGCCATCTTACTAGGTTCCATCAGCTCCTTGAGCGCTTGCGCTACCAACTGCCGGTCATGCTCGGTCAAATCAAGCTGGGAGAGCGGATCGGACGCAGCGGGGCTTGGCACCGCAGCTCCGAGCTCTGCTGGGCCTGACACGGCTGATCTTGGCGCCGCTGGACCTTGCGCGGTCAACTCGGGCGCCACGGGAGCAGCCACTGGCGCCTGAGCACTTGCCGCCCCTGGAGCAGCGTTAGCAGGAGCAGAGCCCGGCGTGGCGAGATCTGCAAGCACCGCATCCCCAGCCTCCGTATTTTGCTCGATGCTATCCACCGTCGACGATAAGACCGCCAGCGACTGTACAGTGTCACTGTCCACGCTGGTAGTGCTGTGATAGGGATTGTTAGCTGCGACCTCCCCTTCTTTTTGGGTCAGTGGGGTGTAAGGATCGCTTTCCCCCTGATAAGGATGCTGCTTAAGAAAGGCCGCGCGGTCAAAGTTAGCACTTAAGCGTTCTACCATCATCTGGTAGTAAAACTGGTGCTCGGTGCGCAGATCGCGGGTAAAGGCAGAGGTCTTATAGAGGTCGATGTAATTGCTGATGTGGCGGTCGATTTCTGGGAACAGCTCGGGGTGCTCGTTATAGATTAGGTACATGACCGTATCCATAAAGTGCAGCGAGCTATGCAAGGTAGTGCGCAACTCATCTAGCTGCAAGCGCAGCTTCCACAGACGATTGACCTCAAACAAGATCTCGTTGATGCTGGCTTCAAAGTCGTAGCTGCCATCACTCTTGCGCAACTCGGAATTGTTAATGAGATTGCGGATGGCAACATAGGATTGGCGCGCTCGCTGTAAATCAGGCGAGGTCGCGACCATCTCGATATTGCTTTTGAGTTCGACTAGGTTGATGGCGCTTTGCTGCGCGGTGAGCACGTGAGGGATGACGTTGTTAACCAGCTCTTGGGACTTGTTTTGGATCTTGTCCATGTCGACGTAGAGGTAAAACGCCAAGAAGATGGACAAAATCATCACGGGTAGGACACATAACCTTGTCAGGTCACTGATTTTGCGAATCTGAAACATACCCTAGACCATGATTGTTGTTTGAGCTCAACGCCGCATCACCAAGCTGAGCGCCGTTGGGTTAATACGCTGGAACGCCCCAATTTGAAGCCTATTATGATACGCCGATTTACTCCCCAAAAACGCCTTAGCACCAAGGCGGAACTAAGCATTGGCGCGATAACTTGACCGAGCTCACGCCCCATCAAACCGCGGGCTCCGTAGTGGTGATCGCACTGCCATTAAGCGAAGGTCGCGCCACCATCATAAGAACTGCTCCTTGGTGCGGACGTTAACCCGCCGCCTGCTCTTGCACTAAACGTTGCGCCATGACGTCGGGATCCATCATGCGCTTGGGTACTAACAGGTTGGGGTCACTAAAGTAGCACACGCCTAAGAACAGGCCATGATATTGGACTTGCACCAAGCTGTTGAGCTCCGGGAAAGGCTCAGGGAGCTTGAGCTCAGCCTTATTTTCCGCATTGCTCAGCCGCACCTTCATGCCATGGCTCAAAGGCTCGGCCAGCTCGCGCGGCAATTCCACCACCGGCAGATTGCCTAAGGCCGACTCAATGGGAATCAGCAGGCTATCTAATGCGGTGAAATCCATGCGGTTTTCACGGCTATCAGCTAAGTGCTGTAGCTGCTCTAAGGTGGTCATCTGACCTTGCGGCAGGCCTTCGACGTAGACGCGCCGTAAATGCGAGACATAGGCGCCACAGTCTAAGGCTTCACCGATATCGGAGATGAGAGTGCGGATATAGGTGCCCTTGGAGCAGAACACCTCGACTTTAAAGGTAGTCGCAGTGCGTTCTAATAACTTGAGCTCGTAGATTTCGACCGTGCGCTGTGGGATTTCGACCTCATCCTCACGGCCTTGGCGCGCGTACTTGTACAGAGGCTTGCCATTGACCTTGACCGCAGAGTAAATCGGCGGCACTTGGACAATGGTGCCGACAAATTGGCCCAAGGTCGCCTCTAAGCGCTCCATGGCGTCGCCAATCTCACGCTCAATCACCACCTCGCCCTCGCGATCGCAGGTGGTAGTGGTCTTGCCCAAGGTGCCTTCGGCTAAGTAGCGCTTTTTGCCCTCTAAGAAAAATGAAGAGAACTTCGCGGCCTCACCTAAGCAAATCGGCAATAAGCCTGAGGCTTGGGGATCTAAAGCTCCAGTATGGCCGCCCTTTTGGGCTTTAAAGATCGCACGCGTCTTCACTAAAGCCGTCGATGACGTGATGCCCTCAGGCTTGTCTAACAAAAAGATGCCGTTGATCTTACGCTTGGCCATGCCACCCATTACCTCAAAACAAGTTCACAACAATTGCAACCAAAGCCCCAAGTCTCAGTCCGCACGCCCGCGCGCCGCGGCTTGCTGGTCGGGGAAACGCGCGCCATTTTAGCATAGGGTTCCCCCGCCTTCCCCGCATCAATCAGGCTTTATTGGGCGTCCACGGACAGTGCTTACACGTGCGAGCACCCACTTTGCGTTCGCTGTGAGCCCAACGCCGCGCGCCAACGCCCGCCCCTTGTGGCCTTGTGGCCTTGCGCTTGCGCCCTCGCGCAAAAACCGTTATCATAAGCACCATCGTTATGGGGGCCCTAGCGCTCTCGTACTTGTGCTTAGGTCAACGGGTCAGGATCGGAAGATAGCAGCCCAACTTAAGTTTCGAGGTACCGAGATCACGTTAGGCGCTCCCGCCCAAAGCAACCACGAGCAGGCATTAATATCGGATGCCCCAAGTGCATGGTTGCACGCCGCAAGAACCGCAAGGTTCTTTTTTTGTTTTTGGGCGCCCTAAAGCCGTGACGCTCATGATAATCATGCCACTCGTGATAATCATGCCACTCGTTATGATCGTGCTGCTCATGATGAGGCACGCCGCTTGTTCTGCCCTGGAGCCCCGCAATGGAAGCCTCCAACTCTCTGGCCAAAAGCCATCTGCATGAGGTGATCTTTGCCGATCGCCACTACATCAACAAGCTCAATCAGCTCCTCGCCTTTATCTCCCACTTAGATAAAGCGCCCCGTCTGCCGACCCAAAACTTCTTTATGCTGATTCGCCCGAAGGGCTTTGGCGTCTCCTTATCCAATGAGTCCATTGAGGCGCTCTTGGTGCGCGATGAGCTCTTGATGGATCATCTCGATCAAAGCGTGGCCGACACTATTGTCTCCAAGGGCATTGGCACCTACCCGGTGCTCCATCTCTCCTTTGGCGATGCCCCGGTGACGGTCACCGGTTTTGATGACTTTCACACGATGCTCACCTCCAAGCTGCAAAGTGCCTTTTGGCAGCACCACGTTAAGGTGCGCATCGACCAAGGACGCCGCTCAGATTTGCGCATGCTGATGCTCGAGCTCATCACCGAGCTCTCCGAGCGCTCAGGCAAAAGCGTGGTCATCTTGATTGATAACTACGACGTGCCCTTCTTTATCGTGCGCACCTTTGACGATCCCAAGGAGCGCATGCAGGCCTTAGCCCTGTACTTTGAGATGCTCAATGCCTTTCGCCAAGCGGGCAACAAGGTCAAATTTGGCCTCCTCGCCGGACACGTCAAATTCCCCCTCTCCAATGAGATGTCGCAAGGTCTGCCTCACGTTATCGACCTGTCCTTTTCTGAGATCGCCGCGCCTTTGACCGGTTTTACCATCGACGAAATCAAGAGCTGCTACGAAGAGGACCTAGCGCGCATCGCGCCACAGCTGGGCGTCACCATCAGCGAGTACTTAAAGGCGCTTGAGGACTGCTACGGCGGCTTTATCTTCTCCGATCGCATGCAAAAGGTGCTGTGCCCGCTCTCGGTCACCCGCGCCCTCGACAATGACGGCGAGCTCTATGCCTACAGCTGCGATAACGACTACTCATTCTTGCAGCAAAGCTACAACGAAGCTGAGCCCGACCTCGACTGGCTCATCGACAAGGATGGCCAAGACCAACTGCTCCTTGAAGACGTCTCCATCTTCCCGCAAGGCAAAGAATTTGGCTCCCTGCTCTTGCAGCAAGGCATCATGACCGTCAACAAGGTCACCTTTGCCGAAAGCGAACACGCCCTGTCTTGGCGCTACCGCTTTGGCTTCCCCAACGTCGAAATGCGCCGCGTCTTCCAAATCGTGACCGGCAAGAGCCGCCCGGAGCTGCGCGAGCTGCCGATCAACACCCGCGTCTACGATGCCGGCGAAGAAGAATACGCCATCACGGCAGACGACTAAGCATTCAACCTCAGAGCGCCCCAGCCCTAAGCCTAAAATCGCCCCAGCTCTCCCTTAGCTGGGGCCCAAGCCCCGCTCTTACCCAACGCTTGCCCAACACTATTCGTGCTTTTGGGAGAGCGCGGCATCTGAGCCTTGGCGCGTCGAGAGGTTATCGGAGCTCACCGCAAAATTGCCAAATACGGCATTTTGCCGCGCGGATGCCGTCTGGTAGCCCGACTTGTCATCGAGGGTGTACAGCTGGGCCTTGGTGCGATGGATAAAAACGCGTCCAATGTGCTCGGGGATAAAGCACAGCTTGCGCGCCGAGACCGCAGCACTTAAAAAGAAGCGCGGCTGAGTCGTGCCCAGCTCCTTATAGACCACGGCATACTTGCAAAAGGCGGTGGGATCATGGCGCAGCAGGCGCCCCAACAGCGCCGTGAGCGCATCACTTGGTTTGCGGCGCACATCTAAGCACACCACGGCGTACGCCTCAACCGCAATCGGGGCGGGATCTTTGCGCAACTTGGCGCGCAAGGTCAAAAAGTACGACAGGCGCCCTAGATAACCTAAGATGTAAACCAAGAGCACTGCAAGCAGGCAGTAGAAAAAGAGCTTCTGCCCGGCGCCAATCTCACTGGTGCCTGCAAATGCGCTCTCAAGCTCTGAAACCGGATTGCCCGGCATGCCCAAGGGCAAGCCGAAGACTAAAAGGGCCGCAATCACAGCAAGGTAAAAGGTCAATGAGAGCTTGCGGTTGCAGACCGTATCAACTAAGTTGAAGTCAAAGCGAATCCCGGCCTGCAACAGATACGATTGCAAATAGGTGCGGTCAATGGGAGTTTTCATCTCAGTTAAGCTCATTTGAGGAAACTTAATCCATCTTAACAAAAACCCATGATGTTCTGGTTAAGAAGCGCCCCAAAACGTCAGGCTGCCCTCAAACCGTCAAGCAGCATCCGCAACGATCGCAACGATCTCCGGTTCCAGCACCAACGCCTAAGCCAAACTGTCCCCCGTCCGCCCTAAGCACAGTTTCCCAAGCAAAGCCGCCCGCATAAGCAAAGCCGCCCGCTCCGGCCGTACCATGATTGGTACGGCCGGGCGGGCGGCGCAGGCAATGAATTACTGGGGTGCGCTCTTACTTGGTCCGAACCTCAACCCAGAACTTTTGCTCCAGCTCGTTAAACAAGCTCTGGCAGGCATTGCCCTCCTTGAAGGTCAGCTTCGAGACCACGATGATGGCGATGGCACTTAAGATGAAGCCCGGCACAATCGAGTACAGACCCAAGAAGCCGCCAATCTCCCAGATGATGACGGTGATGGCACCCACCGCCATACCGGTGATGGCACCTGGTAAGGTCATGCGCGACCAGAAGACACTAATTAAGACGCATGGACCAAAGGAGGCGCCAAAGCCCGCCCAAGCGTAAGCGACTAAGCTTAAGATGCCACTAGTTGGGTCTAAGGCAATGATGTAGGCGATGATCGCAACAATGAGCAGCATGACGCGACCACACCAAACGAGCTCGCGCTGCGAGGCATGCGGCCGCAGCCAGCGGCGGTAGAAGTCCGCGGTCAAGGTGGTCGAAGCGACCAAGAGCTGGCACGATAAGGTCGACATAATCGCCGCTAAGATGGCCGAGAGCAAGATACCAGCAACCCATGGGTTGAACAGATTCTGGGTCACGATGATGAAGATTTGCTCGGCGTTAGCGATGCTGACTTCAGGATGCTTGACCGAGAAGGCAACACCGTAGTAGCCAATTAAGACCGCGCCTAATAAGCACAGGGCCATCCACGTAATCGAGATGCGGCGCGCATCGCCCATGCCCCGCACTGAGCCTGCGGCCATGAAGCGCACTAAGATGTGCGGCTGACCCACATAGCCTAAGCCCCAGCCCACTAATGATAAGAAGCCCACCAAGGTCATACCTTGTAGGAAATCATCCAGAGTTGGGTCTTTGGCCGCAATCAGAGCGTTGGCCGCATCAAAGCCACCGCAGTCCATAATCATGACCACTGGAGTGATGAGCAGCGCAAAGATCATGAGGCTGGCCTGCACCGTGTCGGTCCAGCTCACCGCTAAGAAGCCACCGATGAAGACGTAGAAGATGGTGGATACCGCCCCGATTAACAGGGCATTGTGGTAGTCCATGGCAAAGGTCTGCTCAAATAGACGGGCGCCGGAGACCATGCCCGAGGCACAGTAGACCACAAAGAAAATTAGGATGATGAAAGCGGCGATAATCGAGCAGATGCGGTACTTATCGCAAAAACGGGCTGAGAGATAGTCGGGTAAGGTCAGAGCATCCGAGGCGTTGGCGGTAAAGGAGCGTAACCGCGCTGCGACAAACTTCCAGTTACACCACGATCCCACCGTCAAGCCAATGGCAATCCACGCCTCCGACAGGCCGGATAAGAATAAAGCACCGGGCAAGCCCATCAAGAGCCAGCCGGACATATCCGAAGCGCCTGCGGACAAGGCGGTAACAAAACGACCGAGGCTACGACCGCCCAACACATAGTCATTGAGCGACGTGGTCATACGAGCTGCAGCAATGCCGATAATCAGCATGCACAGAATATAAACGATAAAGGTGGTTGTGGTTGAGAACATGAATGCTAGCCGAGCGGAGCTCACCTCATGGTTAACCCTAAACATGCGTGCCAAAAACAGCGGGCCTTAAGCTCTCAGCCGTGCATCCTGCTTACTGCTTAGCACACCCCATAATGGTGCGTGATTTAGATCACGCTGCCATGAAAGTGCCCCATGATACCAAAAACGGGGCATTTTGGCTGATTTAGGCCGCGGCGCGGCCGCAAATGAGCCCCCTTTGCCCCAAAGTCAGGCCCCATGCTCTCATCTAGTAGTC
>DXIF01000060.1 GCA_019113025.1 Candidatus Anaerobiospirillum stercoravium | reverse complement strand
GTGCTATACTTTGCATTTGATTTGCATGCGCGCGGCGCGTCGGTTGGAGTAAGTCTAGGCTTACTGCACGCTAGGGCTTACCCCCCTGAGCGTAACCCACCGCCCCGAGCTCTCGTCGCCTGATAAATCAGGCTGCAACGGGGATTGGCTCCCCGCTTATGGGGGCTGGTTGGGGGCGCAGCGCAGTGTGTGATATCGGTATAATCAGTATATTCGTTTGATGATTATACTTTAAATCGGGCACGCCAACGCCCGCGGCCAGCAAGCGTAAGCTGCTTAAGCTTAAGCTGCTTAGTTGTGGAGCGGTTAAGCTCAGTGCGGTGCCGTAAAGTTACTGGCGTTTGAAGCGGCCCCCAGCTGTGGGCACAAGCTGGTTTCAGCTTGGATGGCGGCGGCAGTGGGGGGCGCACGAATTTTTTTGTTGGTTGAGGCCATGACCTAGGGGCCGACACACCTGATTGTTTTTTGGGGTTGGGTGTTTTGGATGAGGGCACGGCTTGAGGCATCTTGTTGATTTGCTGTGATGGGCTGAGTCCAAGATGGCTTAAGGGCGCGGTGCTCGGGGGGTCGGCCAGCAAAGCTGCATTTTTGGTTCATTGGCTCAAGGTTTACGCAAATGTTTAAAAAACTTCGCGCCATGTTCTCCAACGATCTCTCGATTGATTTGGGAACCGCAAACACTCTGGTGTACGTCAAGAATAAGGGCATCGTGTTAAACGAGCCTTCTGTTGTTGCCGTCAGACTCGATAAGAATGGTGGCGCCCAGCGTAAAGTTGATGCTGTGGGCAAGGCCGCTAAGGTGATGCTGGGCAAGAACCCAGATAACATCGAAGTTATCCGTCCAATGAAGGATGGTGTGATTGCTGACTTCCAGTACACCGAGAAGATGCTCCAGTACTTTATCGATAAGGTACTGACGGGCTCGCACTTCTTCCCATTTAAGCCGTCGCCGCGCGTCTTAGTCTGCGTGCCGTGCGGTGCCACCCAAGTTGAGCGCCGTGCGATCCGTGAGTCGGTTGAGGGCGCCGGTGCCTCAGAGGTCTTCCTCATCACCGAGCCTATGGCCGCCGCAATTGGCGCCGGTTTACCAGTTTCTGAGGCCGCCGGCTCCATGATCGTCGATATCGGTGGTGGTACCACTGAGGTTGCGATCATCTCGTTAAACGGTGTGGTTTACTCCAGCTCTGTGCGCATCGGTGGTGACCGCTTCGACCAAGCGATCATCAACTACGTGCGCAATACCAAGCGCTATGAGATCGGTGAGGCGACCGCCGAGCAAGTTAAGATCGAGATTGGTTCGGCTTACGCCGAGCAAGAAATGCACGAAAAGGAAGTGCGTGGCCGCTCCGTGGTTGAGGGCGTACCGCGCTCCTTTACCTTGAACACCAATGAGATCTTAGAGGCGCTGTCGGACCCAATTAAGGGGATCGTCGCGGCGGTGCGCGTCGCGTTAGAGAAGTCGCCTCCTGAGCTTGCCGCCGATATCGCTGAGCGCGGCATGATGCTCTCAGGCGGTGGTGCCTTACTGCACAACTTAGATAAGCTGCTGCGTGAGGAAACTGGTATTCCGGTCATCGTGGCGGATGACCCACTGACCTGCGTAGCGCGTGGTGGTGGCCGTGCCCTTGAGATGTACGACGCGCAAGAAAACGAAATCTTCGACTAAGAGCGCGCCAGTGGATGCCACGTCCGTGCACCACACTTTATTGGCGCCAAGATCTGACGCGGCCCACAGCGCTAATTTGTGGGTTGCGTTTGGAACCTTTGGCGCGGCAGAAGGCCTAACCTAGGCAGATCGCTGGGTTGGGCTCTTTTGTTTTTGTGAGCTCTGAAGTTGAGCTCAGCGCGTGCTGCTTGCAGGTGCGCTGACGCGTGCTGCTCAGGTAGTCTTAAGAGTTCTCGTTGGGGTGACCTATTTGAACCGCGTAGATCCTTCAAACTTCTTTATCACACTGCGCTTTGTTCTGGTGTTGATCTTGTCGATCATCCTGATGTTGGTCGACGTCCGGTTCAAGCTCTTAAGCGATTTTCGCTATTACGTTGAGACTGCGCTGTACCCAGTCTTAGTGTTTGCCGATGCCCCGCACTCGGTGTCGCAGGTGGTCTCGAGCCAATTTAAGACCCGCGCCGAGCTGATTGAGGAAAACGAACGCCTCTCCACTGAGAACTATCTGCAGCGCGTCGACGTGATGCGGCTGCAATCCTTGGAGCAAGAAAACGCCGCGATGCGCAAGCTCTTAAACTCGCCTTTGCGGGTAACTTCGCGCCGGATGTTTGCCGAGGTCATTGGGGTCGATAGTGACCCGTACCGGCAGCGCATCATGGTCAACCGCGGCTCCAGCTCGGGCGTGTATGAGGGGATGCCGGTCATCACCGATGAGGGCTTGGTGGGGCAGGTGGTGTCGGTAGCCTATAGCAGCAGCCGGGTCTTGCTGTTCTCTGACCCTTCAAGTGCCATTCCGGTGCTCAACACGCGCAATCAGGTGCGCGCCATTGTCTCAGGTACCGGCCTGCACGATGAGCTCTCGATTGATAATGTGCCGCGCTCCACTGACATCAAGGAAGGTGACCTCTTGGTAACCTCAGGGTTAGGCGGGGTCTATCCGGAGGGCTATCCGGTGGCTATTGTCAGCTCGGTGGGCTTTTCTGAGGATCAGCCTTTTGCTGAGGTTAAGGCTAAGCCCTTGGTCGACACCGATAAGATTCGCTATGTGCTGATGTTCTGGTACCAGCCCAATGGCATCACCAAGACCAAGATCTTGGAGCCTAAGGAGCAAACTGACGGCAAGCGCCGCCTGCGCCAAGAGCATATCAAGCGCTTAATCGACTCGCTCACCGATTCGGCGCATGTGTCCTCAGACGAGGGCTCCGCGGTCGAGGGCGCCGAGGGGGCAGCAGCGGGCGCCGCCGGGACTGGCGCGGACGGCCGCACAGCTGGTGCAGCTGCCCCCCAGGCCTATCGCGGGGCGGGTCACAGTTGGGGCGTAATAGGTCTTAACGCAACGGATGCGGGGACCAAGGGCTCGGAGGTGGCTTATGGCTAATCCTAAGAATGAGGCGCGCCGCTCTTCCTACCTCATCTTTTTCCCGCTGCTCTTTATCATGCTGATTTTGGAGATTGTCCATCTCCCAGCCTTGATCGCACCGTATCGTCCCGACTTTTTGGCGCTGCTTTTGATTTTCTTTGCAAGCTCTGACCCCAAGCGCATCAATGTGGGCTGGGCGTGGTGCTCGGGACTGCTGTTAGATTTGCTCTCGGGCGCGCCGCTAGGCTTTAACGCCTTGATCTTGGCCTTTCAGGTCTACATCATTTTGTCGCAGTTTAAGAGCTTCATTAGCTTCATGCTGTGGCAGCAGATCATCATCATCGGCATTGTGAATTTGATTGGCCACATCGTGGTCTATTGGGCGGGGCACCTCATTGCCCAAGGCACCTACTCAGGAAATTTCGGCTGGCCGACCGTGGTGACCATGGTGCTCTGGCCGTTCATGATGGTGCTGCTGGTAGCCCTGTGGCGCGTCTTTAATATCGTCAGCGCTTCGGTTAAGGTCGAAAAAGAGATTTAGGCCCACAAGAGATTTGGGCTCAAAAGAGATTTGGGCTCAAAAGAGATTGGGGCTCACAAGAGATTTAGGCCCCACCAAGTGTCCCGCCCGTTGGCGCGGGGCGCGGGGTGGGGCGGTGGTGAGAGATACGGACAGCTGTCAGCTCGAGCGTTGCAAGCTGGACCGCAAGAAAGCAAGCAGGAACGCATTGGTCATGGCTCAGGATTACGATTTGATTTTGGCCTCCAGTTCGCCGCGGCGGCGCGACTACTTAGAGAAGATGGGCGTGCGCTTTGTCGTGATGAAGCCCGATGCCGATGAGACCATCTTGGTCGGCGAGAGTCCCCGCGAGTATGTGGCTCGCATGGCTGCGGTTAAGGCGCAAATCATCGCCGATATGCATCCTAATGACGTGGTTTTGGCCGCCGATACCATCGTGGTGTGCCATGATATTATTATCGGCAAACCTACCTCGCGCGAGGATGCCAAGCGCATCTTGCGCCTACTCTCGGGGCGCACGCACGAGGTGATGAGTGCGGTGTGCATCATCAAGGGCGAGGTTGAGCACAACTTCACGGTGACGACCGAGGTCACCTTCGCGCCGCTCAGCGAAGAGCTCATTGCTACTTATGTCGCCTCGGGTGAGTGTGACGACAAGTCCGGTGCCTATGCGGTGCAGGGCATTGCCTCAATGTTTATCGAAAAGGTCTCAGGTTCGGTTAGTGCTGTGGTCGGTCTGCCGATTTGCCAAGTGCGCGAGGCCTTAGCCGAGTTTGGCATCATGCCGCGTACGGTCGCAGCGCAAGGCTAGGGCGGCGGCGTGGGGTGAGCGGTGTCAGCCGCCTCATTTGGGTTTGGTTTTCTGGTTTGATCCCGTGCTCGGGGCTGAGTCCAGTCCCCATGTGGTGTGACTTCTATGGATAACTTAAGCTACGTCAAGGAGCATCTGCTCCATCCAGCAGGTATCGACGATGCCTTCTTAATGCAGAGCTTGGCTTTGCTCCAAGAGCGCAAGCTTGATTTTGGTGACATCTTCTTTGAGCACGAGGTCAGCGAGTCCTTTCGCTTATCCGAAGGCATTATCAAGCACGGCAATTACAATATCCTCGCCGGGGTGGGCGTGCGCGCCCAAGTGGGCGATAAGACCGGCTTTGCCTTTGCCGATGCCATCGACCAAGGCGCGATTTTAGATGCGTGCAAGGCCGCGCGCTCCATTAGCCGGGGCCAGCAGTGCGCCGGGGTCAATGTCACGCCGGTGCCGCTTAAGGCCCTGGCGGTCAAACCGCTCTATGTCCAGGACAATCCGCTGGAATCGCTGACGCGAAATGACAAGATTGCCCTGATGCAAAAGGCCAATGAGGTGGCGCGCGCCGCCGATCCGCGCGTGGATCAAGTTGAGATTTCGCTGGGGCAAGTGCACCACCAAATGCTGGTGCTCAACACCGATGGCACCATCGGCGCCGACGTCAAGCCGATTGTCCAGTTCAACGTCAGCGTAGTGATGAAAAATGGGGAGCGCACCGAGTCAGGCTCCTCGGCCATGGGCGGTTCTTATTTGTTAGATGAGCTGCTGCGCGATGACGCCTACTTAAAGGTGGCTTTAGATGCGGTACGCATGGCCTCGGTCAACTTAGAGTCGATTAAGGCGCCCGCGGGCACCATGCCGGTAGTATTAGGCGCAGGCTGGCCTGCGGTGCTGATTCACGAGGCGGTGGGCCATGGCTTAGAGGGTGATTGCAATTACCTCAAGACCTCGGCCTATCATGACAAGATGGGCCAGCAAGTGGCCTCGCCTTTGTGCACCATTGTCGATGATGGCACCATTGAGCGCCGCCGGGGCTCGCAAAGCTGCGATGATGAGGGCACGCCTTCCCAGCACAATGTCTTGATCGAACAGGGCATCTTGAAGTCCTATATGCACGATCGCCGCAGTGCCCGTTTGATGGGCATGAAGCCCACCGGCAATGGGCGGCGCCAAAGCTATAGCGATATGACCATTCCGCGCATGACCAACACCTATCTCATGCCCGGCGAGTACCACAAAGAAGAGCTGATTGCCTCGCTTGAGCGCGGCATCTACGCGGTGAACTTCGCCGGAGGCCAAGTTGACCCAACCTCGGGGCGCTTTGTGTTCTCAGCCTCAGAGGCCTACTTGGTCGAACACGGCAAGATTGTAGCGCCGATCAAGGGTGCGACCTTGATTGGCAGTGGCGCTGAGACCATGAACAAGGTCTGCATGATCGCCAATGATCTAGAGTTTGACCGAGGCATTGGTTGGTGTGGTAAGGCCGGGCAGTCGGTGCGCGTGGGCATTGGTCAGCCGACGGTCAAAATTAGCTCCATCACCGTTGGTGGCTCCCAAACTGAGGAATAGAACGTGGCCGTACAAGAGCATTTTGAAGGTTTCGATACCGCCCCTGATGAGCAAAGCCGCAGCGCCCACAAGCGTGAGGCGCAAGCCATTCGCAAGCTGGCCGATCAGCTCGCGGCCTTAGGTGATACCGCCTTTGCCCGCTTAAGCTTTGAGGACGAGGACATCAAGGAAGCCTTAGTTAAGGCGCGCTCCTTACGCCGCAACAGTGATGAGCGCCGCCGTCAGCTCCAATATGTGGCCAAGCTGTTGCGCACCTATGGCCATGAGGCGCTGGAGGCTCAGGTCAACGCCATGGGCGCTACCGCCAAGGAAGACCCCAATGCGATGCGCTTAGAGCTGTTGCGTGAGTACTTAATTCATGGGGGCATCAAGGGGGTCAACGCCATGGTTGAGCTCATCCCAGCGATCGACCGCAACAAGCTGCGCACCTTGGTCAAGCGGGCGCACGATGAGCTGAGCTCAACCTTGCCCGATCGCCCGGCAGCGCGCGCCTTGTACCAGTACATCAAGGCTGAGGTTAACCGCAGCGGCGTTACCATCCCCGATTCGATGCAGCGCGCCAAGACCAACGGGTCCTAAGTCCAGCGGGGGCTAAGGCCCGACCAGCCGCCTCAGCTGGGCCGCGCTCAGCTTCGGCGGGCGCCCCCAGGCTCGCAGCAGCACGCTGTTACTTGCAGCACAACGCAGCCACACGTAGCTACACGTAGCAATACGCACCAACACGCAGGTTTCACGATGTCATTTTTCTCAGAGATTGATCAGCGCCGCGCTCAGTACGAAGACTTAGCGGCTCAAACGGTGGAATTGGCGCTCAAAAAGGGGGCCGACCAAGCCAAGATTAAGATTGGCACGGGTAAGGGCATCAACGTCTCCGCACGTGATGGTGAGGTCGAGAACTTGGAGTTTAACCAGATGCTGGGCATGGCGGTGCGGGT
The DNA here is from genome assembly GCA_019113025.1 of Candidatus Anaerobiospirillum stercoravium. Lineage (GTDB taxonomy): Bacteria > Pseudomonadota > Gammaproteobacteria > Enterobacterales > Succinivibrionaceae > Anaerobiospirillum > Anaerobiospirillum stercoravium. Next base: position 1,723 of record DXIF01000060.1, on the reverse strand, counting down.
TTATCGCGACCACCACACCGCATCGGTCAGCACCAATGATTTCTCGCCTGAGAGTATCGCCAATGCCATCGATTCGGCTTTGAATTTGTGCGACTACACTTCGCCGGATGAGTTTGCCGGTCTGTGCGATGAGGCTGACCTCTATCAGGGCGAGGTCACGGTTCAAAATTGCTATGCCTTGGAAGAAGATCCCGACGCGGTGGTCAAGCGTGCGATTGAGTTTGAGCAGCTGGGTATCGCCAAGCTTGCGCAGTTTAAGGATCAAGGCTTAGTTAAGTCCGACGGCTCGATGTACTCGATTGAGTACGACTTGGACATTCTGGCAACCAGCCACGGCTTTTGCCGCTCCAAGGCCGAGTCCTCGGTCTCCAAGTACATTGGCTTTGTGGGCATGCGTGACGGCGTGATGCAGACTGGCTCCAGCGGTCAGAGCCTGACCAACCCGGCCAAGGAGTGGAGCGATGAGCGCTTGGTGGATGAGGCGATCGAGCGCACTCTAGGCAAGCTCGGCGCGCGCAAGGTTAAGACCGGCAAGTACAACGTGATTTTCCGCCGTGCTGCCCCGGGCTTTATCTCTTCGTGCTTAAGCGGCCTGGCGGGCAACTTGATCTACCAAAACTCGTCTTACTTAAAGGACAAGTTAGGGGAGCAGATTTACCCTGAGTTCATCACGATCAAGGAAGACCCATGGCTGAAAGATGGCCTGTGCTCCAGCGCCTTTGATAGCGATGGGGTCGCGACCCGGCCGCTGACCTTGGTCGAAAACGGGGTGCTCAAGGAGTACCTCTTGGGGACCTATAGTGCGCGCAAGCTCAACCTGCGTTGCAACGGCCACAACGACTCGCTGTACAACACCTTTGTCACAGCCGATGCGGCGCACACCTGCTCGCTTGAGGAGATGATGGCGCGCGCCGGTAGTGGCATCGTAATTGATGGCCTGATGGGCCAAGGCGTCAACGTGGTCAACGGCAATTATAGCCGCGGCCTGTCGGGCTTCTACTTTGAAAACGGCCAGCGCGTCCACGCGGTCGATGAGGTTACGGTCGCGGGCAATATGCTGGAACTCACCCGCGCCATTGCCCTGATTGGCTCAGACGTCGACGAGCGGCGCTACCTCCAAGTAGGTTCGATCTTAATCCCAGAGGTCACCATCTCCGGCGACTAAGGTGACTAAGCTTGAGCCGCGGCGGCAGACCAGCTGCCGCGTGTTCCTACTGCCGCGCAGTCCCGCTGCCGCGCAGCAACATGCGCGGGCTCCGCTCAGCGCCTCCCAGCGCCCTTAACGCGCGAGGAGGTAGCTCAGCTCCGCCCGGCGCCCTTTTCGTCACGGCACCGTGCAGCGGCGGGGGAGCTGCGGCACCGTGTGGTGCCGCAGCCGGGGCGCGGGCGCGCTATTGGGCTTTCTTGTACGTGCCTTGGGCGCTCACGCCCGTGCCGCACAGTTCGCTCGGAAACGACTTGACCTTGAGGCGCTGGTTGCTGCGCAGCTTAACGATAACGGGATCTAAGCCCTCTCCGGCGTCGCAGGTGATTTCGTCGTCATCTGTAAAGACGCATTCGCTCTCAAAGTCGCAGGTGTTGAAGGTCTGCGGGTTCATCTAAAATTAGGCGCGGATACCCCAGAGGTAACTCTGGGGAGGAAGCGCCTACTCCTTTCTTATTTCGCTTAAGTAAGTGGTACGCTTTTGTAACAGACGTAAATTCTTATATTTGACGCTATCTG
>DXIF01000003.1 GCA_019113025.1 Candidatus Anaerobiospirillum stercoravium | reverse complement strand
TTGCCCTCAATGAAGTCCTGTTTGCGGCGCAGCCTTTTTCCCTGATCAGCATCGCCGCCGCGCTGCCGCACACCTTGATGTTCTCAGTCGTGCTCTCGGCTGCCGTCTACGTCGCTAAGAAGAAAATCATCGACGCCATCGATAAGGGCCAGCCGATCGACAAGCGCTTCGTGGCGGACTTAACGCCCGAGGTGGGCCATGAGCTCAATGCCATGCGCAAGAAGCTGGCGCACATGGATCCTAAGCAAGCACGCGAATACAAAGCCAAAGTAGTGGCCGCAGCCCGCGCGCGGGCCCGCGCCCGCGCCCGCAGTGGTGTCGGCAAGCAACCACCCAATTTAAACGAGTTAGAACAGCAAAATCGCGCCCGCCTAGCGCAAAATCGCACCACCTACGGCCATCTCTATCAAACCGCCCAAACCAAGCTGCGCCAAGACGAGCTCAAAAAACAAAAGGCACAGCAAAAAGCCCATGCTAAAGCTACCCGCGCCGCGCGTAAAAAGGATGCCTTAAAAGAAGCGCGCGCCCAGGCTGCCATTAAGTCGGGCAAGGTTGCCGCGGCGACGCAGCACAAAAATGCTGGTTCTTTTTTATCGAGCATGTTTGGCGGCACTGATCCCAATGATTTCGTCAAAGAAGCCCACGCTCAGCTGTTACAGCAAGCCGAAGCGCGGGCTGAGGCCCGCCACGGCTACAGCAAGAACCGCTTAGACAAACTCACCCCCAAGGGCGCCGCGCCGTCGCAAGCTAGTGCCGCCAGTGCCAGCGCTAGCGCCAAGGCCGCTGCCGATAAGCGCGCCCAAGAAGAGCAAGCGCGCGCCCGCCGCCAAGCCCAAATCGAAGCCTTAGGCGCGATTTCCTCCGAGGACAAAGCCAAGCAGGAGCAAGAGCACCAAGATAAGCTCAAGGAGCGTAAGGCTAAGGAAGCGGCCGCGGCCAAAGCCAAACAGGCCAAAGCGCAACAAGAGCAAGCGCAATTACAAAAGCTCAAGCACAGCTTAGATCCCAATGCCGCTAAGGCCGAGGTCAAGGCTCAGACCCAAAAGATTAAAGAGCAAGGCGCTAAAGCCGCGGCGGAAAAAGCTGCGGCCGAAAAAGCAGCGGCGGAGAAAGCGGCTGCCGAAAAGGCCGCAGCCGAGAAAGCAGCAGCGGAAAAGAAGGCATCCGAGCAGAAGGCCGCCGCGCGCAAGGCCACAGCAGGCGCGGCTGCGCAGCAAGCCGATACCGCGGCCTTTATGCAGGGGGCGGCCTCAGCGCTGCAAGCCGGGGCTAAGAACGTTAAGGACTTGGAGCGGCTGCAAGTGCAAGCCCATACCATACAAGAGCAACAGGCGTCGCAAGCTCAAGCGCAAGGCGCCAAGCCTGCGGCCATGGGCTATATGGACCAGCTCATTATCCCTAAGAGCAATAACGTCGATACCTCAGGGCTCAAGAAGCATCAGGGACCTAAGCGCGGTGCTGGGCTTGATACCTCGGCCTTAAAGCGCGCGGTGCCGGTGGGCGATCCTGGGCCGACCGCCTTTACTCCGCCTCAGCTTACGACCAGTAATGGGCCCGGCTCAGGCGTCTCCAGCACGGGCGGGGCGCGCTTGCTCAACTCCAACTCAACGCGCAGCACGCTGGGAGTCGGGCCTACCGGCGGCAGCGCCGGGGCAGGCTTGCCCAATGCCCAGATGGCTGGAGCGGCCTTTGGTACCACCCTACAAAATGATGCGACCATCGAGCGCGGTAAGGCCCAGAGCTTGGACTTTGCCTCGTATCAGGCCAATGCACGTGAGCGCGCTTTAGGCCGCGCCCAAGCGCCTAAAGCTACGGCGCAAGCCCAGCATATTGCGGCGGCGACGCATCGCTCGGTCACTGGGCTCAATCTCAATACCCAGACCCAAGCGCAGCCTAAAGCTCAGTCCCATAGTGCCCCTGCCGGGGGCAAGCTCACCGCGCCGGGCAATCGCGCCGCCTTTAATGCGCAAATGCAGCGCCCGGGCCTTGCGAGCACTCATATGGGCGAGCAAGGTCCAATCCGCCAAGTGGTGGCCGGGACTAAGCCCGTGGTGGGGCCGGCGCGTGACACCTTGCCTAAGGTGTTGCCCAGCCCTGGTATTGAGAGCATCCAGAGCGCGCCCAAGCTACGCTCCAAGCGCATCATCAACGCCCAAAAACGCGACCAGATGTTCAAGCGCGAGCTGACCTTTGTCGATGAAGCCCCGAGCCAAGCCCATATGGATGCCTTAGCGGCGCAAACCGACAAACTCCATGCCCAAGACCATGCGGACGCTTACAGCAAGGTGCAAAGCCAAACCACGGCTCAGCTGCCCGCTACAGCGCCGCAGGCGCCACAGCACAAACGCGCGCGGGCGCGCCCGAGCGACAAGCTGCGCGCCGATGAGCAAGTTTAGGAATGTACTGGCAAAAACTAAACAAGCGCCCGAAGGCGCTTGTTTAGTCATAGGCTCTGAGGGCACCGCGTGCGCTGGGCGCGCTCCGCGTGCTACTTGCTCTTAGCCGGACGCTTGGCTTGAGCCTTGGTGCCGGAGGCTTTAGTGCCCGAGGCCTTAGTGGTAGCGGCCTTGGTGGTTGCCGCCTTAGTGGCGCTGGCGCTCTTCTTCTTGGCGCAGCCCTTAGCTGGGGCCTTAGCCGCGCTCTTCGGGGCGCTCTTGCTGGCCGCCTTAGGCTCGGCACTCTTGGCCTCAGCCTTCTTGGCAGGCTCGCCCTTTGGGGCCGACTCGGACTTGGCCTCAGCTTTTACCGCGTCCTTGGGAGCGGCCTGAGGCGCAGCCTGAGGAGCTGCTGCCGCGGGCGCCGGGGCGGCGCCGTGCTCTAACATCTGCTCTAAGTAGTGAATCGAGGCGCCACCCTTGAGCTCAACCGGGTCGGTCAAGAGCTCCTTGTGCAGTGGGATGTTGGTCTTGATGCCGTCGATCACCATCTCATCTAAGGCCTCGCGCGCGCGGGCCATCGCCAGCTCGCGGGTGTCATCATGCACGATGAGCTTGCCCACTAACGAATCGTAGTGTGGCGGCACGCGATAGCTCTCGTAGATGTGGGAATCCCAGCGCACGCCCGGGCCGCCTGGAATGTGCAGACGAGTGATAAGGCCAGGGCTTGGGATAAAGGTCTTCGGGTCTTCGGCGTTGATGCGGCACTCAAAGGCGTGGCCGTGGAGCTTGATGTCCTCTTGCTTGAGCGATAACGGCTCCCCGGCGCAAATGGCAATCATCTCGCGCACTAAGTCGATGCCGGTAATCATCTCGGTGATCGGGTGCTCGACTTGGATACGGGTGTTGACCTCGATGAAGAAGAATTGGCCGTTCTCATACAGGAACTCGAAGGTACCAGCTCCGCGGTAGCCGATATCGATACAGGCCTTAACGCACGACATACCGATGGCGTGACGTTGCTCCTCAGAAATGAACGGAGCTGGAGCCTCCTCTAATACCTTTTGGTTGCGGCGCTGAATCGAGCAATCACGCTCACCTAGGTACACGGCATGGCCACGGCCATCGGATAAGAGCTGGAACTCGATGTGGCGTGGGTTCTCGAGGAACTTTTCCATGTAGACGGCCGGATTGTTAAAGAACATATCGGCCTCACGGCGGGTTAAGGCAATCGCCTCTTCTAAGTCCTCGTCGCAGCGAACCACGCGCATTCCACGACCACCACCGCCACCGGCGGCCTTGATGATGATCGGGTAGCCAATCTTGTTGGCTAACTTGATGTTCTCGGCTAAATCGTCGCCTAAGGCGCCTTCAGAGCCTGGGACGCACGGTACGCCCGCCCGTTTCATGGCGCGCTTGGCCGAAACCTTATCGCCTAATAAGCGAATGGTGTCAGCGGTCGGGCCAATGAAGATAAAGCCTGACTTCTCGACCATCTCGGCAAAATCGGCGTTCTCGGAGAGAAAGCCATAGCCGGGGTGAATGGCGGTGGCACCGGTCGCCTCAGCGGCGGCGATGATGCTTGGGATGTTGAGATAGGAATCCTTAGCGGCCGCAGGACCGATGCAGATCGTCTCATCGGCGAGCTTAACGTGCATTAAGTCACGGTCGGCGCTGGAGTGCACCGCCACCGTCTTTAAACCCAACTGGCGGCAGGCGCGCAAGATGCGCAGCGCAATCTCACCGCGGTTGGCAATGACCACCTTTTCAATTTGCATAAACTGTTTCCCACACTAGCTTGCGCTCAGTGCTCAGCTCTTGCGTGCGGGCCCAAGTGGGCCTTAGGCAAGGTGAGCACTACGGTTAAGACCAAGGCAGGGACTAAAAAACCATAAAAAACCAAAGGTCTTCAGGCGCTGCCTTAGGGAGCTTTGGTTTACTCAAATTCGAAAATTGGCTGGTCAAACTCAACCGTCGAGCCATTCTCGACCAGAATGCGCTTGATGGTACCAGCGCGGTCGGATGGAATTTGGTTGATCATCTTCATGGCTTCCACGATGCACAGGGTGTCGCCTTCCTTGACCGTGGAACCGACCTCAACAAATGGAGCTGAGGTTGGGGACGCGGCGCGATAGAAGGTGCCGACCATGGTCGAGCGCATGATCTTGGAGTCATCCACAG
>DXIF01000059.1 GCA_019113025.1 Candidatus Anaerobiospirillum stercoravium | reverse complement strand
ATCTGATATTATGGCTTTGGTTTAGTGTTGGCCCTGGTTGCGAGGATTGAGATGGAAGAGCTGAAGTTACCTGACTTTAAGGGACGCGTTACGGTCATTGGCGATGTCATGTTAGATCGCTATTGGTACGGTTCATCAAGCCGCATTTCCCCGGAGGCCCCGGTGCCGGTGGTCAATGTCGAGCGCTATGAGTCGCGCGCCGGGGGCGCCGCCAACGTCGCCTTGAATTTGGCGTCGTTAGGCATTTCAAGCGACATCATTGGCATCGTCGGTAAGGATGAGTCGGCTGAGGCCCTGTCGGCCATTTTGTCTGAGCGTAATATCACCACCCGCTTTATCGAGTGCCCGGAGCTGCCCACCATTACTAAACTGCGCGTGTTAAGCCGCCATCAGCAATTGCTGCGCTTGGACTTTGAAAAAGGCTATGCCGATATCGACCAAGGGCGCATGCTCCTTGCCTTGCGTCAAGCCCTGCGTGACACTAAGGTCGTGATTTGCTCCGACTACGGTAAAGGAGCCTTGTCGTCGGTTGCGGCCATGATTCGCGAGTGCCGCTTACAGCATGTGCCGGTGCTGATTGACCCTAAGGGTACCGACTTTACTAAGTATCGCGGTGCCACCTTGCTCACCCCAAATATGTCCGAGTTTGAAGCGGTGGTCGGTAAGGTCAAGTCCGATGAGGACTTAGTGCAAAAGGCTTTGACCTTGATTCGCAGCTTGGAGCTTGAGGCCCTCTTGGTCACCCGCTCGGAAGATGGCATGTCGCTCATCGTTCCGGGTAAGGAGCCGCTGCACATCCCAACTTACGCGCGCGAGGTCTACGACGTCACCGGTGCCGGTGATACCGTGATTGCAACCTTGGGGGCCTGCCTTGCTAGCGGCTGCTCGCTGCCTGAGGCTTGCGCCATTGCTAATCGCGCCGCAGGCATCGTAGTTGGTAAACTTGGTACCTCGACGGTCACCCCCGAGGAGCTGAGCCATGAGATTTCTGGATCAACGGTTGAGCCCAAGCACTTGGGCGTGCTCACGCGCGAGGAGCTCTTGCGCGAGGTGGCGCGCTTAAAGGCACAAGGCAAGCGCATCGTCATGACCAATGGCTGCTTTGATTTGCTGCATAAGGGCCATGTCGACTACTTAAAGCAGGCTAAGGCTTTGGGCGACATCCTGATTGTCGCAGTCAACTCCGACGAGTCGGTGCAGCGCTTAAAGGGCCCAACTCGCCCCATTGTGCCGCTTGAGAACCGTATGGCGGTGCTTGCCGCTCTAGGCTGCGTCGATATTGTGGTGCCGTTTAGCGAGGACACCCCACAAGCCTTGATTGCGGCCGTTTTGCCTCAGGTTCTGGTAAAGGGCGGTGACTACCAAGTTGAGCAAATCGCAGGTCACAAGGAAGTGCTCTCTCATGGCGGCAGCGTGCAAATCATTCCTTTTGTCGCTAATTGTTCCACCAGTAATATCGTGGCCAAGATTAAGAACCAAGATTAAGGCTTAGGAGTAGGGCCGTTGTCGGGCCTGGTTCGAGCCTGGGCCAAGCTGGTGCTCGGCCCAGGCCCGCACTGCGGATCTGGGCTTTTAGGCTTTTAGCTGCGCTGAGCTGGGGCCTGCCGCAACAGCGGCGGGCCTGAGGGCTTTTTTGCCCCAGTAGGTTTACTTTTGCTGGGCGGCAGCTTGCCCGGCAGCCTGCGCGCTTGACTGCTGCGCTGCGGCGGTGGCGCTGGCCTTAGGGGCGGCGGTCGCTTGCTTTTTTAAGCCATTGTTAATTTGCTCTAAGTGGTTAACCTCAAGCTGGCCTTGGGTGTACAGCAATTGCAGGCGCGACATGATGTAGTTGAAGCGTGCGGCCGATAAGCTTTGCTTGGCTGAGTAGAGGCTCTGGGTGGCATCTAAGACATCGGAGATGGTGCGCGTACCAACCTCGTAGCCTGCTTGCGTTGCCTCTAAGGCGCTTTGCGCCGAGCGCTCGGTTTGTTGGTAAGCAATGACCGAGGAAATCGCGGCTTGGACGTTGTTGTAATTGTTGTTGGCGTCCGAGACCATGGTGCGGTGGGTCAGCTCTAAGGCCTCCGAGGCGGCGACATAGCTGTGCTGGGCTTGCTCCACTTGCGAGGTGACGGCCCCACCAGAGTACAGCGGGAAGTTGAGATTGAGGCCAATCGCGGCATTGCTCGAGCTGCCGTCGGTGAGCTGGGCGTTGTTGATGCTGTAGTTGTTGTTAGCTACGCTCGCACTGCCCACTAAGTCTAAGGTCGGCTCGTGGCCGGTCTGGGCTAAGGTGATATTGTCCTTAGCAATGTCGCGCGCAATGATGCTTGCTTGCAGTCCCAGATTGTTTTGCTCAGCCTCTTGGACGATCTTGGTAATCGACTCAAGTACCGGCATCGGGCTAAAGCGCGCCTCATCTAGGGGATTGAGGCTGGTGACCTGACGGCCGATTAACTTGCGGATTTCCTCGTAAGAGTTAATCAGCGTGTTCTCAGCGGTGATCACTTGCGCGGTGGCCAGATCGTAAGCCGCTTGTGCCTCTAATTGGTCGGTCTCAGCAATTAAGCCTACGTGAAAGCGGCGGGTTGCCTCATCTAATTGGCGCTTTAAGGCTGCTTGATTGGCCTTGGCAAAGGTCACTGTATCTAAGGCATTGAGTACCGAGAAGTAGGCCTGCGAGGTGCGTAAAATCAGTTGCTGTAAGGCGTCAGCATAGACGAGCTCTTGCTGGGCGGCGCTCTTGGTGGCAATATCGCGGTTGACCCAAGAACTGTGGCGCCAGATCGCTTGTGACAGGTCGATACCACCTTGGGCGGTGGTGGTGTTATAGGACTGACTGTCACCGGTTGGATTGGTGTGACTGTAGTTAAGACCGCCGGTTAAGCTCAATTGCGGCAGTAAGGCGGCAGTGGCCTCATCGATGGCGGCAACCGCGCGATCACGCTCAGCCTTTGCTTGGAGCACAATCGGATCCCGTTGGTAAGCCTCGTTGTAAATGTCTAACAGATCTTCGGCGTGGACACTAGAGACACTGGTACCTAATAAGCCAGTTAGTGCCAGAGCTAACATTCCATAAGTGAAACGCATTGAGCAACCTCAATCATCAAAACAAAATGTGGCGTAGTGCCCATGAGACACAGTGCGTAGGGCGCATTGTGCCTAGTAACTGCGATCGGTGGCACCAAAAGGATGGAGAGCATTAAGGCTTTATTGCTGCGTTAAGACTGCCCTGCCTTGTGACGCCCGCGCAGTTTGCCACCTGGGGCCTGCAATGAGCCTTATTCTGCATTTTAGCCTAGCTACTCTTTAATCTAACTGAGTACCGTGTAAAAAGCAGACCTGGGCCCAAAATACGACCATTGGCATTTGGCCGCTGAGCTGACCTGTGGACGCTTAATTTAGACCATCCGGGCCGGTGCGCCAAATCAAATGAGCCCTTTTTGCATGTGTGCTTTGCTCAGGTGCAAGTCGCAGCCGCTTTGCGCTGCGGGGCGGTTAAGACAAGCGCGCCGTCCGGCGTGGGGCGGGACGGCGCGGCTTTGCTTTGCTTTGCTTTACTTTGTTTAGCAGGGCTTTGGTTAGCTCAGCTTAAACTGGGCGACCGCGGCGCGCAGTTCCACGATACGCTGGATGGTGGCATCGATGTGACCCGTGACGCTGTCGGTGTCATGAGACACGTCTTGGAGCAGGTGGGTGATGCTCTGCATATTCTGCGAGACCTCACTGGTTGCCGTAGTCTGCTCTTCAGCGGCGGTGGCAATTTGGGTGATCTGGGTGTTGACCTCATTGACGTGGGTCATGATCTCATTGAGAGTTTGCTCAATGTGATTGGCCTGTTCGGCAAGGCTGTCCATCGAGTCGACCGAATTGTTCATCGAGACTGCGGCGACATCCGCTTCCTTTTGAATCTGGGTCACCATGTTCGAGATTTCTTGAGTCGATTGGGTGGTGCGCTGCGCCAGGGCTCTGACCTCGTCGGCGACCACGGCAAAGCCACGGCCGGCCTCACCGGCGCGCGCCGCCTCAATCGCGGCATTTAAGGCCAAGAGATTGGTCTGCTCGGCAATCTCGTCGATGGTTTGGACAATCGAGCCAATGTTTTGGCTTTGGTCGGCTAAGTTCTTAACCAGCTGAGCGTCTTGCTTGGTTTGCTGCGCTTGCTGGTTGATGCCACTGACCGCATCTTGCACCGCGCTTAAGCCTTGGTTGGTGATATCGCGGGTGGTATTGGAAGCATTGGCCGCGACCTCGCAGTTGCGGGCAATGTCTTGGGTGGTCGAAACCATTTGGTCGGCGGCGGCCGCGACCGTTAAGGAGTTGGATTCTGCCTGCGAGGCGCTGGTGCGCGTAGTGCTCATCAGGCTGTGGATATTTTGGGAGTTCGCGGTGACTTGATCGGTCGAGCTTTGGATAAAGGTCATCTTCTCTTCGATGGCCTGACGTAAGTCCTCAAAGCTGCGCTCTAATTGCCCAAACTCATCCTTGCGCTCCACTTCTACTGAGTGCGAGAAGTCTAAATGCGCCATTTCCTGGGCCCTAGTGACCAAACGCTGCACCGCCGCCACGATTTCCTTGGTGGTGTACCAGCCAAAGATGGCTAAGAGCAGGATCACCACCACCGAGCCGATGCGCATGATGTAGAGCGTGGTGGGTGAGGCTAGCACATTGGTCTGGTTCTCTAAGCCGTGTAATTGGTCAATTAAGAACTGGGCACACAGGGTCGAGACCTTGATCGACATCGGGGTGTACTCCGAGCGATAGGTCACAAAGGCCTGACGAAACTGACCTGCCGCTAAAAGCGGACGAATCTTGCTGGTGTAGGTCTCATTGAGGCTTGAGATGTAGCCTCGCAGTTCACTGACGCGCTCAGGGAAGTGCACTGAGGTCACTTGTGACATCAGGCGATTGATGCGCTCAATGCGCCCATCTAAGTCGTTGAGATTGAGGTCAGAGGGCTTGTCCACTTGGGTGGCAAAGTTGATGGCACGCCCGGCGTTGACCACTTCATCGTTGAGCTGAGCGGGCACCACGTAGGCGCTCTCGACCGTGGAATTAAGCTCGCTTGCGATGTTGTAGGTGCGGGTTAAGGCGGTATTGGCAAAGATGGTCATAATGGCCAGCATGACGATGATCAGGCCATAGATCGCTAAAAACTTTTTGCCAACCGGCAAGTCTCGGAAAAAAGCCATGTGCAAACACGAGAGCAAGTGACCTAGGATCCCTTCCTCTTCTCTCCCTCAGCGTGAAATCGTACAGTCGGTTTGAGCAGTGCATGCTGGAGCAAGCACGACTGGGCTTAAACAATAAAGCTGTCTTTGCCCCTACCATTACCATTACGGCGCCCATTGTAGCCAATTTAAGGGTTTTGCGATCAGAGCTCAGGCATTTACCTGCGTTAAAACTGGGATTCCATTCCCATCACGGTGCAATGCGGCTATCCCCCACGGCCTAACTGTTTACCTTTGGTGCAATGTACCAAATTAGTGCTCACCAATGCCGTAAGGCCGTAAGTACGCACCTACGGGGCACAGCTGTGGGCACGTATGTGCGCATTGCGTATGGCGTACTGCGTACGGCGCACCGCGCATGGTGTTGGTCCGATCCGGTTAGGACCGCTCCTTGGTTGGAGGTAAGTCTGACTTGATCTAGGGGGAGCCATCTTGTGCCGGATTCCAGTTCAGTCCATCTTGTCGGGAAACTTAAGCTTGGAGCTTGCTTCAGTCAGCTTGATTCAAGCTGAAATTGGGGGAATGTGCTTAGCTCGCGTCGTGCTGGTTGAGCTAAGTGCTCTCGTGGGCCTTCGAGGGCTTGGCTGGCCCTTGGCCCTTAATCCGAGCTTATGCCGCAGGTGGGCGTAACAGGTACACGCTAGAGATGTCGCGCTTACGCGCTCACCGCACCGCACTTAGCTTATGCCCGAAATTCCCCGCTTTTGTGACAATACAGAAACCATGAGCTAAGCCCACAAAACAAGAATGCCTTATTTATGGGGTTTATGGCCTTAGTTTAGACCAGAACAAGCTCAGCTTAAGGTAGCTGAATGACAATATCTTCAAACTATGTAACTTCAGTCGTAAAACCGCATATACATGCTGTTTCATAAGACTGCTTGAGTTATATAGTCAGAACAGTCGGAGAATTTGGGTTATGCCGCTGAAGTATGGCCGAATCAGATATGAGGTAGGGAGTAGGATATTCTGAGTGCAGAAACTTAAGTTCGTGCAACCCGGCTCGATCAAGATCAAGGAGCGTGGCGTGCTGCCGCAATTAGAGCAGAGCGGCTGGTTCAAGTTGTGGGTAGATCGATGTTGGTTGGTGCGGGGTAACGCAGAGGCGGGGCCCAAAATTATGATTTAACATAACCGTGTGGTTTGGGCATAAAAAAAGACCTGAGATAGGTCTAAAAATTATCCTGTGGAGGCACACGGGATCGAACCGTGGACCCTCTGCTTGCAAAGCAGATGCTCGTACCAACTGAGCTATGCCCCCGTAAACAGAAATTAATGCGAATAATTTTTATACATGGTGGAGGTATACGGGATCGAACCGTAGACCCTCTGCTTGCAAAGCAGATGCTCTACCAACTGAGCTATACCCCCATTTCGCATTATACATCTAATTTCTATGGTGGAGCTGACGGGGATCGAACCCGTGACCCCTTGCATGCCATGCAAGTGCTCGTACCAGCTGAGCTACAGCCCCACTAGAATAGAATTTAGATTTTGGTAGTTATCAAAACTATACGTTGGTGGAGCTGACGGGGATCGAACCCGTGACCCCTTGCATGCCATGCAAGTGCTCGTACCAGCTGAGCTACAGCCCCACGCTGTCGTCTTCGTCTTGAAAACGGTGCTCATTATACCTGTGGTTTTCGGGGTGTCAACAAATCGTTGGCAAAATCTTTTAACACGCAATTGTGATGTACTTTACATTTTGGCGCTAAATCCGATAAATAGGCTGTTTGAGCGGGGGCAAAGTAGTCTCAAATTTTAAAATCAAGACTTGATCCCCAAATTTGATCTAAATCGCAAAACCACTGAGCACAGTCCGTGGCAGCTTAGACGCAGCGCGGTCGCCCCTAGGGTTAGGGTGGGGGCAACGCATCCGAACCAAGCTTTTCATCTCACCTCACCTCACCTCATCTCATCTTACCCAGCTGCACTGAGTTCCTAATATTCACGCCGTGGAAGCAGCCGAGTCGGCCGCGGCTCAGCGCAGTGCAGTTTGAGCTGAGAGCAACTTTAGAGTTAGCCCATGTCATGAGCTTCGGTTTACCCCAAAGCCCGGCTCAACAAGCTCAATTGAGCCCCCGCAACCTCTTCTCAAGCTCCCCGTAACCTCCCCTCAAGCTGCCAGTGAGTGCCTTTCAGGCTCTCCTCAGTCTTGATCTGCTTGATCTGCTTGCTCTGAGCGTCAGAACGGAGCAGCTTGATCGAGCCACTGGATGCTGCCTGATGTTGCTGGCGGCTCCGGTCGCCCGGAACAGGGGAGATCACCATGAAGCTCGGAGTGAGGGGAATGAGCGCGGGGATAGGGTGATAGGTGAGCCTGTGCGTTACGCTCAGGGCCACTGATGTAAGGCTTTGGTCAGGGGTGCTGGGTCAAGTGGCTGGGCGAGCGCTAGGGGCAAGGGGAGGGGCGGCTGTTGTTGCGGGGAAGTTGTTGTATGCAGTGGGGGCTTGGTTGCTGGGGAGTGGCGCGGCGCAGAGGTGTTGGCAATATTTTTTAGCTTATGAAACAAATTTGTGATAGTCTTTATACCCTGTCGCGCGAGCTGGGCCCCGTAGCTGAGTGGTAGCTTGGTAGTTGCTGTGTGGTTGCTGGGTAGTAGTTGTGTGGTAGCTGGAGGGCGCTGGGTTTTGGGGGCCTCTTTTAGCGGAATTGGTGCTGGGCGGCGTTACAGTAGTTAGTGACGGATTGTCCTTGCTGTTTTCTTGGGACTTGGTTTTTGGTTGAGGTTTTTGAGGAAGTTATGGCCAATAAAGCTGCATCCACCTACGATGGTTCGTCCATTGAGGTCTTAGAAGGTTTAGAGCCGGTACGTCGTCGTCCGGGTATGTACACCGATACCACGAGCCCCAATCACTTGGGCATGGAGGTCATCGACAACTCGGTGGACGAGGCATTAGCAGGCTTTGCCACCCATATTGACGTCATGCTCCACTCAGATGACTCGCTGGAGGTCATCGACAATGGCCGTGGTATGCCGGTCGATCTGCACCCCACCGAAAAGGTGCCAGCCGTTGAATTGATCTTTGGCCGTCTGCATGCCGGTGGTAAGTTCAACTCCGATAATTACGGCTTTTCCGGCGGTCTGCATGGTGTGGGCGTGAGCGTGGTCAACGCCCTATCGCTGCGCCTTGAGGCCAAGATTCAGCGCAATGGCAAGATCTACCAGATTGCCTACGAAAACGGCAATAAGGTCGAAGAGCTCCATACCATTGGCACGTGCAACAAGAGCGCTACCGGTACCGCGATTCGCTTCTGGCCAGACAGCTCGTACTTTGACAGCAAGCGCTTCAACCTCAAGGCTCTGATGCACTTGCTCAAGGCCAAGGCCGTGCTGTGCCCGAACCTCACCGTGCACTTTGTCAACGAAGCCACGGGCGAGGAATTTACTTGGACCCATGAGGGCTCACTGGGCAATTACCTGTTAAGCCAGTGCACGGGGCGTCCGATTTCACCGATGCCGCCCTATAGCGAAGTAGTCAAGGACAGCGACTCTGAGGTGGCCTTTGCTGTGACTTGGGAGCTTGAGGGCAGCGAGCGCGTGCGCGAGTCCTTTGTTAACCTCATCCCAACGGCTGAGGGCGGCACCCACGTCAATGGTCTGCGCGCCGGTCTCTTGGCCGCAATGCGCGAGTTTTGCGACCTGCACAATTTGCTGCCCCGCGGCTTAAAGCTGGTGCCTGATGACGTGTGGGCCGCTTGTTCCTTTGTCTTGTCGGTTAAGATGCGCGATCCGCAATTTGCCGGTCAAACCAAGGAGCGTTTGTCCTCACGCGAATGTGCGTCCTTGGTGGAAAACGCGGTCAAAGATCGCTTCTCGCTCTATCTCAATGCCAATGCCGAACTGGGCAAGGAGTTAGCTGAACTCATTATCGCTAATGCCAAGCGCCGTGAGGCCTCCGCCAAGGTCGTCGAGCGCAAAAAGAGCGTGCGTGGTCCGCAGCTGCCGGGCAAGTTGGTTGACTGCACTAGCACTGACCCCAGCCGCTCTGAGCTCTTTATCGTCGAGGGTGACTCTGCCGGTGGCTCCGCCCGTCAGGCCCGTGATGCCAGCAATCAGGCCATTCTGCCGTTGCGCGGTAAGATTCTCAATACTTGGGAAGTTAATGCTGCCACGGCGCTAGCCTCTGAGGAAATCCGCGCCATCTCGGTCGCCATTGGCATTGAGCCTGATAGCAATAGTTTAGAGGGCTTACGCTACAACAAGATCTGCATTCTGGCTGATGCCGACTCCGACGGTCTGCACATCGGCACGCTGCTTTGTGCGCTCTTCGTGCGCCATTTCCCCAAGCTCGTGCGCGAGGGCCATGTCTATGTCGCCTGCCCACCGCTTTATCGCATCGACTACAACAAGGACAAGACCTACGCCTTGGATGATGCCGAACTTGCGGCCAAGCAAAAGAAGCTCCTCGCCAAGGGCGCTAAGCCTGAGAACATCCGCATCCAGCGCTTCAAGGGCTTAGGCGAGATGAATCCTGAGCAATTGCGCGAAACCACCCTCTCGCCTAAGTCGCGCCGCTTAATGCAGCTGACCTTAGAGGACGAGAGCAGTGACGATACCTACGCCCTATTTGATCTGCTCTTAGCCAAGAAGCGCGCGGGCGACCGCCGCGTCTGGCTCGAGGAAAACGGCGATAAGGCCGAGTTCCTCGACTAAGCGCCACCGCCTGCTGACTAGACGCCACTGTCTGCCCGCCAGCTACCGCAGGCGTGCCGCGCGCCGCGTGTTTAGCTTAAGTCCAGCGCCTGCGCAGCTTTAACCCGCACCCGCCGTAACGGTCCTAAAGGCCACTTCAGCGGGTGCGGTGCTTTTTGGGCATAGGGCTTGCTCCAAGCCCCTAGTTGACGCAAAATTTGCGTTAAACAAGCCTTAAACAAGCTTTTCTGAGCGGGATTAAGCCCTCATCTTGGGGGATATCTCTTGATTAACTCTTAGCGCCAGACTTGCAGTGCGCTGCAAGTTTCCTAGCTTGCTACAGCTCAGGTAGCGGCACCTGACAGAGGAGATGCAAATGGCCGAGTCGTCCGATGGACAGGAGAAGACCGAAGAGCCGACTGGTAAACGAATATCAGATGCGCGCAAAAAAGGTCAACTCCCCCGTTCCCGCGAGGCGGGCACGTTCTTTGTGCTCATTTCGGGCGTATTGTCGCTGTGGCTGATGGCACCATACCTGGGCCATGCCATGGTCGGCGTGATGCGTCACTCCTTTGTGCTCGATCGCGATCAGGTGTTCGATCTCTATGAGATGGGACACATCTTCATCCAAGATATCTTGGCCATTGCTGTGCCCCTCTTGGTGATCTGCGGCATCATCGTGGTGGCGGCCTTCTACGGCAACATCATGATTGGCGGCATGAACTTCTCGACCGAAGCCATCATGCTCAAGCTCGATCGCTTAAATCCGCTCAACGGCATCAAGCGTATCTTCAGCCTCAACTCCATTGTTGAGCTCATCAAGAGCATCCTCAAAGTCGGCTGTATTGGCACGATTTGCTACTTCCTGATCACCTGGCGCTTCCCCCATATTCTGCGCCTGTCCTATATCAACATCCAAAGCGCGGTCAGCGATGCCTTTAGCATCTTGTTCTGGTTCATGCTGCTCATCGTCTGCGCCATGATCCCGATCATCATGCTCGATGTGCCCTTCCAGATTTGGCAGTACCGCCAACAGCTGCGCATGACCAAGCAAGAGCTCAAGGATGAGATGAAGGAGACCGACGGTAACCCGCAAATCAAGAGCCGGATGCGTCGTATGCAGTATGAGATGGCGGCCCGTCGCATGATGGCCAAAGTCCCAACCGCCGACGTCGTGGTCACCAACCCAACCCACTATGCGGTGGCGCTCTCGTACGACCCTGAGGGCGAGTTAGCCCCCATCGTGGTGGCTAAGGGCGTTGATGAGGTGGCCGAAAAGATCAAGGAAATTGCCCGTGAGTACGGCATTCCGGTCTTGCAGCTGCCGCCTTTGGCTCGCTCGCTCTACTACACCACGGATCTTGACCATGAAATTCCACGTGGTCTATTCCAAGCAGTCGCGCAAGTCTTAGCTTGGGTCTTAGGCACCAAGGCCTACAACGAAGGCCGCAACCCGAACAAGCCGCGTGATTTGGACCCGAACGTCCCAATCCCAGACGAGCTGCGCTTCTAGCCCACTATCAGCAACTAGCAACCAGACCCAAGCCCCAGCCTCCGTGCTGGGGCTTGGTGTCACGGCCCATCACAAAACAAATTCCCCACCGCCCTCCTTCAAGAACCCATTCCCAATAGTCCACCTCCAAAAGCCTATTCCCCAAAGTCTATTCCCCAAAGTATAGCCCCCAAGGCCCAACCACCAAGGTATAGCCCCCCAAGGCTCAACCACCAGAGCCCGCCATAAGAGCCAGTCCTAAGAGCACACCAATCGCTAATGAATGATGAGTGATGAATGACGACTAATGACTGATGCGCGCTGACTCAATCTGGGTGCGGGGGCAAAAAAGGTTAGAGCGCGGAAGGGCCCGTGGCTGGCCGCTTGCGCCGCTTAGGGTGGGTTTAGCTGGGGTTAAGTTAGCTGTGGCTAACTTAAGTTAGGGTTAGGCGAGGTGGGCTCTGGTAACCCACCTCAGGGGTACTGCGAGCAACATTAAGGGCCCAGCTTACGGGATAAAATTCGGCAAAAATCTAATTTCCGCCAGTGCGCGCCGTCATTTGATTTTGCTTTGTGGTAAAATTTACCCGTGGGTTTGCGTGTCAGTTGTTTGTATATTAAAGCGATTGATAGATTGTTTAGTCTAGTACGTAAAATAGCCCACCCCACCATGGGCACTGGAGTCTGAGCCCACATGACCCAGCCCCCTGACCCATGCGGCCATGTTGCGACCAAGCTCGAGCAACTAAGATGCAAGAGCGAAGGTAGGGATCGTAAAGCTCGTTACTGGGACTAAGGCAATAAGAGAGCTAAGTCCACTGCTGTGTTGAAGCAGAACTGCCTGCTTTGACTTAGCAGCTGACTTAGTTGCTCGCCTTAGCCTAAGTGACACCAACCAATGACGGTAGCGCAAGCTAGGAAGGCAAGCCCTAGAGAGCGTCGCTTCAAGGTGGCAGGACGTCACCGTTTGGTTGCGGGCCTGAGCTTAAGGCAGGATGCCTTTTGCTCTTAAGGCATAGATTTTTACGATTCGAACCGAGCTTCTTGGTCGTAGCACTGTATTTTGCTTCATCATTCCTTTTGGAGGATTACATGGCAAGCAAGCATAACAAGAAAGGTAGCAGCACCGCTGTGAAGGCCGCTCCAGAGGTCGCCAAGGCCGCCGCTGTCGCTGCAGCTTCGGTCAGCACTCCTGCTACTGCCCCTCAGTGCGCTGCTTTAGCCCCAGAGCAAGAAGGTGGTGACTTCTTTAAGCCATCGGTTGAGCAATTCAAAGAGAGCATCATCAAGCACTTACGCCGCACCATCGGTACCTCCGAGAAGAAGGCCTCTAATCTTGCTTGGTGGCAAGCTGTCGTTTACGCCGTAAACGAGCTGGTCTTTGAGCGCTTAACTCAGACGCAAGCGACCCACGCGACCAATGATACGCGTGCGGTTAACTACCTGTCCGCTGAGTTCTTGATGGGCCGCCTCACCGTCAACAATCTGTGCAACCTTGAGGTCTACAATACCTGCAAAGACGCCTTAGCCTCTTTAGGTATCGACATCAATGAGCTGTGCGACGAAGAGCCAGACATGGCTTTGGGTAACGGTGGTTTAGGCCGTCTTGCTGCCTGCTATATTGACTCCCTTGCGACCTTAAAGTACCCATCGATTGGCTACGGTATCCACTACGAGAACGGCTTATTCCGTCAGGAAATCCGTGGTGGTCGCCAAGTCGAGCGTCCTGATTCGTGGCGTGAGTACGGCTGCCCATGGGAGGTGTGCCGTCCAGAGTCGATTCAGAACATCCCGATCGGCGGTTACGTTGAGGTTCAGACCGCACCTGATGGCACCATCCACAAGGTCTGGCACCCTAATCACGTCATCAAGGGTGTACCGTGGGATATCCCGGTCGTAGGCTTCCGTGGCGCTTCCGTCACCGTCTTACGTCTGTGGGAGTCGCGTGCGACCGAGCAGTTCAACTGGGACGTCTTCAACGCCGGTGGTTACGTTGACGCCCAAGAAGAGAAGGCTAATGCCGAGACCATTTCCAAGGTGTTATACCCTAATGACTCGACTGAAGCCGGTAAGATGCTGCGTTTAACCCAGCAATACTTCTTCTGCGCTTGCTCGCTGCGCGATATTCTGCGCCGCTACAATCGTGCTCATCACCACGACTACTCGGCCTTTGCCTCGAAGATCGCAATTCAGTTAAACGACACCCACCCAGCCATTGCCGTAGCTGAGCTGATGCGTCTGTTCTTGGACGAGGAAGGCTTAAGCTGGAACAGCGCTTGGAAGATCGTAACTGAGGTCTTTGCTTACACCAACCACACCTTACTGCCTGAGGCATTAGAGAAGTGGCCGGTTTACCTCTTCGAGCGGCTGTTACCACGCCACTTAGAGATCATCTACGAGATCAATGAGCGCTTCTTAGATGGTGAAGTAGCTCACATGTGGCCTAACGACAACAACATGCGTGCTAAGCTCTCGATCATCGAGGAAGGCCCATGCCGCATGGTACGCATGGCTAACTTAAGCGTGATCGCCTCGCGCCGCGTCAACGGTGTCGCCGAGATCCACTCCAAGTTAGTTCGTGAGCAGCTCTTCCCAGAGTTTGCCGCTATTTGGCCGGATAAGTTCTGCAACGTCACCAACGGTGTCACCCCACGTCGTTGGCTCTTAGCCTGCAACCCAGGCTTAGCTGAGCTGTACAACGAGATCTCCGGTCCTGATTGGCCGCTGCACTTAGAGTCGTGCGCGCTGATGCGTCCTTACGCCGACAAGCCAGAGTTCCAGCAGCGCTTCATGGATGTTAAGTTCAAGAACAAGCAGGCCTTAGCCGTCGAGATCAAGAAGTTAACCGGCGTTGAGGTTGACCCACACGCCATCTTCGACGTTCAGGTTAAGCGTCTGCACGAGTACAAGCGTCAGCACTTGAACCTCCTGTACATTCTGTCGCTGTACCGTGAGCTCTTAGCTGACCCGACCAAGACCATCGTGCCTCAGGTCTTCATCTTTGGTGCCAAGGCCGCTCCAGCCTACACCTTAGCTAAGGACATCATCTTTGCCATCAACAAGGTAGCTGATCGCATCAACAACGATCACCGCATCCGCAACCAGCTCAAGGTTGTGTTCTTGCCTAACTACCGCGTCTCCCTTGCAGAGAAGATCATTCCAGCGGCCGACATCTCCGAGCAGATTTCGACCGCCGGTTACGAGGCCTCGGGTACCTCCAACATGAAGTTCTCGATGAACGGTGCTTTAACCTTAGGTACCATGGACGGTGCCAACATCGAGATCGTGGCTGAGGCCGGTGAGGAAAACAACTTCATCTTCGGTCTGTCGGTTGAGGAAGTTCAGTCCTTAAAGGTCAACGGCTACAACCCATGGGACTACTACAACGGCAACGAGACCATCAAGGCTTGCTTAGATTGGCTTGACACCGACTACTTCACCCCAGGTGAGCCAGGTGCCCTGTCCTCGATTAAGAAGGCATTGCTGGAGAAGGGCGATCCATTCTTAGTCTTAGCCGACTTCGCCTCGTACCGTGACGCTCACAAGCGCGTTGAGGAGATGTATCAGGACAAGGCGCGCTGGGCCCGTGCTGCCATCATCAACTCCGCCTCGATGGGCAAGTTTTCCTCGGATCGTTCGATCGAGGACTACGTTCACAACATCTGGCAGCTAAAGAGCTGCGACGTCCACAACGACTAGTCGCTTAGGCCTTAAGGCCATAACGACCGTCCCCCGGCGGCCTAACGGCCGCCTAAAAGCCCCAGCGCCAAGCGCTGGGGTCAGTGGACCTAACTTAAAAGGGAGAGCTGCGCGACAGCCCTCCCTTTTAACGTTTTTGGGGTAACGACTTGGGGCGCGCAGAAAGTTCAACGCCCCGAACTAGGGCCTGGACCTAGGCGCGCTGTACCCAGACGCCAAGCAGGCTTGAGGCGCAGCTGCAGCGCTCCATCATCAACCATATTTCTTGACACTTGACCTCAAGATTACATGCACAACCAACTTAAGGGATTTGGGCCTAAATCACGCTCTAAATCCGCCGTTTTACTGACAAATTTGCCAAATTTGTCAGTAAAACGGCGGATTTAGAGGTGAGGTTTGGCAGATTTTGAACCAGT
>DXIF01000058.1 GCA_019113025.1 Candidatus Anaerobiospirillum stercoravium | reverse complement strand
ATGTCAATGGTGGTCTCTTCCATGGGGCCGGTCAATCTTGTCCCAGTCAAAATAGAGCTCAGCTAAGATGAGCTTCCACACCTCATCGCTCAGCCTTGGAATTAAGTCCTCACTGGCCCCATGGAAGAGACCACCATTGACATAGGGCAGCGCGAGCAGATCGGAGTCTTCGCTCTTGAAGCGCTCATCGCTGGGGGTGTCCAAGATTTGGAATATATGATACAGGACCAAGTGCCCACATTTAGGAGGAATGCCCTCTAAGTACGCTTGGAAGTGATTGACGCCGCTCTTAGCGTCGGTGAATAGGCCTGATTTGTTGGCATACCAGCAGAAGACCAAGCGCATGCAGAACTTGTTAAGTTGCAGTTGCACCTGATCGGACTCTTGCTCTTGGTACAGCGGGGTCATGAGCGCGCAGACCTTGGATACTTGGTCGACCGCGTACATGGATAAAGCCGTAGCCTGAGTGACAAAGGGATCAGGCAGCTTGCCCAGCGCCGGATCGATGAGAAAACGCAAGCCATAGAACTCATCGACCAAGGTATCGTCCACCCGCACGATTTTGGGCGTAATGAGCTCAGGATGGGTTGGGTTGAGGCTCAGATTGTAAAGCCAGAGCTCCTTGAAGTTGCACAGCACGATGAAGCGCACCGGCTGATCAAACTTACTGCGATAACGCAGGGCTTGTTGCAGCGGGGTGAGCACGGCGCCGTCCGATTGCAGCTGAGGCTTATCTAGGGCAATGCCTTTGCTCTTTTGCTCAATCAGCACTTGCGTGAGCGGCAGATAGGAGTCAAGGCGCTTCACATGGTGCGGGGCAAAAGGAACTCGGGCTTGATCTAAGAAGCTGACCCCAGCGATATGGGCATGGGCGTTGAGCAAGGTCAAAAGCTCATTCCAAAAGGAAGTAGTTTCGCTACTTTCGTTACCCTCGGCCTTAAGCCACTTGTGCACAAACTTCGGGATCTCGCTTTGCAGGTCGGTGAAAGCAACGTGATCAGGAATCTGAACCATGGATCGTCTCCTCGGAGCTGGTGGGATCAAACCCCATTGTTACTGTGAGAGCACAAGGCCGCCAATATTAATAATTATACTTTATGTTCCCATAATGGGTCAAGTGCTGGGGGCGCCAAATTACGCCGCAAATGGCTTATTTATGGGCAGCAAAAAGCCCCGAGGCCACAGGCCCACGGGGCTTTTTGGTGCTCAGGCCGTGGTCCTGAGCGCACAGTGCGCGGGATGCCGCGCGGGGCGCTGTTCTTAGTACAGCACCGAGATATCAGCGGTCTTAGAGAAGGCCTGGCTTAACTCGTTGAGGATGGCTAAGCGGTTTTGCTTGATGGCCTCGTTTTGGTCGTTAACCATGACCTGCTCAAAGAAGTTGTCAACGTCATCACGCAGCTCGGCTAAGGTCGCCATGGCCTTGTCGTACTGGCCTTGGCCATAGAGCTCGTTGATGGTTGGCATCAGCTGATTTAAGTGGGCGACCAACTTCTTTTCGGCCTCGTCTTGTAACAGCTCCGGCTTGATCGCAGCGTTGACGCGGCCGCTCTTAGCTTGGATGTTGTTGACGCGCTTGTAGGCGGCAGCTAAGTCCTGAGCTTCCTTGAGCTGTTTGAAGCTGACTACGGCCTTAACGCGTTTGTCAAAGTCGAGTAAGGATACTGGGTGGGTCGAGAGCACCGCTTGGAAAATCTCCGCGCCAATGCCTTGGTCTTGGTAGTAAGCCTTGAGACGACCGAAGATGTAGTCGGTGACGTTTTGGGCGCACTCTTGCGACTTGAGCTTGGAGCCAAAGAAGGTGACCGCCTTGGCGATGAGATCAACTAAGTTGAGCTCTAACTTATTCTCAATCACGATGCGGATGACACCGATGGCGGCACGACGCAGACCAAATGGATCCTTATCGCCCTTTGGCATCAGATTGATGCCCATGATGCCAACTAAGGTCGCAAGCTTCTCGGCAAGTGATACCGCAACTGGTACCGGCTTGGTTGGAATTAAGTCACCGGCAAAGCGTGGGCAGTACTGCTCGAAGATGGCCGTGGCGACATCTGGGTCCTCGCCATCTAATTGGGCGTAGTGCATGCCCATAATGCCTTGGGTGTCGGTGAACTCGGTAACCAAGGTAGTGGCTAAATCGCACTTAGCCAGGTGTGCCGCGCGCTGAGCCAGCGCCACGTCGGCGCCAACCATTGGGGCAATGGTGGCCGCAATCTGGGCGACCACCTGCGAGCGCTCAGCGATGGTGCCTAAGTCTTGCTGGTAGACGATGGTCTCAAGACGAGGGTAGAAGGATTCTAAGCTCTGCTTGCGGTCGGTGTTGAAGAAGAATTCGGCATCCGACAGACGTGGGCGCACGACGCGTTCATTACCTGACACCAAGGCGGTGGTGTCTTGTGGGTTGATGTTGGAGACGAAGGCAAACTTAGGCAAAAGCTTACCCTGAGCGTCGTAGATTGGGAAATATTTCTGATCGCCCTTCATGGTGTACACCAGGGCCTCAGAAGGGACCTGTAAGAAGCGCTCTTCAAACGAGGCTAAGAAGACATGAGGCTCCTCAACTAAGGACGTGACTTCCTCAAGCAGCGCGTCATCTAAGTCGGCCTTGCCGTGAACCGAGTCCGCTAACTTCTCAACTTGAGCCTTGATCGCAGCCTTACGCTCTTCAAAGTCAGCCACGACCGCACCTTGCGTGCGCAGGGTCTCGACATAGCTATCGGCACTGTCAATGGTCAACTCCGGCTGACCCATAAAGCGGTGGCCCTTGATGGTCTTGGAAGACTTAACACCTAAGATCTCGCCTTCGATTAACTCACTACCAAAGAGCATGCATAAGGTATGGACTGGGCGCACGAACTCATCGTGCTTGTCGCCCCAGTGCATGAGCTTAGGAATAGGTAAGGCGGCTAAGGCCTTGGCGAACATGTCGCGCACTAAGCTGACGGTCTTAGTACCGGTCTTAACCTGCTTGATGTAGAGCCACTCGCCCTTATCGGTCTTTAAGCGCAGGGCGTCTTCGACCTTGATGCCATTGGCACTAGCCCAGCCTAAGGCAGCCTTAGTGGGATTGCCATCAGCGTCAAAGGCCGCCTTGATGGCCGGGCCCTTAACCTCCAGCTCGCGGTCGGCTTGCTTGACGTCGAGGTCGCGGATAAATAAGGCTAAACGGCGTGGGGTGGCGTACCACTTGGCCTCAGAGAAATTTAAGCCTTCTTGCGCTAAGAGCTTAACGAAATTGTCACGTAAGGCCTCGGCCAGCTTACGCAGAGCCTTTGGAGGCAGCTCTTCAGTGCCCAGTTCTAACAGTAAGTTTTGCTTGTCCATAAGATGCACAATCAAATCGGTGCAGGGCCGTCCCCAGGGCGGGCGCTCCTGCTCAAAATCTTGGAACCGCTCTTGAGGGCAAAGCCGCTCACAAGAGGGAGGTAATATTTCAGATAAGGGACGTAACCTCTCAGATGAGGGGCTAAGCCGCTCAGAGCACTCAACCTTGCTCTTGTTGCTTTTGTTGCTCTGGTTGTGCGCGCTTAGTGCTTGCACATAGGGAAGCCTAAGTCCTCACGGGACTTGTAATAGGCCTCAGCGACCGCCTTGGACAAGGTGCGGATACGTAAGATGTAACGCTGGCGCTCGGTGACCGAAATGGCGTGGCGGGCGTCGAGCATATTAAAGCAGTGGGCGGCCTTTAAGATGCGCTCGTAGGCAGGTAATGGCAGCGGCTTTTCTAAGGCTAAGAGGGCGCTGCTCTCTTGCTCCATCTGCTCAAACATCTTGAATAAGAAGGCGGTGTCAGCGTACTCGAAGTTGTAGGCCGATTGTTCCACCTCGTTTTGGTGGAAGACGTCGCCGTAGGTGACATCACCATTGGCGGTGTGGGCCCAGATTAAGTCGTAGATCGAGTTCTTGCCCTGAATATACATGGCAAGACGCTCTAAGCCGTAGGTCAGCTCGCCGGTGACGGGGTAGCACGATAAGCCGCCTACTTGCTGGAAGTAGGTGAACTGCGAAACTTCCATGCCATTGAGCCAGACTTCCCAGCCTAAGCCCCACGCACCTAAGGTTGGGTTCTCCCAGTTATCCTCAACAAAGCGGATGTCGTTGACGGTTGGGTCAAAGCCCAGCTCCTTTAATGAGCCTAAGTACAGCTCTTGGATGTTATCAGGCGATGGCTTTAAGATGACTTGGAACTGGTAGTAGTGCTGTAAGCGGTTAGGATTCTCGCCATAACGGCCATCGGTAGGACGACGCGATGGTTGTACATAGCAGCAGGAGATAGGCTCCGGGCCTAAGGAACGCAAGAAGGTCATAGGGTGAGAGGTGCCCGCGCCGACTTCCATGTCAAAAGGCTGGGATACCATACACCCGTGACGCATCCAGTAATCTTGGAGAGTAAAGATTAAACCTTGGAAGGTTTGTAGATCGTATGAATTAGACATCGTTAAAGTCCAACCACCAGAGGTAAAACTAGGTCCCGTGCCCCGTAAGCTTGCCCTTACAGCTTGCTCTGCAAGGGGCAAAGCTTCGCGCTATGTGGGCCAAGTCCCAGCAACCAGCCTGGCACCAAAGCCCACTTCAATTAAGCGGGGGCAGGCGCGGGCGCTGGGGCGATAAAACTTGCGTTATGGGTCACAAAATCGGCCCTAATTATATCAGTAACGCCCCGGCAAAGCCGATTTTGTGCCGTTTCCCCGCGCCGCGCGCAGGCCTGCGCCCGTGGCGCTAGGCCCGGTGCCGTAAGCCCGGTGGGGCCGACTCAGGGCCGCGGTGCGCCGCTGCCTTGAGCCTGCCCTGAGCCTCATGGCCGTAGTCTCAAGGCCTTTGCTCAAGTCCTCTGCCTCAGGGCTTTAGCCCTTGCGGATTAAGAAGCGGTGGGGATGCTGCGCATCAGGGAGGCTCACCAAGGTGTGGTGCATAAAGTCACAAAAGGCGGGAACGTCGCGCAGCGACACCGGATCATCGGAGAGCAGGGCAATCAGGTCGCCTGATTTGCTCGCGCGCACTTGTTTTCTCAGCAGCATCAAGGGCTCGGGGCAAGACAGGCCCAAGCCGTCAACCGTGGCGCTGACTTCGGCGCCGATTTCGGCGTTGCCTTCGGTACTGCCTTCGGCGCTGCCTGCGACATTGCTGTCAGCGGCGCTGTCAGCATTGGCCGCAGTGCGCTCAGCGCTCACGCGCGCGGTGTCAGAGAGAGTAGGGGCATTTGGGTCGTCAAGCATGGCTTCACCTTAGAGGGCTTCATCTAACTGCCGGTCATTATAGGCACGGGGTGGGCCCCTGAGCGCATCAGGGCTTAGGTTGCCGAAAGGATCGCACGGTCGCCCTTGAAATATAGTGGCTGGTTGGTATAATGAGCCCGTTTTTGCTGGTTTAGCTCAGTTGGTAGAGCACCTGTTTTGTAAACAGGGGGTCGTGGGTTCGAGACCTACAACCAGCACCACTTCTTTTGTGCACGTTCGTGCAGTCATTGGGGCGCCGCAGGCGCTTTTTTTGTACCTGTCATCTGCTGGGCCACCGGGCTTTAAGGCTGCGGCGTGGTCGCAGCACTCGGTCTCTTCTGTGGCTTGCTTGGGTTAGGGTTAGTCTCCAGCAGACCGAATAAAAAGGCCTAATCTCCGCAGAGATTAGGCCTTATCAAGCCTGTTAACGCAAAGCCATAAATTTGGCGCCTTGCTTTATATTGCCACTAAAAGTGGAGAATTTC
>DXIF01000002.1 GCA_019113025.1 Candidatus Anaerobiospirillum stercoravium | reverse complement strand
ACTGGTTCAAAATCTGCCAAACCTCACCTCTAAATCCGCCGTTTTACTGACAAATTTGGCAAATTTGTCAGTAAAACGGCGGATTTAGAGCGTGATTTAGGCCCAAATCCCTTAAGTTGGTTGTGCATGTACCCATTCGTCCTGCGCAATCACTTCTTTGATCTGTTTGTCAGGATACAGACCTGCTCTGTACCACCGCACGATTTAGTTGCTTGCCCCCAAACCGTTGAGTTGGGAGCAGTGCGGTGCAACGTCTTTGCCCTTGGAGGATTGATCCATGCTCTTCCCCATGTTTGCCAATAACCCCAACAAATCCCCATCCCCGGGGTTTGGTGAGCGCGTGTGCTATGGTTTAGGTGACTTCGCTAGCTGCATCATCTACGCAGCCTCTCAAGCCTTCTTACTGTTCTACTACACCGAGTACTGCGACGTTAACATCGCGGTCGTTTCGACCATCTTCTTGGTCTCACGCTTCTTTGACGGCGCCTCGGACTTGGTCATGGGCTATATCGTCGACCGCACCCACTCCCCATACGGCAAGACCCGTGTGTGGATCCTGCGCATGATGATCCCATTCTTCCTCACCTCAGTCTTGCTCTTTGCCGTGCCGGAGTCTCTAGGCGACGTGGGTACCATCATCTACATCTTCGTCACCTATAACTTAGCTATCACCGTGGTTTACACCGCCATCAACCTCCCTTATGGCGCCTTAACCACCCTGATCTCCAAGGACAGCTACGAGCGCTCCATCGTTACCATCTTCCGTGTTGTGCTCTCGTCCTCCGGCTACATGCTCACTACCGTAGTCACCCTGCCTTTAGTTGAGTTCTTTGGTGGCGACCGCATCGCGTGGATGTACACCTTCGTCGTCTTAGGCGGTCTGGCCACTTTCTTATTCTTCCTAACCTTCGTCTCGTGCCAAGAGCGTGTCGTTGTCGATCAAAGCAAGCAAGAGCCGGAGTTGCCATTAAAGGAGAAGCTCAAGAACCTGTTTCGCAACAAGTACTGGTGCATGCTCACCTTAATGCTGCTCCTGTTCTTTGGTGCCGACATCATCGCCGGTGCGGCCAACATCTACTACTACAAATACTTCCTGTCTGATCCTCAGTACATCGGCATCTTCACCACCATTAACACCGTCCTGCGCTTAGCCCTCATGATCGCAGTACTGCCATTTTTCATGAAGCGTTTTGGCAAGCGCATCAGCTTAATGCTGGCCATGGCCTTCATCACCGCAGGTTACGGCGTTCGTTACTTTGACCCATACTCCATCCCGATTAACTACTTAAGCACGGTCTTAGTGGGCCTAGGCCAAGGCTTTAGCTACGCGCTGCTGTGGGGCATGGTGCCTGATACCGTCGACTATGGTGAGTATGTCACCAACCATCGCTCCGAGGGTCTCGTTTACTCGGGCGCCTCCTTTGCCACCAAGGTCGCTAACGGCATCGGTACCGTGTTAGCCGGCTTCGTCATTAACTTAGGCGGCTACGTCAACAACGCCCCGGAGCAAACGCAATCGGCCTTAGATGCGATTCTCTTTGCCGCTGCCGGTGTCCCAGTGATTGTCTTGCTCTTAGGCTGCGCCATCCTCTACTTCTACCGCTTGGACGATGAGTTCCCTGAGGTGGTCCGCACCTTAAAGCAGCGTCATACCGCCCAGCAAACCGAGGGCTTGAGCGAAGGTCTCACCGAAGAGGAAAAGGCAATTATCAACCGCACCTCCAACCCACAAGACCATAGCAAGGAAAACCCCGCCTCCTAAGGCAAGTCCCGCTTCCTAAGGAAAGTCCAGTTTTCTAAGGGAAGTCCAGCTTTCTCAAGCTGAAGTCAAGACTTAACCTCTAAACCCGGGCTCCGCGGTTTTCCCCTAAGTCCAGCGGGCCCCTAAGGTCGGCCCTACGCGGTCCTGACTGGGCCAGCGTGGGGCCCGAGCGATTTCTTTTTTAATGCTGAGGCCTTATGCCCTTGTTCCTTAGGGCCAATCGTGTAAGATGAGGCCTCACAAGGCCAGGCTGCGTGTGTTGGTGCTTGGTCTGAGCTCTGATTTTTAGTAAGGAGTCATAATGAGTTTACGCCCAGATTTCTTATGGGGTGGCGCCGTTGCCGCCAACCAGCTCGAAGGTGCTTACAACGTCGACGGCAAGGGCCTATCGATCGCTGACGTCTTGCGCGCCGGCGACGTTAAGACCCCGCGTGTGATCGACCAAGACGGTCCGATTGCGGGCATGAACTATCCTTCCTGGGAGGCTATCGACTTCTATCACCGCTATGAAGGCGACATCGCCTTAATGGCTGAGATGGGCTTTAAGTGCTTTAGAACTTCGATCGCCTGGTCGCGTATCTTCCCTAATGGCGATGAGACTGAGCCCAACGAGGCCGGCCTTGCCTTCTACGACCGCCTCTTTGACTGCATGTTAGAGCACGGCATTGAGCCTGTGATCACCTTATCGCACTTTGAGATTCCGCTGGGCTTGGTTAAGAACTATGGCGGCTGGACTAATCGTAAGTGCATTGATTTCTTTGTGCGCTACGCTGAGACCTGCTTTAAGCGCTACCAAAACAAGGTCAAGTACTGGATGACCTTCAACGAAATCAACAACCAAGCTGAGGTCTACTTCCCATTTCTCGTCTGGACCAACTCGGGCCTTAAGTTCAAGGACAGCGATGACTTCAAGACCCGCCGTCGCATCATGATGCAAGCGGCGCACAATGAGTTCGTCGCCTCCGCCCGTGCTATTGCAATTGGCCGCAGCATCAACAAGAACTTCCGCTTAGGCTGCATGTTAGCCTTCGTTCCAGTCTATCCTAAGACCTCTGACCCAGATGACATCTTAGCCGCCCAGCGCGCGATGGAAGAGCGCTGGTACTTTGGTGATGTCCACGTCTTGGGCCGCTATGGCAACTTCAGCGAGCGTATGTGGCAAGAGGCAGGCGGCGCCCCAGTCATGGCCCCATCGGACGAGGCCGAGCTTAAGTGCGGTACCGTCGACTATGTGGGCTTCTCCTACTACATGAGCCGCTGCGTCAGTGCTAAGGCTATCGGCAGCACCCCAGAGAATTTCTTGGGTGACTGCAAGAACGATTTCGTTAAAGAATCCGACTGGGGCTGGGCCATTGATCCTAAGGGCCTGCGCTACACGCTGCGTCAAATCGACGGCCGCTATAACGGCATCGAGCAATTTATCGTGGAAAACGGCTTAGGTGCCTACGATAAGCTCGATGAGAACGGCATGGTTCAAGACCAGTACCGCATCGACTACCTGCGCGCCCACATTGAGCAGATGAAGCTCGCGGTCGACGTCGATGGCGTCAAGTTAATGGGTTACACCCCATGGGGCTGCATTGACTTAGTTTCGGCCGGTACCGGTGAGATGGAGAAGCGCTACGGCTTTATCTATGTCGATAAGGACAACCAAGGCCGCGGCACCTTAAATCGCTCGCGCAAGCTCTCCTTTAACTGGTACAAGAAGGTGATTGCCTCCAACGGTGAGGATTTGAGCTAATGACCGCCCTAAAGCCATCGCGCTCCGAGCTCTCGGTTCTGACCTTTGATGTGGGCGGCAGCGCCATCAAGTATGGTCTCTGCAACGCCCAAGGTGAGCTGCGCTGCAAGGGCTCACGCCCCACCCCTAATGAGCCGGACAGCACCTTAGAAGACTTCATCGCGGTCTTAAAGGGCATCCACGATGAACTCAAGGGCCAAGGTGAGAATATTGACGGCATCGCCATTGCCATCCCCGGCTGCGTTAACCATGACGGTTCGATGCGCACCGGAGGCGCCATCGTGTACAACTATGGCGTGCCGTTAGCCGACAAGATTGAGGCGGCAATTGGCCTGCGCCCAGTGATCGAGAACGATGCCAAGGCGGCGGCCGCAGCTGAGCTCTGGATCGGTGCCCTGCAAGGTATCAAGTCCGGTGCGGCCTTAATCCTCGGCACAGGTCTTGGTGGTGCCATCATCATCAATGGCTCGGTCTACCAAGGTCCGCGCGGCTCAGCCGGTGAACTCTCGGCCTTTGTACACGATGTACCGCACTTTACCGCAGATCGCTCATGCGAGGCGCAAAACGTCTCCGCCACCGGTTTAATTCTGCACGCCTGCGAGGCCTTAGGCTTAGAACACACCTTCACGCCCGAGGTAGCGCAGCGCAAGTTCCCGCTAGATGGCCAGAAGATCTTCGAGCTGTACCATCAAGGCAATGAGACGATCAAGCAGGTGCTTGATGACTTTGGCTACGAGACCGGCAAGCTCATCTTTAACCTGAGTGTGGTCTTAGATCTCGAGAAGGTCGCCATCGGTGGCGGCATCAGCGCCCAAGATTGCTTGATCGATGCCATTCGCCGTGGCACCGATAAGGCTTGGGCCGGCAATCCAAATTCCGGTTTGGAGCCGCCGCTCATCTTTAAGCCGGAAGTTGAGGTGTGCAAGTTCCACAACGACGCCAACCTCATCGGTGCCATGCACCAGTACTTAGAGCGTCACGGTTACCTCTAAGGTCAAACCCGGTAGCTCCAGTAAGCTAACAACTACTACCAGTGTCCGCACCCGCGGGCGCTCCCAAGCCCCAAGCCGCCTTGAGCGCCTTGGGGCTATTTATTGGAGCCAGCTTATTGGGGCAAGCTTATGGAGCAAGCTTATGGAGCAAGCTTATTGGAGCAAGCTTATGGGGCCAGCTTATTGGGGCAAGCTTATTGAAGCCTGCGCCCCGCAGGCGAAATGAGCAGCATCCCATGGGCGAAATGAGCTGTGCCCCATGGGGCGGGCGCACTCAGGCGCACCGAGGGTTAATTGCGGCAAACATAGTCCCAAGTTGCGCAGTGCCCACCAGGCCCGCCCCAGAAGCAGTGCACGGGTGCGGCCGCCGCGTTGCCCTCTGAGGGCTCAGCTCAAAAAAATTTTGCGCCCACGCTCTGGCCTTGCGCGCGGCTTGGCAAAGCAGAAGGCGGCGTAATTGAGCTAGGTGGGCTGATGCCGGGGCAATTGCATTTGCTTAATCTGAGCACGTACTTACCCCATAATAGCCATATCCTCCGGGCTTTTGCAAGCTATTTATTTTCGCGTCCGCGGGCTTATTTTCTTGCATCTAAAGGCCCTTATGCTATTATGAAGTCAAGGCAGCAATGCCTTGCTAATGGGTGCCTGGGCTGTACGCCAGCCATAGTTGCCCTGAGCCGATATTACTAGACTGGGAGATCTTCCTGAGTTCCGTTTGAGCACGCCTACACTGCACTGTTTAGCTTTGCAGTCCCTAGGAAGCCTTGAGAGCCACAGGTTTCCCACCTTGAACTCACTGGTTCAAGGAGCTGAACATGGTAGCGGCAGTTCTGGGTCCATTAGTCTAACAACATTTCAGCGAAAAAGGCCACGCAGTGGCTTTTTTTGTGCCCTAAATTCCGGGCCACAGCCTCAATTTAACCCAATTAGCCCAAACTAGCCCGACTCCCGGCCCGAGCGCCCGGCGGCTGCGCCCTCATCGACTAAGCTCACGGCTGGATAACGCGCCTGCGTTGCCGCATTGCGCCGGGCACGCAAACAATCCTCTAAGCCGCGCTCCTTAATCTCGCGTTCACTCATCTCCAGCAAAATGGCATCGTCGGGGCATTTGCTGTATTGGTTATCCTGCAGCGCGGATTGATCCGTATTGTCAGCACTGTCAGCACCAGCAGCACCTTCTTCATACTGCGCGCGCGCTTGACGCGCACTGCGCTGCTCGGCAATATCGTTCATAATCGAGGCGCTTTGAGCGACCTCGGTGCTGGCACGCACCATACTCTTGCGCTCTAAGGCCGAGACCGGAGTCTCTTGGCTCGAGATTTCGTCAATCACGTCAAAGAAGGATTGGCGCTGCTCTTGGGCATCGCGTTCGATGCTCTCGGCACTGTCGCCCGCTGCAGCGCGCTCAAGGCGCGCTTGGGCCTTATCCATGACACTATCGGCAAACACCATCCGGCGCACCGAGCCTGCGGTATGCCCTTCCTTATCATGGAGCACTTCCTTGCCCGCTAAGCCCTCGTTGTCATCCTCAAGCATGGCGCGCAAATCGGTGCTCGATTGCGTTGTGGCATAACGCGCCGGGTTGATGTCGTTGAGCATGCCTTGGCGATAGGAGGCAAATTCGTTATTGCTGGTCTGGGTCTGAACCATGGTCAAATCATGCTGGGCGCGGCTATTCTTAGAAGCCGCACCGGTGCGCCCATCAAGCGGCGGCACCAGCGCCCAATCCGACAACGGCTCGTCTTCAGTGCGGCGCGCCCAAGTATCCCCACTGCGCGCTTGAAGCGTACGCGGCCCGGTCAACATATGGGCGCGCACCTCAGGCTCACTGCCAACAAGTTCAGCCGCGACCGCCCCGTTGCGCGGCGCCTCAGGCCGCTCCTCGCTCCATGCGGCGCGCTGAGCCACTGCGTGCTGCGCCGCGTGCGCTAAGGAGGCAAAGCTGACATTGGTGTTACGCCGATCGGCGCCATTTTGCGCCCAGGCTGCGTTGGCGCTGCGCCCAAAATTACTCAGCGGCATTTTGAGGAGACTTTGTTCCCCCGCCGCAGCGACATCAAAGACACTACGGGCCCCAAACACCGCGCCATAGAGCGCCTGCTTCGCGCCGCCATCCTGCTCACAGTGCACCGCAGCAGCTTGTTGCAAGTTCGCTCCTAACTCCGCGCTTTGGGGCAATAAAGCGGCCGCCTCAAGAATCTCATTGAGCAGATGCGCACCATCGTGTAACGAGAACTGATCTGACAGCGGCACCGCTAAGACAAAGCTCACAGTGTGGCCCTGCTCATCGCTGACTAAACCGGCGTAGCGATAAACCTGCTGCTTGACGTTGGATGTGCCGCTATTGATCACATTGCTCTTGCCATAGAGCACGTAATAGTGCTGATAGCTACTCAGGTCGTTATCGCCCCGCCCATTGCTCAAGCGCACAATCTGGCCCTCTTCATTGAAGACCGCTACCACCGCGACATCCAGTACTTGATTGCAGATATTTTGGCGCCAACGCTGCACTAAGGACAAGGACATGTCCGAATTCGAGATCGAATCCGGCCACTGCGCGCCTGCCAGCAACGGTAAAGCTGCGACAAAACTCTGGGGTGGCACCACCAAGTCGGCACTGGGCGCCGCGTCTGCGCCAGGTGGCGGCAGCTTGGTCTTGTCATGCTGGGTTTGCGCTGCCACCAACGCATGGTCGACTAAATTACCAGTGCTCGACCAAGTCATAATTTCGCCTAGCTCCGCCGCTGAGTACCTATCAGGCTGCGCGCCTTGCTGTTGGAGGCTGGCACCGTTAAGCGAGCACTGGGCGAGGCGATTTAAGAAGCTCACCTCACGGAGCAAGCTATACTGCAAGCTGCGATCTTGCCAGAAGGTGCGCTTATTGGCGTTGGTAATCTCAAGCCCGGGACTGGTCAGGCCCAAAAACTCCAAGGCCTGCTGAATGCGCATCGGCTCAACCAGCTCCGCCCAATAAGAGTTGACCTTAGCGTTGCTGGTCGCAAAAGCCCCGCGCAGCGTGGTGTCGCTATCGGAGGCGTAAGCAGGATACAGTGGCAATTGGACCCCATCATTGAAGACAATCTTGGTGTCCGGCTCTAAGATACGCGCCGAGGCGAGCTCACGCCCCTGAGGCGAGTTGCGGACGGCGCTCCAATCAATCTTGCCCCCGGCATTACCAAACCAAGGCTCGGGCCACGCTTGTCCCAGATTAGGGCCTAAACGCCCATCTGGGCGATACGAGGGCGCCGCTCCCGCCGCCGCGCCTACTTCAGAGGCAGCTGCAGGCTGAGGCGTGCCGCCGTTGTCCCCGTTACCCGCCTGAGCCGCGACCGCCCCAGCGCCGCCGCGCACTGCGGTGACAGCATACGCTGAGGTGGCAGCAGGCACAGCAGAGCTCATCCCATAACTGCTGCCATAACTGCTGCCATAACTGGGATCAGTCTCACCCCAAAGGTAGACCGGCTCTGATGCGACGTGACGGAAATTAAGGAACTTAACGTCAATGTTAGGCACCACGTGCAGCACCAAGCTCAAATAGGCGCTGACAAAGTTAAAGGTGGCGGCGGGCGCAAACTCGTGCTGGGCGAGCATGAAGTTATAACCAAACAGGTAATTGCTGCCTAAGCGCTGGGCGATAAAGGAGCCATCGGTGCCATGCTGGGCAAAGATCGCAGCAATGCGCGGCGAGTAGATAAAGCCGTCTAAGTGGTTGCGCTCCAGCACCGCTTGGGCTTGAGTGCCAATGTGCGCCCATTGCTGATTGGTCAGGCCTTGGGTGAGCAAAGAACTCGGGCCTAAAAAAGCCGCGTCGGGCCAGGCTTGGGGCAACACCAAGGCGGAGGGATCGACCGGCTCGCCTAAGGCCGAAACCGCGTGAATTTCCTCCGCAGCCACGGCCGCCTCAACGGCGGGCGCACTAAAGGCCGTCGAGCGCAGCAAGACATCAGCTTGAGCCACGTTTTCCATATCGGCGGGCACTTCGGCATATACCGGCGGGAGCATGGGACCAACCAGCAATGGTAGAGCCATTAAGGTCACAGCCAACACCAAGGTATAACCAAGCCCTCGGCCACGCGGCGCTGCAGTCACAACCGACGCACGCGCAGCAAGGGCAGCGCGGGCATGACTGAGGCAGCTTGGGGCCGACTTAGTACGATTGGTGTGGTGAGCTCTGGCATTAGTTACTTGAGGCCTAAGCTCATGCTGTGACATAACCCCCTCCCGGAAACGTCGAGCAAGCGGCATGATGTGAAGCCACTTAAGTCCAACCGGTTCCAGCGCGCCCAAGTTCTGGCGGCTGAGCCTTCAGAAAAGCCAAGACTTTGCTCAAGGTTTGAACCGTGGCTTTAAGCAGCAAGTTAAACAGTTTTGGTTCTAGGGTGTAACTTGGGGCGGTCCTCGGGGGTGGAACCAGCCTGATTGAGCTAAAGCGCTTATCTATGGGCTTTTACTGCCGCAAACACAAATGCAAACGCAAAATGGCCGCTCAGATCAAAATAGCCACGCCCCACGGCGCACACTAAAAC
>DXIF01000057.1 GCA_019113025.1 Candidatus Anaerobiospirillum stercoravium | reverse complement strand
GTCCTAGACATTGCTATTGCGCTTGGTGTTGGGCGCTGGAGGCGTGGGCGTGGCTTAGCGGGGCGGGGCGCGATATGCGCGATGAGCGCGCGCGCTGCGTTTGGTTTGTTGCGGAGATGCCATCATGCTGATTTTGCCTTATGAGGGCGCAGAGCAGACTTTAGCCATTGACCATTATCTGTGGACTTGCGTTGAGCGACCGGTGGCTCAGGCGACCTTGGCGCTGGACGCTTTAGGCTTGCATTGCCGCTTTGAGGTTAAGGAGCGTAACCCGCTGACCACGGCGTTGGTGCAACAAGAGCCAATGCTCATGGTCTGCCAAGATAGCGCGGTTGAACTGTTCTTGGCCTTTGCTGACAGTGCCGATAACGCAGACTTTGCCCCTGCGCTTGAGCACTGCCTGTACCTTAATATCGAGCTGAACTCGGCCGGTATCTGCTATGCCAAGCATGGCCATAGCCGCAAAGGCCGCACTGCCTTTACCCCTGATGAAATTGCCGCCTTGCAGATTAAGGCGGAGCGTGGGGATGACGCGTGGTCAGTGTCATTTTTGGTGCCGCGCGCCTTGATCGCGGGGCTTACTGGCTACGACGCCTTGGCGCCGGGCAATACCTTTGCCCTCAATCTCTACAAGATTTCGGAGACCAAGGAGCATGAGCACTATGTGGCTTACAACCCAGTGGCGGTGCCAACTCCTAACTTCCACTTACCTGAGTTTTTTGCGCTGACGCGCGTTTCATAGCTATGGTACGTCGTGCTGGAGTCGTGGAACCGATTAAGTGGGGTGCGTTGAGTCGTGCCTACGCGGTGAATTGTGCCTATGCGCTGGAGCGCGCTTGTGCTTTAAGTCGTGTCTTGTTGGGAATTAGTCTTATCTGGGCCTTGGGCTCAAGTTTGCTCCTGTAGTTTGGGGCTATAGTGAGCTAGGGCGTGCTATTTTTTTTGTGCGGCATGCTACGCGCCCAGGTTGCTGCAGGCTTTAGTTGTTTTGTTTGGTACGCTCGGACGCCGGGGGCGCCCCTGCCATTGTGTGAGGAATGTTTATGCTGCTGTCACATGCTAACCTCTTTACCAAGGATTTCCGCTTCGCGCCACAGAGCTCGGTTCAGGTGGACGGCTCCCGCATTGCGACGGTGCGCGAAGGGGGCACGATTGAGGTCGGCTCCGAGGAGGTAGTGGATTTAAAGGGCTTGTCCTTGATTCCGGGCCTCGTGGATATCCACTTCCACGGCGCGGTGGGCCATGATTTGATGGAAGGCACCGAAGAGGCTTTGGATGCGATCGCCAAGTATGAGGCGGCTTGCGGTATCGTCGCGATTTGCCCTGCGACCATGACCATGTCCGAGGCTGACATCACCAAGGCCTGCGCTAATGTCCTCGACTATTCGGTTAAGGATGATGGCGCTGATGTCGTCGGCATCAATATGGAAGGTCCATTTGTTTCCCCCAAGAAGGTCGGTGCCCAGAATCCTGAGTTTGTACACCAGCCTGATGTCGACTTCTTCCGTCGCTGCAATGCAGCCGCTGGGGGCAAGATCAAGCTCATGGCCATTGCCCCCGAAGAGCCGAATGCGATCGAGACCATCCGGATCTTAAATAAGGAAGTGCTGTCCTCGATTGCCCACACCTGCTGCAGCTACGATATTGCCCGTGAAGCCATTGACGCCGGTGCTACCCACTTAACCCACTGCTATAACGCCATGCCGGGTTTGGCTCACCGCGATCCAGGCCCAATCGCAGCCATGGCCGATGCTCAGTGGGGTGAGGCCGAGATTATCTGCGACGGCATCCATATTCACCCGGCGGCAGTACGCGCGGCCTTCCGCATGTTAGGTGAGGAGCGCATGATTCTCATCTCTGACTCCATGATGGCGGTCGGCTTAGATGATGGCACCTATGAGTTAGGTGGACAGCCAGTCTATGTTAAGGGCCGTTTGGCGACCTTAAAGTCGGGCACCATCGCCGGTTCTGCGACCAACCTCTATGACTGCATGAAGAATGCGTATCAGACCATGGGCTTAGCTTTGAGCACCGTGATCCGCTGCGCCACGTACAACCCAGCCCGCTCGATCAAGGTCTTAGAGGACTATGGCACCATTGAGGCAGGTAAGGTTGCCTCAATGTTGGTGGTCGACTCCGAGCTCAACTTAAAGGGTGTACTGCTGCGCGGCAAGTGGCTCTTTAAGAACTTCTAAGCGGAGTGGGCGGTTGCGCTCCCGGCGCTGCTTGGCGCGGCATAGCGTGGCACGCTACTGCGCTTGGAGCGCATAGCTTGGTTTAGTGCCACTGTTGAGACCGTAGGCCTTCTCAAAGCTTGCCTTTGAGGAGGCCTGCGCGTCTTTATGCGCGGTTAGTTGGTGGGAACGAGGCTTTTAGGTACAATGAGGCGCTTTTTTGAGGGCGCCCGGGCGGCGCGCAACTTAGGGGAGAGGGCATTGTTGGGCACAGGAAAGTTAGAGGGGACTGCGGTGGATGCTGCGGTGGGAGCGGCAGCAGGTGCTGCGTTGGCGCTGGGAGCGGGCGCAGCGCCGGTAGCAGCTGGAGCCCAGGCCGTCACGATGCCAGCGCCAGCGGCACTGGTGTTAGATCCGCAGCTGGTGGACGCAGGGGCGAAGTTGCCGCTTAATAAGGTTTATTTGGCGCCGATGGAGGGCGTGTGTGACCCACCGATGCGCCAAGTGATCACGCGTTATGGGCAGTACGATGAGTGCTTTTCCGAGTTTATCCGCGTCACCGCGGAGCCATGCCCCCACAAAACTTTGTTGCGCGAAGTGCCTGAGCTGGAGCACGATGGCAAGACTGACTCCGGCTGCCTGTGCCGCGTTCAGCTCTTGGGCGATCACCCACAGGCGCTGGCTCTGACCGCGCAGCGCGCGGTTGAATTGGGTGCGCGCAGCATCGACTTAAACTTTGGCTGCCCGTCGCGCTTTGTCCATCATGGCGGTTCGCTCTTGCTCAAAGAGCCCGAGCTTATCCATGAGATTACCGCGCGGGTGCGTGAGGCTTTGGATCCGGCCATCTTCTTATCGGTCAAGTTTCGCTTGGGGGTACTGAGCGCCACCGAGCTCTCAACTGTGGTCGCAGCTTTAGCGGTACCGGGAGTCAATGAGTTCATCATCCACGCTCGAACCCGTAAGGATCTGTACAAAGCCGAGGGCCTCAATTGGCCTGCCATCACCACGGTGCTGGATGATACTGAGGCTGGGTGCTGTCGGGGCATTGCGGTAGTCGCCAATGGCGATATCACGGATTTAGCGTCCTCGTGCCAATGCCGTGCCGTGACCTTGTGCTCGCGTCAAATGGTGGGGCGCGCTGCCTTTGGTACGCCTAATCTGCCGCAGGTGATCCGCGGGCAGGAGCCTGCTATGGCGCTTGCGTCCGTGCTTGATGTGGCATGGGAATTTGGCTGCGAGCTGCAAAAATATGGCTGCCCTGAAAAGTCGGTCCTGGATCGCTTAAAGCAGTTCTTGGGCTATGCCAACAAGTATCGCTTCAAGGAGGTGCTTAGTCCCTTCTTCTATACCTTCTGCCGCTGCCAGACCTTAGTTGAGGCACAGCAATTGCTTTCGTCCAAGAAGTTGGAGCTGAGTGCCTAAGGCTCGCTCTAACCGAGCGCAGGCCGAGGAACTGATCTCGGTAGCACTAGTGGCACTGGGTGGCACGAAGTGGCACGAGGTTAGGTCGCGCTTGCGGCACAGCAAGATGCAGTCAGGTCGCATTTTGCGCTTGAGACCATAGACGGAGGGCCGTGGTGTGCCTAAACTCACTTTGATCCTAAGGTGATTTTAGGTGTTAAGACGCCACCGCAGGCGCTCGGATGTCCGGTTGAGTTGGTACGAGGAATTAAATTATGGCTGGGGCTTGGCAGAAAACAAAGGCCGCGTTAGTGGGCTTAGGAACAGCGGGCGCCACATTGGTGACGGTGCTGATGCTCAGTGCCAGCGTTGCCCATGCAGCTTTAGAAGATCAGGCCATAAAGTTTAAACGTCCCGCCCCATCTCCCGAGCAGCAAGCGCGCTATGACGCTTACATGCGCAATATCGAGCCGGTCTATTATCCGCCGGTACCCTTTGGCTGGCAGGTGGTGATCAATAACGACAATACCGTCAGCTACATCCACGCGAATGCTAGCGACGGCGCCGATCACACCACCACGATCAAGATGCGCTATACCCGCAAGACGGCCAATATGGACGCCGAGCGCTATATGCGTAACTACACCTACACCCACTCCTGTACCAATATGTTCAAGCAGGGCACCGGCTTCTATACCGCGGACTGCTTGGAGTCCAACACCTTCGCCATTGTGATTGGCGAGGTCGACAATCTCTATGTCATTGAGCTGACCGGAGATTACAGCAACGCGGCGCGCGCCATCATTGAGAGCTACGTCAGCGACATCATTACGGGCAAAAAGGTTTTTGCTGACCGCAATATCGGTAATATGCGCGATCGCGATGATATGCCGCCAGCTGAGGTCGCCCCGGACGCAGCTCCAGCTGCGGCGGAGTCGCAAGCCGCACCGGATGCTGCCGCTGCTGAGGCGGCCCCGGATGACGAGGCTGCAACTGAGGGTGATGCCGCGGCTGCGGAGGAAGACGAAGGCTTCTTCTCGTGGCTGCCGTTCTAGCCGCACGCCGCCCCGCTGCTCCTTTCTTGCTGCTTACTTGCTCCTGATTTGCGATAAGGTTTCAATAAGGCTCTAAGCTGATGACAGTTTAGAGCCTTATTGTGTGCGCCAAGGTGGGGGCGCAGCAGCTGGAGCGCCGTGGCTGGGGCGCTGCGCCTTAGGGCTTAGTGGTCCTCAACTGGGGTGCCCACTGGGCCTAAGGACTCAACAAAGAAGTTTGCCACGGTGTTGATGATCGGGGCTTGCTGCCAGAGCACGCCGCCATGGGCGGCGCCCTCGACTACGACGTAGCGGGCGTCAACGCCTGCGTCCTTGAGCTTTTGGTACATCTGGGCGCTTTGCCATGGGCTGACCAAGGTGTCGGCGCTGCCATGCAGCAAGAGCATGGGTGGATCCTTGGCGTCCACGTGGTTAATGGCGCTGGCCTCTTGCGTCAGCGCCGGGTCGCTGTCAATGGTCGCCCCCGGGAAGGTGTTAAAGGCCGGGCCATGCAGTAACAGCGCCTCGGTTACCGCCGGGGAGTGGTGGACTGCCACAATCTCATCGCTATAACCCTCGCCGATGCGGCTGAGGTCGGAGATGCCGTAGATTGAGCAGGCGGCTTGCACCTCGGAGCTGACCTCGGTGAAATCGCCTTGGTCATACTTGGTTTCGCCGTTGGTGGTGGCGACCATTTGGGTCAGATAGCCGCCTGCGGAATCACCAAAAACGCCGATGCGGGTCGGGTCAATCCCCAAGTCTTGGGCGTGGGCACGTAGATAGCGCACCGCGGCCTTGCCGTCCTCAACTAAGCTGGGGTACTTATTTGGAACCACACGATACTCGGCGGTCGCGACCACAAAGCCGCGCTCAGCCAAGGCAAAGCGCATTTGGCTATAGCGGTCGAGGTCGGCGCTGGTAAAGCCTCCGCCCGGGAAGAAGATCAGCGCAGGCTTGGGCTCATTTGTCTGCGGAATTAATAGGTGCATCTTCAGCTGCACTAAGCTGCGTGGGGTCGCCACTTGGTGGTAGATGACGCCGCTGCGCGCATCTAGGGCGGGCCATTTTACTTCCACCCCGGAGAGAATCTGAGCGCCGTTAGTGTAGCCCATAAGCTGCTCTTGGGTCGCGGTTGGGGCGCTAGGTACAGGGCTGGCGCTGGTGACAGCATCGACGGACGGGGTAGAGGCTTGTGCCGTGGTTGTTTGCTCTTGGGTGCTGACGCAGCCTTGCAGCAATAGGGCGGTTACCGCCACGGCTGCGGCTAACATGCTCTGACGCATGGATACTCCTCCTTATTTGGTTTGGGGCCTGAGCCTAATGTAGCACTTCAAGCGAGAGCGTGCTTTGCGCAGCATCACTTGGTGCAAGCTAGGACCGTCAGCTAGGCTGATGCCGGACTGATGCTGGGCAGAGCGCTGAGCCAGCTTGCCGTGGCCGAGCGGTGGGGGCCTGCAGGTGAATGGGTGATTTTGTGCTACATGGTAGGGTATATGGGCGCGGCCATAAAAAAGCGGGCTTAGCCCGCTTTATGGGGAGAGCCAAGGCTCTCGCTTCAAGTTTTGAAGCTCCCACCGTCTGACGACGGGGGATTCTCCTGGACCAAAAAGCAGCTTTCTGTCGAAGAGCTCTTTGATACTTACGTATCGAACTCTTCGCCAGAGCCTTGCTAGAGTGCTTAAATCTAGCTAGA
>DXIF01000056.1 GCA_019113025.1 Candidatus Anaerobiospirillum stercoravium | reverse complement strand
ACGCGGTACGCTGTTGATAAAGGATGGAGACTTTAACAGCTAGAAACGCGATATTTATCCCATTCTTTAGTTAGTTGATGCTAACTAAAGAAGGGGACGATAATTCACGAAAAATATCTGCCCAGTCACGGACGGGGAAACCGTGTTGGTCACTATAGCGCTTGCGATAATTTTTCTGCAACCGGGACCAAGCGGCGGGCCTTGGGGGCGTACTCAGGTAAGATAGAGCGCAATTAAGAGTTTGCTCGTTTGGCAGTTTTGCTGGTTGAGCTGATTTGGCTGGTTTAGGTAGGAGTTTCAATGGAGATTAAGCTTGCATCGTGGAACGTCAATGGCCTGCGCGCCGTGGCGAAGAAGCCTGAGTGGCAAGAGTGGTTTGCCCAAGATCGCTACGATGTCATTGGCTTTCAAGAAACCAAGGCTGAGGTTGCGCAGATCCCCGAGGAGATTGTGCACAAGCAAGGCTATCACTCCTACTTTGCCAGCTCTCAGGTCAAAAAGGGCTATTCGGGCACCGCGGTGTTCTCCAAGCTTGAGCCGTTAGCGGTGGAAATTGAGCTGCCGGAGCCTGAGTTTGCCCAAGAAGGGCGCATCATCCACCTTGAGTTT
Source organism: Candidatus Anaerobiospirillum stercoravium (assembly GCA_019113025.1). Classification (GTDB taxonomy): domain Bacteria; phylum Pseudomonadota; class Gammaproteobacteria; order Enterobacterales; family Succinivibrionaceae; genus Anaerobiospirillum; species Anaerobiospirillum stercoravium. The sequence goes on along the minus strand of DXIF01000056.1, from coordinate 40,321 downwards.
GAGCACTTCCACTTCTTTAATGGCTACTTCCCTAACGGTGGCGGCGAGGTGCTCGATGAGTCAGGCAAGCCGATCAAGGGTGAGTTCAAGCGCGTGCCTTACAAGATGGGCTTTTTTGACTGCTTCTTTAACTATGCCCAACAGCTGCGCACAAGCAAGCCGATTGTGGTCTGCGGTGACTTCAACATCGCCCATCAAGAAATTGACCTAGCCCGCCCTAAGAGCAATGTTGCTAATACCGGCTTCTTGCCCATTGAGCGTGCCTTCTTAGATAAGTTCACCGCCGCAGGTTACGTCGATACTTTCCGCCATGTCCACGGCGCGGTTAAAGATCGCTATTCATGGTGGTCCTACAAGATGCAAGCGCGCCAAAAGAACGTAGGGTGGCGTATCGACTACTTCTTTGTCTCCGAGGAGCTTAAGTCCCACATCAAAGACGCCACGATCGAAGATCAAGTCTTCGGCTCGGATCACTGCCCGGTCAGCCTGACCTTGGAGTTCTAGGCATGGCGGCGCTCCCCGGTGCGGCACTTCCTTGCGCGGCGGCACTCCCCTGCGTGGCGGCGCGGTGAGCCCCGGGCGGTGCGGGCGTGCCGGTGGCGACCTAGGTTCTGGGATATGCTTCGCAAAAATGCGATCGTGTAACTAGATCTAACTTTAAGCCGGGACGTGACTGCAAGCTTGTATGCGACCATGGCGCTAAGATAAGAGTAAGCTCTTTGTTTTGGTCATGGGCATGCTTGCTCTAAGGAGTTTAGTGATGAGCACTAAGCAATATCGATCGGCCACGCGCGCGGATATTCCTTTGATTCTGAAGTTCATCAAGGACTTGGCGCATTTTGAACAGCTGGACGATGAGGTTTCGGCTACCCCGGAGTTGCTCGATGAGTGGCTCTTTGCCCGCAAGACCGCGGAGGTCATCTTTGCCTTAGATGAGACCGGCAATGAAGTGGGCTTTGCTCTCTTCTACCACAACTTCTCGACCTTCTTAGGCAAGGGTGGGATCTACCTTGAGGATCTTTTTGTTCTCCCGGAGTATCGCAAGTTAGGCTTTGGTAAGTTCTTGCTCCAAACTTTAGCACAGATGGCGCAAGAACGCGGGTGCGGGCGCCTTGATCTGTCCTGCCTAGACTGGAATAAGAACGCCATCGAGTTCTACAAGAAGTTTGGCTGCACCGTCTTAGATGATTGGACCGGCTATCGCTTCACCGGCGCTTCCTTAGCCAAGCTCGCACAAGGCTAATTCCTGAACTTCCAGCGATTCCTATACCTTGCTAAGTAAAACCTTGTATTTAAGCGATTTTTGCAAAATGCTGAGGTACATCTATACCTTGTCACAAAATCGCTTATAAGCCTCATTCATACGGCATTTGAATGGGGAGGCAGCAAGTGAGGTTCATATTCTCTGGAAGTTAAGGTAATTATGCGCGCCGCTGGGGGTAAGACCAGCGCACGCGTGCTCAGGCTCAGCACTTACTCACTTGGTGGGGCGGGTGCTGGGCCTTAGTTATGTCTGGGCGGTGCGGCGCTGTAACTTAGATTTGCACGTTTTTAGTGCCTTTTTGTTAGAATACTGCTCTTTTTTGCCTTGCTTTGGTGCTAAATAGCGCTAACTAAGCTCAAACAAAGCACCAAGCGGTGTCACAGTTGGGCTTTGCTGCCCCAAACTTGAGCCGCGTGGGGGCTGCCCCCTATAATGGGGCTCAGTTTAGTTTGTGAGCTGGAACTCACTCTTACTAATACGATATCAAGACAGCTCAGGCGACAGGATGTTGCTTGCAGCTGTGGGCTAACGAACGCACCTCCTGACTGTGCTGCTCCATGGTTGCAGCACTTGCTGGTGCGTTTTGGTTTTTGTTGTTGGAGCAAAGAGTATGTTATCTCTTCATCGCATCCGCGCGCTTTGGAGTCTGCATGTCTCAGGCTGGGCGCGCCCTACGTCAGGATCCCCGCTGCCGACCTTGGTTGGCCGCTTTGCTTTTGCTGCGTTAGCCCGCTCCTTTTATCGTTACCAATTTTACTTCTCGTTTTAATTAGAGGCGGTTGTTATGACCTTATACCAAGAACCATTAAAGCTGCAGCCGCCGCTGTTCCGCGCCGGTGTAGTCGACACGAGGATTAACGTGTTAGCTCTGTTACCACCAGTGGCGGTGATCGAGAAGTTCCCCACCACTGACGAAGTCGATAAGCTGGTCTGCGCCACGCGCCAAGCCATTCATGACTCGCTCAAGGGCGAGACTGATCGCTTGGTCGTGATCACGGGCCCATGTTCCATTCACGATCCCCGCGCAGCTTTAGAGTACGCTGATCGTTTGTTACCTTTGCGTGAAAAGTACAAGGATCAGCTTGAGATCATCATGCGCGTCTACTTTGAAAAGCCGCGCACCACGGTGGGCTGGAAGGGCCTCATCAACGACCCTAACCTTGATAACACCTACGATATCAACAACGGCTTGCGCATTGCCCGTAAGTTATTAGTCGATATCAACGTCAAGGGCATGCCGGCCGCCACTGAGCTGTTAGATATGATCTCGCCTCAGTACTTAGACGAGCTCATCTCCTGGGGTGCCATTGGTGCTCGTACCACCGAGTCGCAAATTCACCGCGAGTTAGCCTCGGGTATGTCGTGCCCGATTGGCTTTAAGAATGCCACCGACGGCTCGGTTAAGATTGCCGTTGACGCGGTTGTGGCCGCCCAGCATGAGCACACCTTTATGACTGTAACCAAGATGGGTCACGTCGCTATTGCGCACTCGCGCGGTAACGACGATTGCCACATCATCTTACGTGGCGGTAAGGAGCCTAATTACCACAGCGTCGCCGTGGGCCAATCCTGCGAGCTGTTAGCTAAGGCGGGCCTGCCCGAGCGCGTCATGATTGACTTCTCGCACTCCAACAGCTCCAAGCAGTTCAAAAAGCAGCTGGAAGTTTGCCACGATGTCGCGACCCAGATTAGCTCGGGCTGCGATCGTATCTTTGGCGTTATGATCGAGAGTAACTTAGTCGAGGGCCGCCAAGATTTAACCTGTGATCGCTCCAAGTTAGTCTACGGTCAGTCCATCACCGATGCCTGCGTGGGCTGGGAAGACACCGAGGCAATCTTAGCTGAGCTCAACGACGCCGTGCTCGCCCGTCGCGCCAAGCATCAGGCTTAGGCGTGAGCGCAAGCTTTCACCTCATTTCTTGAGCTCAAGATGAGCTCCAGCCCAGTGGCTAAGGCCTCGTGCCTTGGCCGCTGGGCTTTGTGCTTAGAACGGTACTCACTGCGTTAGGCCTTAAGTGCGGCAGTGGGGCTAGCAATGCCGTGCCCAAGGGCACCATCAGGCGGAGGAAAATATGCACGCCCTGTCCTTAGATAAAGACAAGATCAAAATCTTACTTTTAGAGGGTGTTGACCCCAGTGCTGTTGAGGTCCTTAACAAAGCTGGCTATACCAATGTCGAATACGACAAGAAGGCCTACGACGGTCAGGAACTGCTCGATAAGATCGAGAATGTCCACTTTTTAGGTATCAGATCGCGTACCCACTTAACCCGTGAAGTGCTCTCCCATTGCAAGCGCTTAGTGGGCATCGGCTGCTTTTGCATCGGCACCAACCAAGTCGATCTGGAAGCGGCAGCGCAGATGGGTATCCCGGTTTTCAATGCTCCGTTCTCCAACACCCGCTCGGTCGCGGAATTAGTCACCGGTGAGTACCTCCAGCTGTTACGTGACGTCCCAGCCCGTAATGCCTTATTACACCGCGGTGGCTGGAATAAGGCCGCTCACGGTTGCTTTGAGGCGCGTGGCAAGACCTTAGGCATCATCGGTTATGGCCACATCGGTACCCAAGTGGGCATCATCGCTGAGAGCTTAGGCTTAAAGGTCATTTGCTACGATATTGAGAGCAAGTTGACCTTGGGTAACGCCCGTCAGGTCGATACCTTACAAGAGCTCTTTGCTCAAGCTGATATCGTCACCTTACACGTTCCGGAGACCGATCTGACCAAGAACATGATCGACGCTCAGGCCTTTGCACAGATGAAGGATGGGGTCTTCTTCATCAACGCTTCGCGCGGCACCGTGGTCGATGTGGACGCCTTAGCCGACGCCCTGCGCGCCAAAAAGGTCGCCGGTGCTGCCATCGATGTCTTCCCGAAGGAGCCAGCCTCCAATGGCGCTGAGTTTGTCTCGCCACTGCGTGAGTTTGATAACGTCATCTTGACCCCACATATCGGTGCTGCAACCGAGGAAGCTCAGTGCAATATCGGTATTGAGGTGGCCCAAAAGCTGGCGCTGTACTCCGACAACGGCTCGACCTTAACTGCGGTCAACTTCCCAGAGGTGTCGCTCCCAGCTAAGCGCACCAGCGTCTCGCGCCTGTTACACGTACATAAGAACGTCCCGGGCATCATGCAGCAGATCAACGACGTTTTTGCGAAGCAAAACATCAACGTCGCCGCCCAGTACTTACAGACCAGCGGGGACGTAGGCTACGTGGTAATGGACATCCACAGCGATGAACCAGAGAAGATCGTGCCGCTGTTAAAGCAGATCGACGGCACCTTAAAGTGTCGCATCCTGTACTAAGCAAGCGCCGCTAAGCTAAGCTAAGCTAAGCTCAGCTTAGCTTCAGCGCATGCTCAGCGGGCTTGGCCCCAAGGCAGTAGCAGGTCGCGCCAATAAGAGCGGGCGCGGTCGGCTGCTGCTTTTTTGTGGGCGCAGCACCAGCGCGCGGGGCGATCATAGCGTAGCGCTCATGGGGTGGCGCTCCGGGCGCTGTAGCGCCGCGTGCTGTGGCGCGATTTTCGCACGCTGAGCTTAGCTTGTGGCGGGTTACGCTGCAATTGCTTGTGCACCATCTCAAGGGGTCTATGCTCCAAAAGGTGTGCTTTGTGGTAGGCTTAGCCCGATTTGGGACCGCAGGAGTAAAGGCGTGGGCCTTGGCTCCAACTTGTAAGCCGACGACAGCAGCCAGCGTCTGGGCCATCCTTAAGACCGTGTCAGCTGTCGTGAGGATAGATTTTTTAGGGTGTCACTTATGCGTAATAAGGTCAATCCATGGGCGGGTACTTTAGCTGGACTAGCCCTGTGCACGGTAAGTGCAACGGCGCTAGTTGGCGCAAGCGCACCGGCGCTGGCGGCTAATGCTTACAGCGAGCGCCCCACCGGCGTTTGGATCTACAGCGAAGATCCCAACTACACTTACGCAAAGGGCAGCTCCTCGCAGATGCTCTCGATTCAAGAGGCCATCTTGCACCATTCCTTGGCGATCACGATCAAGCGCTCCTTGACCGACCAATTTGGCTTCAAGGTGGGCTGCATGGTGCAAAACCCCACCCCGCTCTTGGAGCTCAATGTCAACTCGCTCGACATCCGCCTCTTTGACAGCATCAACGATTACGTTTACGCCCGTTTCATCGTTGACAACAATCAAGAGTACTCATTGCGCGGTGAAATTGCCGGGCGCAGCCGCATCATCTTCGCTCCTATCACTCAAGCTCAAGAGCGCAGCCTCTCCGATCTGTTCTTGCAGATGCGTGAGGGCGGCACTTTAAAGATTGGGCTGCTCCAAGGCGAGCGCGATCGGGTTCGTACCTACGAAATTCCGCTGGCTGGTTTCCTCGATTACGCCGATCGTATTTTGCAAAGCTGCCAGAGCTACAACCAGTCCTATCACGGTAAGCAGCAATATCTGCCTGATTACATGTCCAAGGAGCCCGCCGGTTACGCGCCTAAAGACTACAGCTTAAAGCAGGTTGAGGATCAGGTGATCGACCCATATGCGCCACAGCCTGAGCCGCCGGCACCTCCGGTCGAAGAAGAAGAGACGCCAAAGGCCCCACCACGTGAGGTTCTGCCATTTGTTCCCGGCGGCGGCCCGGCCTCAATTGGACCCGATGGTTTACCCGTAGGCGCGGCAGGCAGTGTGGTGTCAACCCCATCAGGCTCAGCGGCCCAATCCTTAGGCACCGCCTCCGGCCCCATGCAGATTGGGCCTGACGGCATGCCGATTATGAACAATAACAACCAAGCCGCAGCTAGCGCCAATGCTTCTGCTTCCGGTGCTAATGCGGTCAGCAGCGCCAATGCTTCTGCCTCCGGTGCTAACGCCGCTGACGCGGCATCAGGTAATGCGGCCCCGCAAGGGCCAAGCTTTGATGCCAATGGCAATCTGCTCCCAGCTACCGGCGCGCAGCCGCCACAGCAACCGCAGAGCCCGCCGCAAAATGGGGGCAACAACGTGGTGATGGACAACATCTTCTAGCAAAGACCCCGGGAGAATTTTGCACCAAGGCTCTGGGGCGCAAGCTCTGGGGCCTTTGAGTTTGAGCGCAGCTCATCAGAAAAGACAGTGCGATGGGGTTCCTACGCAAGAGCACGCTTGGCAGGCTCTAACGGCAAGATCGGGACAAGATCGGGAGTAGCGGGCCGAGAGTAGCAGGTGGCCGCGGATCCGCGGCGTCTAGGGCGCAGGGCCGGTTGCGAGGAGGGAGCGCAGCTGGGCGCTCAAAGCGGCGCGTCGATGGTTGCGCCGGAGGGTGGGCACCCATTTTGGGGTGGCCCAAAAACAAAAAAACAACCCGCAGGTTGTTTTATTGCTTGGTGCCCAGAGCCGGGGTCGAACCGGCACGGATGTTTAGTCCGAGGGATTTTAAGTCCCTTGCGTCTACCAATTTCGCCATCTGGGCAATCAAATTTTGAAGTCTTAAGGCTGAGTCAACAGAAAATGTATGGCATCGTAACTTGGTGCCCAGAGCCGGGGTCGAACCGGCACGGATGTTTAGTCCGAGGGATTTTAAGTCCCTTGCGTCTACCAATTTCGCCATCTGGGCATCAAATTAATTTTTCTGTCTTAAGGCTCAGTGCCTTGCGACAGCGCTCATTATAGAGATTTTTCACCGGCTTGCAAGAACTTTGTCACAAAAAATCGTAATTTTTTGCCCAGGCACGGGCCCAACATCGCTGCCATAGGGTAAGATGTAAATTTTCGCCCTTATTTAAGCCATTTGCGTCTAGGGTCCGAGGCTAGGCGGCTTGGTGGGGCACAATGACGCGGCGACAGCCCCAATTTGCGCTGGGCTCAGCCTATGGTCGCTGCTGGGGACTTTGCCCTTGCGCGCAGAGCGAGGACTTTAGCGCTTAACTTTGGTGAGTGCGCGGTAGAACCAAGAGATGAGCTCCATGCTCAGCCACAAAATGGTGGGTGCGCCCATGAGGGCAAGGGCTTGCCACAGCTCCCAGTGCCACACTTGGTAGGCCGCAATGATGCTTAAGATGGCGCTGACTATGGGAATGCCCGCTAAGATCAAGGCAAGCGGGGCCGTAAGCAGTGTAGGCCAGTTGAGGTAGTCAGCAAAAAAGCTGTACAGCGCCGCCAGCTGCACCGCGCTGATCCCTAATACCACCAAGAAAAAGAGGCCCGTAAGGCGGCGAAAGGGCGGCGGCAATTCGTGCATGGCAAACTCCAAAAGGCAAGCTCCAAAAGGCAAACTCCAAAAGGCAGCTCCAAAAGGCAAGCTCCCAGGGGGTGGCTGGCTTGGTAGGTAGTTAGTTAGTTAGTTAGTTGGGGTAATCGCCCCATTATAGGGCGGCGCGCGGCTGCATGGTGGGCGCAGCCGGGGCAAAAATGAGAAGCTTAGGCAGAAAGAGGGCGTCAGGTCGGGAGCTGGTCGAGATTCTGGGGTGGCGTCTGAGCGGCGTTGCTTGAGTGGGCGCAGGCTAGAGTGGGGGTGGAATAGCGCGCGCGTCGGGATGATCAGCGCTGCCGGTTTGCTTAGCCGGGGTGCTGTCTGTAGCTATGTAGGCACAATTCTTGCGTTTCAAATGGGGTAGCAGTGCGCGTGGCGCACCGCGGCTGCCTCTATTTTAGGCTTTCCTCGTTATTGTTGGTTTTCTTAGGTTGGCGCGGCCTGGGGTGAGGCGCGCGGTCAACTAAGGTTGAGGTTTTAGCATGCAGACGCTTCCTGATGTCTATTCCAATCAAGCGGTTGCCGAGCGTAAAAACGCGGCGGGGGCTAAGGGCTCGAGTGCAAGCTCTGGTTCGACGGCCAATCGCTTTGACTTCTTAATGGGAGTGGCGGACGACAGCATTGAGCATAAGTTCTCCTCCATGCTGACCTCGATCAAGACCCAGCTGGGTAATTTTGACTCTGGTGGCGCTCAGGGCCAGGATCGCTTTGCCCAAGCGGTCGATGAGATCCAAACCAAGGCCGATGAGCTCAAGGATGAGCAAGAAGAGGAAGAGCGCAAAAAAAAGGAGGGCTTGGCCGCGGAGCGGCGCGCCCAAGACCATTTAGATGATTTAGCTGCGGACCAACTCAAGAACCATGAGCGGCAAGCCGCGCAGCTGCAGGCCCAAAGCCAAGAGCTCCAAGCAATGCACTCCATGCAGGTGAGTGCTGAGCGCGCAGGCGGCGATGGGGCCGCGGCCGCTGGCGCATCAGGTGCGGTCCGCCCCTCGGATCTGTTAGCCTCGGCCATGGCGCGCCGGAGCGCGGACAGCGGAAGCATGGCGCGCACCGGCGCGATTAGTGCGGCCGCAGCGGCGAGCGCGAGCACCAGTACTAGCACCGGGCAAGGCTCAACTGATTTAGGCGCGAACGCTCAGGTCGGTTTAGAGCAAGGCGGCTATGGCACGGACGCCAACACCAATAGCGCCCGCGCCGCGCGGGCCATGCTCCAGGTCGATGGGGTGAGCTCAGAGCTTAACGCGGGGGAGCTTGAGACTTTAAATCAGAGCACGGAGCGTAAGGGCGGGTCAGTAAATCAGAGCACGGAGCGTAAGGACGGGTCAGTCCCTGCTTCGTCCTCTAGTGCAAGTTCGCTCGCCGAGGCTGAGGGCAGCGCTGATGTCGATCTTGATAGCTCCAATACCCAAGAATTAAAGCAGCGCTTGGATGTGTTAGCTCGTGAAACCCACGTCTCCAAGCTCAGCCTGCAAATGGCCAATCCTGCGACCTTGGCCGCTGAGCGGCGCAATGCCCAGACGCTGGCCAATTTGCCAACTTCCAATAATCAGGTTGCTGCTTTAACTGCTGCGACTACCACCCAGCAAAAGGTCATTTCGGGCGTTATCACTCAAAGTGGTCCGAGCTCAAGCTCGGAGGCCCTGACTCAAGGGGCACGTAGCGCCTTAGCGCTCAATCATGGTGCTGCCTCAGTGGAAGATACCCAGCGCGTCGCCAGCGCCACCAATGTGAAGGTGTCCGAGGCTAAGAGCAGCTCAGCGCAAGAATTAACGCGTCTTGCACATTCGACTCAGCAGTCAACGCAGTCGGCGCACGCGACCTCAGCCGGTACGGCCGCTACGGCCGGCAAGGCCAACGTGGCCGGAATCAATGTCTCCGGGGCGGGCGTAAGTAATGCCGAAATTGCCGCGGCTAAGCAGGCGGTCGTGGACTCCCACGGCGCTTCCGCGCTGCCTAACCGCACGCCGGGTCAGTCTCAAGTGGTCCCAGAGCTGTCGCAACCACAGGGTGCTGATGATGTTAAGGCGCAGGTGCAGCGCACAGCCGCGCGGGATCTAAGCCACGGGGTAGACTTGGCCCAGGCGGCTAAGAATAGTGAGCACGGCGCATCGACGGCTGCCCAGGCGGCTTTACTGCGCTTAGCTGGGGCCCAGCGCAGCGCGGGCGTGACCGAGCCTAATCCTAACCTTGAGACCTTAGTGCTCGAGGTTAAGGGCAACAATTTAGATCTCAATGCGGCCAATAGCGTCATGCTCGAGGCCGTCAAGTCCTTAAAGCAAGGCAGCGCTGCGTCCGCTCAGAACTCCAATGCGGCTCTGGCGGCGGTTGCCACCGCAACTTCCGCCGCCGCGGCCAACGCCTTTGGTTTGGGCAAAGCAGCCGCGCAGCAAAGCGGTCGGCTCAACCCATTAACCGAGGGCCTCTATGAGACCTACGAGACCAGTGAGCTCTATGCCGAAATGTTCGGTGAAGATGGCGCAGATGCCGTTGCGACCTTAACCGGCGCCAATGTCGGTAAGAGCGATGAGACGCAAGATGAGGCAGGTGAGGCGGAGGGCTCCGAGGTCAATTTAGCGCAAGCCCAGCAAGCCACCGCGCAAAGCGCCGCCACTGAGAGTGCGCCCCAACTGCCGCCGGAGCTGACGCGCTTTGCGTTAAGCGGTAACGCGGAGGAAGATGCGCAAGCGCTGCATGAGCGCGTCATGCAAATGGCAGCGCGTAACTTAAAGCAGCTCTCGGTTGAGTTAAGCCCGAACTCGCTGGGCAAGATGCGCATCTCGATTGCTTTAAGCGATGACAACAACGCCATTGCGGTATCGCTGCAGGCGGCGAATCCGCATACCCGCGAGCTGTTAGCCCAAGCGCTACCGCAGCTGCGTGACACCTTAGCCAAGCAAAATGTCGCGACCGACGTGAACGTTTACGACTACACCCGCGACAGCGCGCAAACCGCGGTCGCGGTGGCAAACGCCACCTCTGCTGCGGCAAAGGCTAAGTCAGCTCAGGTTGCTGCGGCCGGCGCTAGTGCCACCAGCGCTATGACCAAGCAAGCGTCTGCCGCCGCGCACGGCTCTGCTGGTGCCGCCGCAGGCAGCGCTACTGCCGCCGCAGGCAGTGCTACTGCCGCCGCCCGCGCTCCAGCGACGCAGGCCCAGCCTGCTCACGAGGCCGAGTTTGTCCATCCGGCGACGCGCTACGTGCTGCCTGATATCACGGTGGCTCAGCTCTCTGAGAACGCGATGCGTCAGCGCGATAAGCTCAAGGTCGCCACGATTGAAGATGAGATTGCGGCCTTAGAGGCCAAGCGGGCCGCGCGCTCAGGCGCTTCGACCGAGGAGCTGTTAAGCTCGGTTAGCGCAAAGGAGCTCGAGGACATCGCCCGCGCTACGCTGCGCGATGCGGGCCTTGATCCTGATCGCGCCTCAGACTTGCTCTCTCAGATGGCACCAAGTGCGGCGGCGGATACCGCGGACGCGGCAGCGGACGCGGTACCCGATGGCAGCTTAAGCGCCAAGGACTTTGGGGTTGAGCGCACCACGCTGACCCCAATGCCTGAGATTCGCGTCGACTTAAATGGCAGAACGCAAAGTGCTCGGGCCCAGATGATGGCGCACAGTGCTGAGCCACAGGCACCTCACGCACCACATCAGAGCGCGGCCTCCTTGCTCACTCAAGGTGAGACTACGACCACGACGGCTGCGGCCTTAGTGCATAGCCGGGCCCAGGCGCAAGCTCAGGGGCCAGCGCACAGCGCCACTTCGGCTAACCGCGCGCCTCGTCGTCTGCGCAATCAGGCCCGCATCCAGCCTCAGACGCTGGCTACCAGCGGCATTAAGCGCGCTGCGGTTAACCACCACCCAGTACCAGGTATGACCTTGCGGGCGCGCGCGGCGGATGCCGCGGCGCTGGCCGCATCCACTTCAACGGTGCCGGTAGCGCAGGGTAAGGCGGCCCTGGCGCAGATGAGCCGTTTGGAGGCGTTGACCTCGCAGCTGGAGGCCGCCGCCGCTAAGGCCTAGTTTGAGGGGGCGCGCAGCGCCCTTAAGTGGGGCCAGGACTTATTGCTCTGAGCGTGCCCGGCTCCCAAGATCAAGCCTGGACTTGATCTTGGGGGCCGGGCACAGTCTTTGCTAAAATCGGGGGCAACCTTAGATTCTTGCTGAATATTTGACTTTGCAGCAAGGCTGAGGCGTGTCTGAGCGCGCCTTGATCGCGTCTTGGTGGAACGTGCCAGGGGCCCTCTGGGAAGTCTGCGCGGTGGTCTTGTTATCGGCCCGCGCCGCTGAGTTGATTGAGCTGGGTTAGAGTTTTCCTTTTTTCCTTTTCCCTTATTTACCTTATTCCCCTTATTTTCCTTGTTTCTTTGGGTTAGGTTTTAGGTTGTGGTGAGGCAGCTGAGCTGCAAGCAGGCAACGGAGAGAGAGAAATGTCAGAGCAAGCTGATGATTTAGATAGTGGCTTTAAGTCGAAGTCACGTCGTAAGCTTCTTGCCTTAATTGGCTTTGTGCTCGCCTTCATCTTGGTGGTTGGCGGTTACGGTACCTATGCCTACTTGTATCAGAAGTGGCCGTTTAGCTCCTTGGATGCCAACAATGCGGTCATGATCGCAGGCCAAGAGGTCTCGATGGATGATCCGGCTGCTTTAACGGCAGATCAGTACATCCGCTTTGATTCGGCCTTTACTTTCAATCTCCCCGGTGACAACCGCCGCGGCCATATGGTGCAAGTGGATGTCGCCTTAGTGGTCCATGGCGTCCAAAATGCCACCTTGGCGCAAAAGCACCTGCCTTTGATTAGCGCCACCATCTCTGAGATTTGCGCCCAGCAAGATTACGAAAGCTTAGCGAGCCCATCGGGCCGCGAGCGTTTCAAGCGGCTGCTCTTGGATGGTATTAGAACCAAGCTCACGGGCGTCATCAATGATCCCTTAGTTGAGCAGGTTTTGTTCACCAACTTTGTCATGCAGTAAGCTTGCAGTAGAGCTAAAGGACACAACTTGTTATGACTGAGTTCTTAACACAGGATGAAATCGACGCGCTGCTGCATGGCAACGACGAAGGCGAAGACCAGCCGGATTTTAACCCTGACGGTCAAGGTGTAAAGCCGTTTGATTTCGGCTCGCAAGAGCGTATCGTCCGTGGCCGCATGCCGACCTTGGAGCTGGTGGATGAGCGTTTTGCGCGTCATATGCGCATCAGCTTATTCAACATGATGCGCCACTCGGCTGAAGTGACCTGGATCGGCGTCAAAATGATGAAGTTCGGTGAGTACGTGCAGACCTTGTACGTGCCAACCTCACTGAACATGGTGCGCTTCCGCCCGTTAAAGGGTACGGCTTTAGTCACGTTAGAAGCCCGCTTGGTCTTCATCTTGGTTGAGAACTTCTTCGGCGGCGAGGGCCGTTTTAGAGCCAAGATCGAAGGCCGTGAGTTCACGCCAACTGAGCGCCGCATCATTCAAAAGCTTTTGAAGATGGTCTTTGAAGACTACAAGGAAGCTTGGGCCCCGGTCATGGACGTCGAGTTTGAGTACCTCGACAGCGAAGTTAACCCGGCCATGGCCAACATCGTCAGCCCATCGGAGATGCTGGTGGTCAACCAGTTCCACATCGACCTCGATGGTGGCGGTGGTGATATGCACATCGCCTTCCCATACTCGATGATCGAGCCAATCCGTGAGCTCTTGGACGCCGGTGTCCAATCCGATAAGGGCGACACCGATGTGCGCTGGAATAAGGCGTTGCGTGAAGAGGTCATGGACGTGCAGGTCGATATGCGCGTGAAGATGTTAGACCTCGTCTTAAGCCTAGGTCAGGTCATGGACTTAAAGCCAGGCGATGTCTTAAATGTCGAGATGCCAGAAAATCTCCTCGTCTACATCGAAGATCTGCCGAGCTACCACGCCAAACTGGGCCGCACCAAGGACAAGCTGGCGATCAAGATTTCCGATATCCTCAAGCGTCCTCCATCAATGAAGAGCGATCTCTCGATTCTGAAGGGCTCGGGCATCAATATTGAGGATGACGATGACTTTGAAGAGTTTGATGACGACTAATCAGGGTGCAGCTTAGTGCGCTCACCTGTGATTAGGGCTGAGGGCTGCGCCCTCAGCTGTGCCCCGATTAAGAGCAAGTCTCCGGCCTAGGTTCCGGGGAAGTAGGAGTACCGAAATGTCTGAAATGGACAATACCGATTGGAGCCAAGGTCTGCCCAGCACTGATGGCGACGGTCTTGACGGCGCCATGAATGCTGCTGAGTTAGAGCAGTTTGAGGATCCTTCCAAGAGCAAGGCCCCGCTCTCGCGCGAAGAGCGTAAGAAGTTAGATGCGATCTTAGATATTCCTGTTACCATTACTATGGAAGTAGGTCACGCTAAGATCTCCATCCGCAACCTCTTACAGTTAAACCAAGGCTCGGTCATTGAGCTGGAGCGTTTAGCTGGTGAGCCGCTCGACGTTTTGGTTAATGGCACTCTGATTGCTCACGGCGAAGTCGTGGTCGTTAATGATAAGTTTGGTATCCGCTTAACTGACGTTATCAGCCAGGTTGAGCGTATCAAGAAGCTGCAATAACCAACGCAGCTGAGCATTTTTGCCCACCTTATTTCTGCTTAGATTGAGCCGCGCAGGGACCCAAGTGCCCCTAAGGCGTAATCCGCAAAGTGTCAGACGTCACCGCCTGGCACTTTTGTGTTTTTTGTCATCCGGATTTTCTATGCCTGCACGTATCTTGCCCCTGATCTTAGGCTCAGCGCTGAGCCTGTCCTTGGCCTTAGGCGCGACCAACCTTGGTGCCGAAGAGGTGACCTATAACGGCGCCTCAAATGGCACCACGGACGTGACCGTAAGCGCTGCCGCGGCCGTGAACGCTGAGTCTGGGAACGCTGAGACGGTCACCGCATCCTCCCCCGCTACTGCCTCGACCTTAGCTCAAGGCAAGTCCTTTGACGCTACGCTTTCAAGCTTTCAGAGCGAGCGCGCCAAGCCCTCAGGCCCCTTAGCGGAAAACAGCCTGAACACCACTACGGGCCTAGTTAAGTGGCTGCTGTCGACCGTAGCCATCTTAGGTGTGATCTTCCTCTTTGCTTTTTTGTTAAAGAAGTCGCGCCTAGTGCAGCGCGCGGTCGGCCCGATGCGCCTTGAGGCGCAAATGGCGGTGGGCCCAAAAGAGCGGGTAGTGCAGTTGCAGGTAGGGCAGCGCCACATCCTGTTAGGCGTGACCGCAGCTAACGTCAATTTCCTCATGGACTTGACCGAGCCTGAGTCGCCTCAGTCTGCGGCCGCAGCACAGGCGTCAACGCCGCCGCAAGCAGCTGCGCCGCAGAGCGCACCAAGCTCTGGGCCGAGTGCGCCAAACTCTGCGCCGAGCATGGCACCGAGCATGGCACCGAACGCGGTACCACCGAGCGCGGCGCCAGTGCCCCCTTACGCCCCTTATGGGGCTTATGCGCCATTTGCGGCTGCCCCGGCAGTCCCCGTCGCTCCTTATCCGTCTTATGGCAGCGCGCCTTATGCCCCTTATGGTGCAGCACCATTTGCGCCCTATGGGGCCGCGCCGCACGCGCCTGAAGTGCACTCCCCTGAAGTGCATTCGCCTGAGGGGCCTAGCCCTGAGCTCCATACTCCTGAGCTCGCAGGGTTCACGCCGCGCGCTCAGAGCGCCGCGGCGCCTGCCAGCGCCCCATTTAATCAGGAAGAGTTTGAGCGTTTTACCGCGCAGTTCTTAGCGCAGATGCGCGCGCGCGATCCGCAGCCGGGGCAGGCGGCCGCGCAAAGCGCGCCGCCACCAGCGCCTGACGGGGCGGCAGCCGTCAGCGGCGCCCCGTTTAGCGAGGTCTTGGCTCAGGCCTATGACCAAACGACGACCGCCGCGCAGGTGGCAGGTCTCATGGACGCCGGGCGCGCGCAGCAAGCGGCCACGGTTGAGGCCTTGCAAAATACGCCATGGGTGGCAGACACCGAGTTGGTGCCAGATCCCAAGCTGTCAGAGGATGAGTTGCCGCATTTGCCCGATGAGTTAGCGCAAGGCGCTGAGCCTAAAGCACCGCAAGAAAATGCTGAGCCCGCGGCGCCAGCGGAGCCGGGGCGCTAACGGCGGCGCGCTGCGCGCGCTCCGCTTCCCGCTGCGCCGTATGAGGGTGCTGGTGGGAACGATGTTGCGGGCGTGGTTGGGGCGTGGTTGGGGTCTGAACTTGGCCTGAACTTGGCTTGCTTGAGCCGCAATAGTACCGATTTGTGAGGGGAAGAGAATGTTCTATCGCAATCTGAGCCGCGACGAGGCGCTAGCGCACTTTAGGGGACTAAAGCGCCTCTTGCTTGGTTCGCTCATGCTTGCGCTCATCTCGGGCATGATTTTGTACTGGTCCTCGAGCGTAGCCTATGGCGCCGATCTGGACATGACCGCCTTTACCGTCAAGACCAATCCTGACGGCACCCAAGACTATTCGATCACGCTGCAAGTGGTCATGCTGATGACGCTGTTGACCTTCTTGCCGTCGATCATCATCATGATGACCTCCTTTGTGCGCATCATCGTGGTCTTGGCGATCTTGCGTCAGGCGATGGGCTTGCAGAGCTCGCCTTCAAACCAGATCTTAATTGGCCTAGCGCTCTTCATGACCTTGTACATCATGACCCCGACCTTAAATCGCATCTACAATGAGGCGATTGTCCCGTACGCTAACGATCAGATTCAGGCCCGGGAGGCGATTGAAATCGGCCAGCGCCCGCTGCACCAATTCATGCGCGAGCAAACCCGTATGACCGACTTAAACGCCTTTATGGAGTATGCCGACGTGCGGGTGGCGACGGTTGAGGAAGTGCCGCTACACGTCTTAATCCCGGCCTTTGTGGTCTCTGAGCTTAAGACCGCGTTCCAAATTGGCTTCATGCTGTTCTTGCCGTTCTTGATCATCGACCTAGTGGTGGCCTCTATCCTCATGGCTATGGGTATGATGATGCTCTCGCCGATGATCGTGTCCTTGCCGTTTAAGCTGATGCTGTTCGTGTTAGTCGATGGCTGGACCTTGATTATGGGTACCTTGATCGCGTCCTACGGCATCGGGGTGCCCGCGCAATAAAAATTGCTGCGACGTAAGAAGTCAGCAGGGTGGTCAGCAGGGTGATAAGCAGGGTGGTAAGCAAGCGTTGGGGCTTTAGGAGGAGCTATGGAACCAGAGGTTTTTGTTGAGGTAGTGCGCTCGGCCTTAGGCTTAGTTGCGATCTTGGTCTCGGCATCGATTCTGCCCTCGCTGTGCGTGGGCTTGATGGTGTCGGTGTTCCAAGCGGCCACCTCGATCAATGAGCAGACCTTATCGTTCTTGCCCCGTCTGTTAGTGACTGTGCTGGGACTGATGTGGGGCGCCCACTGGGGTTTAAATAAGCTCATGGAATTTTTCTTTGAGCTGGTGCACTCCATCCCTTCGGTCTTGATGTAGGCGCGGGCTAGTTTGAGGTAAGGGCGTCATGGGGATCAACTTTCTAGAGCCGTTCCTGCTCACCTCCATCGATTCGATCATGTGGCCGCTGTGCCGCGTGGGCGGCTTTCTCCTGGCGTTTATGGCCTTTAGCGCCGGTTCTGTGCCCGCGCGGGTGCGCGCCTTGCTCGCGCTGACTATTACCGTATGCTTTTTGCCCAATATCCCCGCCATTGACACCAACATCCAGTCCTTTTCGGTCTTAGGCATGGTCACCACCATTTCGCAAATGGTGATTGGGGCGGGCTTGGGCTTTATGACCCAGTATCTGGCACAGTGCTTTGTGCTCGCAGGTCAAGCCATTGCCATGCAAACCGGCTTAGGCTTTGCCTCCTTAGTCGACCCGGTGTCGGGCACTAACGCCCCGATTATCGGCCAATTCTTCACCATCTTGTGCACCTTGGTGTTCTTTGCCGTCGACGGCCACTTGGTCTTTATCCGCCTCTTGCTTTTGAGCTTTGAGACTATTCCCATTGCGCCGGGTGCGTTTACCCCGCCCGGCCTTGAAGCCCTGATCTTCTTTGGCGCCACCATGTTCCAATGCGCCTTGTCGACCGCCTTTGCCGCGATTTGTACCTTGCTCGTGGTCAACTTCACCTTCGGTGTTATGACCCGTGCGGCGCCTCAGCTCAACGTCTTCTCGATGGGCTTTGCCGTGGCCTTAATCGTGGGCATGTTCGTGCTGACCATCAGTCTCAATGCCTTCATGGGCAATTTCACCATCGCCATCAACACCTTGATGAGCGACACCTGCACCTTGATGGGCACCTCTTGCGAGGGCATTTTCTAGCGGGCATTTCCTAGCGGACATTTCCTAGCGGACAGCTGCTAAGAACAGTCTCTTGCAGATACACCAAGGCCAGCCCAAAAGGGCTGGCCTTGGGGTATCAGCACAAGAGCTGGGGCGCGCTGCGGCGCAGCGCTGGGACTTGAGCTTACTCGATCGAGCTGTCGTCGCCACCACCTGCAAAATCGCCCCCCATCTCGTCGTCGGCGCCGACGGTGCACAGACGGTGCAGACGGCGGGGCTGGATGACTTGCAGATACTTCTTGAAGATCTTGGCGTATGGGTCAGTGATGACGTCGTCGGAGTGTAATTGCTCTAAGAAGACCTTCTCGGTCTCATCGGCAGGCTTGCGCTGGCCTAGGTGCAGCTCCATCATGGCGGTGCCGCATTGCTCTAAGATGCCACTTTCACGAATCGAGAACTCGCCCGAGCGGCGGATGCCACGGGCAAAGTGTTGAAAGTCGTTAAATTGCTTTTCGGATTCAAAGCTCATTGTTTTTAGTTCCCCTCAACAAACTCAGGGTGGAGGTGGCAGTCCAGGTGCTCTTACAAAAGAAGGCCTAACAGACCTTGGCAAAACCAACCTCGCGGCTTAGCTCAAAAAAGTGCGGCTTATTGTAGCCTATTTCCCAGAAAAATGAGCATCAGCCTACCAAAAACGCGCTAACCACGCCCCGCAGCGCCACTTTATCATCACCGCTTTGGCGCTCGTCCGCGCCACCACCGCGCCACTACCGTGGCGCCCCGGTAGTCTTAGGGCGCTGGCGCTTTGTGCCGCGGGGAAACGCCTGCCTAGGCGCGGCGTGCGGACGCGAGCTGAGCGCACGTGGGCCCCGCGCGATAGGGCGTGATTGGGCGTGGGCGCGGTGGGGCGTGGTGGGGAGCGGTGGGGCGCGGCGCGCGGCCGATTTTTTTGAACTTGCGCGCGCGCTTTGCTAAAATCGCGTGAGATTGACGGCGCCTTGAGCGCGTTTTGTTTCTTTAGCCCCTGATAAAGATCAGAGGTAGGAGACAAAATAGATACCCCGCTCTGCCGTGGGGGCGCGCGCTGCGCGCATGCTTGTTTGTGGTGGCCGCAGTTTGTGGGAGCCCACACGCTGCAATTAATTATGCTTGAGTTTAAGATCCGTGGTCTTGAATTGAGCATAGCTAATTGCACAGTGGGGCTCGTGTTTTTGTTTGGAGTATGGCGATGGATTCGGTCGAGAAAATTCCACGCAACTTTATTACCGACATCATCGATGCTGACCTCAAGGAAGGCCGTCACGATCATGTCGCAACCCGTTTCCCCCCTGAGCCTAATGGCTACTTACACATTGGCCACGCTAAGAGTATCTGCTTAAACTTTGGCTTGGCCCGTGACTATAACGGTACCTGCAATCTGCGCTTTGATGACACCAATCCGGTCAAAGAGGATATGGAGTACATCAACTCGATTAAGCACGATGTGCAGTGGCTGGGCTTTCAGTGGTCCGGTGAGGTGCGCCATTCCTCCGATTACTTTGACCAACTCTACCAATTTGCCGTAGAGCTGATCGATCAGGGCCTAGCCTACGTCGATGAACTCTCGGCCGATGAGATTCGTGAGTATCGGGGCACCTTAAAGGAGCCGGGCAAAAATAGCCCATACCGCGACCGCTCGGTTGAGGAAAACCGCGCCTTATTCGAGAAGATGAAGAATGGCGAATTTGAGGAAGGTAAGGCTTGCCTGCGCGCCAAGATCGATATGGCCTCGCCTTTTATCTGCATGCGTGACCCGGTAATTTATCGTGTGCGCTATGCAAGCCACGCCCTCACCGGGGATAAGTGGTGCATTTACCCAATGTACGACTTCACCCACTGCATCTCCGACGCCATTGAGCACATTACCCACTCCATTTGCACCTTGGAGTTCCAAGATAACCGCCGTCTCTATGACTGGGTGCTAGAGCACATCAGCATTGATTGCCACCCTCATCAGTATGAGATGAGCCGCTTGAACTTGGAGTACTCGATTACCTCCAAGCGCAAGCTCAATCTCTTGGTCAATGAGGGCTATGTCGACGGTTGGGATGATCCACGCTTAACCACCATCTCCGGCTTACGCCGTCGTGGTTATACCCCAGCTTCCATTCGCGAGTTCTGCCGCCGCATCGGCGTCACCAAGCAAGAAAATACGGTGGAAATGACCGCGCTGGAGTCCTGCATCCGTGAGGACTTAAACGCCAATGCCCCACGTGCGATGGCGGTGCTGCGTCCACTGAAGCTCGTGATCGACAATTATGGCGCCGAAGGTGTTACCGCCACTTCCTTTACTGTGCCTAATCACCCGGACAAGCCTGAGCTGGGAACCCGCGAGATCTCGTTCTCTAAGGAATTGTTCATTGACGAGGCTGACTTCCGCGAAGAGGCCAACAAGCAGTACAAGCGCTTAAAGTTAGGCGGCTTAGTGCGCTTGCGTCACGGCTATATCGTCAAGGCCACGTCCTGTGAGAAGGATGAGACGGGCAAGGTCACCTGCGTCCACGTTGAGGCTATTCCTAATTCGGTCGGTTGCGACGTGGAAGGCTTCAAGGCCAAGGGCGTAATCCACTTTGTCGATGCCAACAACTACTATGATGGCAAGGTCATGCTCTATCAGCGCCTCTTTACGGTGCCAAATCCGGGTGCGGCCGAAGATTTCTTAGCATGTGTCGATAAGAACTCGGTTGAGGTCATCGAGCATGCTGCCTTAGAGGCCTCCTTAGCTCAAGCTAAGGTGGGCGATAGCTTCCAGTTTGAGCGCGAGGGCTATTTCTGCGTGGATAGCAAGTACTCAACTGAGGGCCACCCAGTCTTTAACTTAACGGTCGCTTTGCGCGAGACCAAGAAGGTTCAAGCTTAATTTAGAGCGAGGAGATATCCATGTCTGATAATGATGATTTCGAGAAGAGCAACGATCCGCTGACTCCGCCACCTGGCTCTGATTACGAAGTGCCATTCATCTTCCACTCTGACTCGCCGTTAGAGCGTGCCTTTGATAAGGCTGAGCACTGGGTGCGAGTCGGCGTGCGTCCCGATCACATCTTCTTAGATGATCGCAGCATGTCGGTGATCAACTTCCACAAGATCATGCGCGACCCATTATTAGCGCAAGCGGGCGTTGAGCGTTTTGTTGATTTCCGCTGCTCGCTGACTTTATCGGAGACCGATGTTGACGCCGTGTTCTCGTCGGTCTGCTACTACGAGCCTGATTGTGAGCCAGTCTTCATCAATCAGTACGACCCAGAGTTAAGCTCGATCAAGGAAGTGCTCAACATGGTCGCAGAGAACCTCTTTAACTACTTAAAGAAGCCTCTGATTCGTCCGGGCATGAGCGAATAGGTTCAGGCGCGCCCTTAACCTTAAAGATACGCCTCAGACTTGCGTGCGAGTCTGAGGCGTTATCTTTTGCGCCACGCGCGCGCGCCGGACCGCGGCGCAGCCCGCGGCGCTGCGCCGTGGCCGCGCAAGGCGCGTAGGCCGGGGGCGCCGCTGCGCGCAGGCGGGGATAGGAACTAATCGCGGGTGCGGCGGTCTGTTGCTGTGGCGGCGCTGAGCTCAATGTTTTAGAATAGTGGGGCCAATGTGCCGTGTCGGCGCGCAATGCGCGAGGCGCATTTTGCGTTAGCGCGGGGTGGTCACTTCGTTGTCACGGTCTTTAGGAGTTGTTAGATTGTCAAGCCTTAAGTTATCTTCCTTAGCCCTAGCCCTTGCAATGGGCAGCAGTGCCGCGCTGCTCAGCGCTTGCAGCTCGGTCAGTGACGCGTATGACTACCTTACCGATGCGACCGATAACCCGGTCAAAGAGCCAACGGGCTACTATCAGCACGCCACGGCGCGCGAGTACGTAGATCCATTACAGGTTCCATCCGAGCTGGTTCAGCCTTACACCGACAATACCTTTGTCGTGCCACAAGTTGAGGTCACCAAGGAAAGCCGCACCTTAGTGGGCGCCAATATGGACGTACGTCCGCCGGTCGTGGCGCAGGTTTCGGAGATGGGCGTGGAAATCGTCAATTCCGACCAAGACGCGGTGCTGTGGTTTATGCCATACAACCAGTTTGGGGTGCAGTCAGAGCAAGAGGCGTGGGACTTGTTAGTCGCGGCCTTAGGCTTTATGGAAGTGCCGATTGCTAACGCTGACCGCGAGCGCTTGATCTTAGATACCGCCGCTTGCGACTACAACGCCTTTGGTGAGCCGTACGATACGGTCTCAGCCGAGTTTGAGGCGCGCCGCTACAGCCAGACCTACAAGATTCAAGTGGGCCACTCCATGAATGGCCAAGTCGGCTATTACATTGCCCTTATTACCTCTAGCTCCTTTACCGCAGATGGCGATGCTTGGGCTGAGACGTTGAACTTACGCCAAAAGAGCAGCTTTGCCGTAGGTATGGGCAATAGCATTATCAAGGCGATGGTGCTGCAATCGCAGGCCAAGGAAGAAATTCCGGACACCATCAATGTGCTGCTTGCGCGCGACAATAACGATCAAGACGCCTTGATTGTCCAAGCCCCATACAGTGCTACTTGGAACGTCTTGCGCGGCCTGTTGGAGCAATACTCCTTTACCATCGACGAGTACTCGATTTCGCGCTCCAACTACAAGGTTGAGGTAAGCGAGGAAGACCCTGATTACTATCGCGCCTTAGGCGTCGAGCCATTTGGCCTTGAAAGCGGCACTTACATCGTCCGTCTCGCGGTCTCAGGGGACAACACCGTCATCACCTTCTACGATGAGGACGATCGGCCGCTGCCAACCATCAAGGTCGCAGGTCTGTACGCGGGCTTTGCGCAGGCTCTCCAGCAAGAATTTGCCATTTATAAGCGCGAAGGTGCAAATTACCTTGCTAAATTCCTCGAAGAAGAATAAGATCCGCATCGCTCAAGGGTACAAAGTTAGACCATGGTCACAGAGCTAATCTGTGCCACCGGATGCTCCAGCGCTGAGCCAGGCTGAGCCAGGTTGAGCAAGGCTGAGCTTTACTGGTGCTGGAGGGCGGGAGTCTAAGTGAATTCTTTGACCCGGCGTTAGCTCTTTTTTTGTAGGAATCCGGTAATGGAAAAGAAACAGGAACTCTACCGCGGCAAGGCTAAGTCGGTTTACGAGACTGATGATCCAAACCACTACATCATGTACTTTCGTGATGACACCTCTGCGTTCGATGGCAAGATCATCGAGCAATTAGAGCGTAAGGGTCGCACCAACAACCGTTTCAACTTCTTCATTATGAAGAAGTTAGAAGAGGCGGGTGTTCCTGTCCACGTCGAGGAGTTACTCTCCGACCGCGAGTGCTTAGTTAAGAAGCTCAAGATGTTACCAGTTGAGTGCGTAGTTCGTAACGTCGCTGCTGGCTCCATCTGCAAGCGCTTAGGTGTTGCTGAGGGTACCGATCTCAACCCACCAACCTTTGAATTTTTCTACAAGGACGATGCCCTGCACGATCCAATGGTTAATGATTCCCACATCATTGCCTTTGGTTGGGGCACCCAAGAGCAAATCGACGAGATGAAGGCTCTGTCCTACAAGATCAACGAGGTCTTAAAGGAGCTCTTTGATAAGGCTGGCTTAATCTTAGTTGACTACAAGCTTGAGTTCGGTCTGTTCGAGGGCAAGATGTTCTTAGGCGACGAGTTCTCGCCCGATGGCTGCCGTCTGTGGGACAAGGAAACCCGCAAGAAGCTCGATAAGGATCGTTTCCGTCAGGGCTTAGGCGACGTCATCGAGGGCTACGAGGAAGTAGCTCGCCGTATCGGTTGCCCTCTGTAATAAGCTAAGCCCAGCGCCAGCGCGCTAGGTTAGAGCAAAGCGCCCCGCTTTGGCCCGGCTCATGCCGGGCAGCGGGGCGCTTTATTTTGCGCGCAGCCCGCCCGGATGCGGGCAGTCTGCCCTGCCGTGCGGCAGCGGCGGCGGCCGCGTGCCAATTTTTTTCGTTCTTTGTGACGGCGGGCAATAGCGCGCCTCTCGTTGCTTGCTCTAGCTCTAGGCCCTAACTAAAATGAAAGGATTAATGAGAGGATCTAGACCACTTGGGTGGCCTTAGGTTACCTTAGGTTAAGAGTGCAAGTTGCCAAGCTGCCGGAAGAGCAAGCCGGGGCACGTGGGGCTTTTGCTTGCACTGGGTACTATAGTTAGGAACGCAAAATGCCAACGAGAAAGCGCAGAACTAAGATCGTAACCACTCTGGGCCCAGCTACCGACCGTCCCGGCGTCCTGGAGGAGCTGATTCGAGCCGGTGCCAACGTGGTACGTTTAAATTTCTCTCATGGTACCTTTGAGGATCACCAAAAGCGCGTGCAAATGGTGCGCGAGGCTTCCGCAAAGCTCGATCTGCCGGTCGCCATCATGGGTGACTTACAGGGCCCTAAGATCCGTATCGGCAAGTTTAAGGATGGTCCGATTCTGCTCAAGCACGGCGACATCTTTGTCTTAGACGCCGATTTACCGCTGGACGCCGGCAACCAAGAGGCGGTGGGCCTGACCTACAAAGAGCTGCCTCATGATGTTAAGCCCGGCGACATCCTGCTCTTAGACGACGGCCGTATTCAACTTGCAGTCACCAAGATTGAAGGCAATCGCATCTTCACCACCGTCATCGTCGCGGGCCCGCTGTCCAACAATAAGGGCATCAATAAGCAAGGTGGTGGTCTGTCCGCTCCGGCCTTAACCGTCAAGGATAAGGAAGATATTCGGCACGCGGCAGACTTAGGCGTGGATTATATCGCCGTCTCCTTCCCACGCAGCGGCCAAGATTTACAAGAGGCACGCCGCTTACTGCGCGAGGCCGGTTCCAACGCTCATATTGTCGCTAAGGTTGAGCGTGCTGAGGCGGTGGCCTCAGAGGAGGCCATGCGCGATATCGTGCTCGCCGCCGATGTAGTGATGGTCGCCCGTGGTGACCTGGGTGTTGAGATTGGCGATGCCAACTTAATGTCGGTGCAAAAGCGCCTGATCAACTTTGCCCGTGGTCAAGACCGTGCCGTCATCACCGCAACCCAGATGATGGAGAGCATGATCAAGAGCCCCATGCCAACCCGTGCTGAGGTTATGGACGTCTCCAATGCCGTATTAGACGGCACCGACGCGGTGATGCTGTCGGCGGAGACCGCCGCCGGTGACTACCCAGTTGAGACGGTGCGCGCTATGTCCCAGGTGTGCTATGGCGCTGAGGCCTCGGTGCAGAAGTCGGGCTATCGTGCTGACCGCACCTTTGCGACCGCGGAGGAAACTATTGCGGTTTCGTCCATGTTCGCCGCTAACCACTTAGAGGGAATCCACGGCTTAATCGCCTTAACCGACAGCGGCCAGTTACCTCTGCTCATGTCGCGCTATCGCTCGGGTCTGCCGATTTATGCCTTCTCGCGCAGTGAGCAGGCCGTGCGCTGGATGAGCATGTACCGTGGCGTCTTCCCATTCTTGTTTGATAACCTCGCTTATCCTAACCGCGATGAGCTCTTAGAGGTGATCAAGCGCAAGCTCCAAGAGTACGGTCTTGCTAGCTCCGGCGATAAGCTGGTGGTCGCCTTTGGCGTGGCCATGGGTCAATCGGGCCACACCGATTCGATGCGTATCATCACCATCTAACTTAGAGCATCTAATTCAGAGTTGCTAACTCAAAGTTGCTAACTCTCAGAGTTGCTAACTCAGGGCTTCTACTGAGGGCTTGGAACCGTTGGCACTGAACCGAGGCGGCGAGCTCTCTGAGGTTCAGCTTACAGGCTGCAGCGCGTATACGCTGTGGCCTTATTTTTTTGCTAAAATTTTGCTGATAGGTTGGCATCTATGCCATCACGGGAAAACGGGGAGCAAAGGCGATTTTAACGTGATTTCACAAAGATAGCTGACATTTGGGAACTTTGCGTTATAATATGCGGCCGCTGACTTTGTGATCTGGGCCACATGGCACCGTCAATGCGATGTTTACAGTAGTTATGGCCATACGGTCGTAAGATACGGCCTCGGGCTGTCTGCTGACGGCTGTGGGCACGAGCACGAGTCTGCCGGATAAGCGTCTGCGCGTAACTGTTAGTACGCGCTCTCAGTGAGTAGTAAGTAGCTGTTATTACCGGCTAAGAGCCGTAAGATAAGCTTGCAGCTGTGGACTCTTAGTTAGTAACGAGGCGCTAAAACTTTCGTTTGCAATGGCCCTTGGGCTTTGAGTGAGGAGCACACAGAGCTCCTTTAGTTTGTGTTGTAGTCAAGGTTCAAGTTTCACACTAGTAAGAGCGGCGCAGATGCAGCAGAGCGCAGCCTCGGCAGGGCTGACGCTACCGTGCGGCATGGGTGCTGCCTTGAGGTCATTGTTGGGATCATAATCAACCTGAGGTCATAACCATGGGTCGTATTAAGCTGACAGGGGTTTTAACAGATAGTACCGGTATCGACTTAGTAGATCGTGTTTGTACGCAAGTACAGTTACGATCTCACCTCAACCAGCTTAGTACCAAGCGCAAGAACATGGCCTACGTGCTCTTTGGTGATGCTGTCACCATCATGGTCTTGCACTATATGTGCGACGACCTTGGCCGTTCGTGGAACCGCATTGGCGACTTCGTTGAGACCTTACCCAAGCGCATGTACTCGGAGTTAGGGCAGGCAGCGTCCCATCACATCAACCGCGATGTGATCCAAGATGCCATGATGCGTATCGTCAAGTATGGCATCGCGCCGTTCTTAGCGACCATCGCTCCGCGCGCCTTATCCGAGCTTAAGCTGGTTGACTCCTTATGCGACAAGATCGCGCAAGGGGTCGAGCTCTCCGAGCAAGAGAAAGATCAGGTCTACGATCTGAGTTTCCATAAGATCAGCGCCAAGCGCATTCAAGGCTACCTTGAGTTCTTTGCCCAGCGGCGCAACGACTTACAAGAGCTGTTTGAGAACTTAGATTACCTGCCCCTGTTGCTGGGTTCAAGTGGTCTAGATGTGTTGCGTCCTGAAGAGCGTAAGGAAACGCTCCCTCGTCCGCGTAAGGGCAAGAAGGATATCAGCGTTAAGGTAGGTGAGGACGGCGTCGTCATCAATGCTGCCAATGAGCAACCTGAGGATGTCGTGGCCGCCAACGCCGCTCTAGGCGTGGTCAATCCGGAGCTTAATCCTGAGGCCGCGGCTTTAGCCGAAGAGGAGCGCAAGCGCGCCCGCATGGCGCGTGAACACGGTGCGGTCCCAGTTGAGAACGTCTTCTTACGTAACTCGCCGACTGACCCTTACACCTTACCGAGCATCGAAGAGTTAAAGGAAGTCAACGCTGACTACGAGCAGCACTTAGTTGAGACCCTGTCGGTGAGTGATATCGCCGCCATCTGCGGCCGCCACGACCTCAAGGTCATCATGCGTCTGCCGGACAATGATCCGATGGTGCGTTCGATCAAGGAGCGCTTTGTCAACAACGAGCTTCAGTTCCAGCGCTTTGAGGTCACCAACTCGATCGTCAACTACGAGCAAGCCCGTGCTACCACCAAGGTGCTGCCGATTTACACCATTTCCGGTGCTTGGGCGGGTAACACCACGATCAACGGTCAGGACTTCAGCCTGCTCTTTATCAACGCCAAAGAGCTGCGCATGACCTACAGCTCCTATTGCTTGGATTTTGCGCGCCGCGAGCAGGCCCGTCTGCAGCGCCAAAACAAGATCATCTTGCCATTGGGTGCCACCAAGCAAGACGTGGAAGCGGTCGCCGAGCGTATCTTCAGCAAGGCGCGCTGGTGTCGCCACACCTTAAAGACGTGGGGTGAGGTCACCGGCTTTAGCTCGGTGGGCCGTCCTGCCCGTGGCGCGATTCCGCAGGCGCAGTTCATGCGCGGCGTCTTTGACATCACGATGGATCCGCTCAAGATCAAGAGTGCGGTCGACTCTGAGCTCTACTACGTCTTGGCGGTCTCCAATGGCAACAGTGGCGCCAAGCGTCCAGAACTGACGATGAAGCAAATCTACGATATCTACCACTGCGACTTTGGCACCGAGTGCACCTCGGCCCATCTGCGCAAGCAAGGTTCGGTTTCGCGCTTTGTCACACAGACCTCGACGCGCCGCTTAACTGCATTAACCGTGCTCTTGCACTATACCTTCATCTTGCAGGCGCTGCTTAAGTCGCGGCTCCAGTTAACCGCTTTAAGCGCGGCCGCAAGCTCCTCGTCCCGCAAGAAAACCAAGCAAGACGAGAGCGCCAGCGCTACCGAAAGCGCTTAGCATTGGGCTCTGCCCCTTACTATAAATAAAAAAGGCGTGCCTGAGCGACCAACGTCGCCTAGGTGCGCCTTTTGTGTCCAAATGCGGCCCAAAAGGGCGAATTTAGGGCACAATGCGCTATCATACTTAATATTCATGGGCAAGACTGAGGCTCAACCATCATGCGCTACAAAAATCAAAGCAAGGAAAAAAATAATGGCGTGGTCTATACGCCGCCTGCATTGGCTGCCTCGGTTGCCGAGGCTATCGTGGCGCAGTTTCAGCCTGAGCCTAATCAGGACACGATTAAAGTCTTGGAGCCCGCTTTAGGCGAAGGCGAGCTGGCCTTAGCTCTGCTGCGCATCCTGCAAGCTAAATATCCTAAGCATCAGATCTTATTGCAGGCCTATGATATCGATTCACAGAGTCTTGCTACCAGTGCGGCTCGATTTAAGGCCGAATTTCCTCAAGTCGCAATTAACTTTAGCGCCGCAGATTTTTTACACCTAGATGACTATGGCGGCGAATTTGATCTCATCATCGCTAACCCACCTTACGTGCGAACCCAAACCTTAGCGGTAGGCACTTCACAGCAGTTGGCGCAACGTTTTGGCCTACACGGCAAGGTCGATATCTACTACGCCTTCTTTATTGCTGCGTTAGAGGCCTTAAAAGAGGGCGGTATCGCTGGTTTCATTACCTCCAATAAGTATTTGACCATTAGCTCGGGGCGTAGTCTGCGCCGTTACCTCTATGAGCATGCTCGGCTCTTAACCATTTCTGATTTGGGAGATACCAAGGTTTTTACCAATGCTGCAGTGCTCCCCTGCGTTACGGTATTTACTAAGCGTGGTCTTTTGGCAGGAGCTGAGTCATATCAAGTGCAATTTAACTCAGTCTATTTGAGCAACGCGACAGATCAACCGGTACCAATCAACCATGTCTGTGACTGTGTCGGACAAGCAGGCCACTTTATCGATCTGCAAGGCAGCTGCTATCAGGCTCAAACCGGTTATGTCGTGCTGGGGGCGGCATCAGCTGAGGCCCCATGGGTGCTCACCAGTAAAGATCAAGAGCAGTGGCTCGAGCAAGTTCAGCGCAACACTTGGAAAAGCTTTGGGGAGGTCGCGCCGGTACGCGTGGGTATTAAGACTTGTGCTGATAACGTCTTCCTCTTTGATCGCGCGTGCGCTGAGCTTGAGTTTGAGCTGACCAAGCCATTAATCACCCATAGAAATGCTGGGTGCTATCGTCCTAATCTCACTGAGCGCTGGAGTGTGCTCTATCCGCATTACGACCAAAACGGACGTCAACAGGCCTATGACTTAACACACTACCCTAAGTCTCAGGCCTATTTGTGTAAGCATTATGATCAGCTCAATGGACGAGCCTATGTGCATAAGGCCGGGCGTGCTTGGTATGAGCTCTGGGTACCGCAAAAACCTGCCCTGTGGGCACACAGCAAGATCGTGTTCCGCGACATTGCTGAGTATCCACAGTTTTGGTTGGTAACTGAGGATGCAGTTATTAACGGCGACTGCTATTGGATGGATTTTGCACCTGATGCTGCCACTGATGTCATGTATCTGATGCTGGCTGTGGCTAATAGTCGTTTCATCGTGGACTTCTACGACCGCAAGTTCAATACCAAGCTCTACTCGTCTAAACGGCGCTTCATGAAGCAGTATGTTGAGCGCTTTCCCATCCCTGATCCCAAGCGCCCGCTGTGTCAAGAGATTATCTCCTTGGTTCAAGAGCTTTTAGCCACAAAAGATAATACCAAGGACCTGAAAGCTCGCATTGACGACTTGGTTGCTGTGGCATTTACCGGCTAAAGAAACCGAGAGGCAGATGCATCTGCAGCTTCTTGTTGACGCCTGGAACTGGTTGGGCCAAGGTAAAGAAGTCGTGTCCGTTCACCACAAAGACCTTTTGCAGCGTGACTTGGCCTAGGTGTACTATTCCATAGAAGATGGCATAGCGGATGTCCGAGCAAGTAATGCCGGGCAAGACCTCTAGCTCTGAGTTAGGAGCGTATTTGCCCAGATCAATGGTCGGCGCGGTCTGAAGTTTAATTTCGAGCAGCTGGTTGGGGATATCTGGAAACTGACCGTTATCGTGGTACTGTTGGTAGCCCAGAGCTCGGCAGACGTGTTGATGCAACAGTGAGCCACGATTGCGTTCTTGATCTTTGGAGAGCTCAGGTATAGTGAGTCCAATCAGTGGGCAGAGTCGGTTATACACCTCGTGGATGGGCAGAACTTGCCCATGGTGCGGCGGCTCAGTGGGTAGACGGGGGTGATTCAAGTTAAGCTGTATATTGGCTAAAACCGGAGTGCCAGGCTGAGCTTGGTTCAAGGCCTCCCTTTGTAACCAAGGGGTAATATTGGTCGTGTCGGACGAGGAGTAAACGCCGCTGTTGAACTGCAAGGATAAGATCGCTTGGTATTTGTGGGTTGCGGTGCCGGTAGTGTCAAGGCTGCTTAGATAGGCTCCAGTAACGACCCGGACCGCGCAGACTGTATCGGTCGCGTCTACTTGGCACAACGCATAACGGCGATCAGGATCAATCTCACTGTTCCAAATTTGGATGTTATTGGACTTTTGGGTCATAACATCCAAGTTTTGGCATGGGAAGCGCGGATTGGTTTTCTTGAAGCTGCGCGGCGCCGGATAGCCTAAAGCAGCGCATACGCGTAGTTTTATCTCCTTAGAGCGTGAGCGCAGAGCTAGACCACTGAGATCGGTACCGATCAGTTCTCGTCGCAAAGTTTGTTCCAGTTCGTCATTGCTCATTAGCCGTGGTGCGGGATCGTAAATCGACCGCGCTGGGGTATCTTGTTTGTCCATACTAAATCGTCCTAACAGGTTTATCACAAAAAATCTTTGAGAGAGATTTTTAGATCAACGCATATTTTATGTAGCTTTGTCAAGCTGGCAATAAAAAGCCCCGAGGTGGTTGCCTCAGGGCTTTGAGTGGCTGCGTGTGATGTGCGCAGCAATGACTATTGTTGGTGATGTTGTTGTGTGTGATAGTTTGGAGATCCGAGGACTCTGCCCTCGGCTCTGAGCTCTTTTAGGGCCGTTGGTGTGTGTGGGGAACGGCATGAAGAGCCCAGAGCCCAAGGCAGGGCGTAACGCGGGGGCGGGGCGGGCCCTTGGTTAGAGCCCCCGCGGGGGCTGACCTTGCTTTACTGGGTTTTACCTTGTCTTGCCCTTAGGGCAAGGTCAGCTTAGCTGTGAGCTCAGGCCATGCCCTGAGCCCACATTAGCTTTCAGCCGCGGGCAGTAATGTGCGGCGCGGCCGCGTGCTGGGACACTATGCTTGGCTAGGCTTGGCTAGGCTTGCTTGTGTAAGGTCCAGCAGTCTTCGTACTTGTAGCCGGTTAAGCTCTCGACGATGGCCTTGACCTCAGGGTCGACGTCCTCTTTTTTGCCGCCTTCCTTTAAGCGCTGTACCTCAAGGCAAACCTTCTTGTGGTTTTCCTTATTGAGCTTGAGGCGCATTGCGGCCAGCCAGCCGATGCCTAAGAAGACTAATGGCACAATCACGGCAATCAGCATGATGCCAAATTGGGTGAACTCGCTTTGCTCGGTGGTGCCCTTGGTGTAGCCGAAGGCGGCTAGACCTAAGCCAATCGCGAAGGCTTCGATGCCCGTGGCCGCACGCGAGAACAGGGTGTTAACGCCTACGAAGATACCTTCACGACGCTCGCCGTGGACGATCTCGTCGATGTCGGCCATAAATGGCAGCTGGAAGACTGGGATGTAGTCGATGCCGGCACGACCAGCAAAGGCGATGATGGCAACACCGGCTAACAGGTAGACCTGCGAGGCTTGGCCGTTTAAGTACGTTAAGCCGTAGAAACCAGCGCAGCCTAAGGCCACAATCACGGTGAAGATCATGAAGGTCTTAGGGGCACCTAAGCGTAAGCACAGGAAGATGCACAAGAACAGACCGGCAAAGGAGGTCATCTGGGTGATGCCTAAGACCCAAGCCGCGTCTTGCTGGGCTAAGAACAGCACCGAGACCACAAAGTAGGTAAAGATACCGGTGGCTAAGTTCTTGTAAATGCAGCCCATGGCCAAGATCACGCAGTGTAAGCGATAGGCACGTAAGTGCAGCGCCGCCTTCACATCGGTTACGATGGAGAGCATGATGTTACCTAAGCTGCTGGTGTTGGCGCTGGTGTGAATCTCTGATAAGGGCTTTTCGTAGGTGAACATCCAAACGACGATTAAGGACAGGGCCATCATGATGCCGTAAACGACGCCGGTCATGAAGAAGGCGGTGGTGTCTTGCTCGCCGTAGATTTGGAACATTAAGCCCGGAATGAAGGCAGCGATAGTCGAGGCGATAATGCCGCATACTTGCTTACCACCGGTGAGCTTGGTCTTGTCCTCGGCGCGGCGGGTCATCTCTGCAGGCAGCGAGACGCACGATACGATCACCATGGTGAAGACCATCTCATAAAGTAGGTTCACCGCAAAGTAGTAGGCGAGGTTCATCCCCGGGACCCACATAGCTGGGAATACGACCAGAATCGATGGGATGCCTAATAAGATGAAGAAGCGACGGCGGCCAAAACGACGGCCCAGAGCGGTCTTGTAGAAGTTATCGGTGATAAAGCCCATCACTGGGTTGAGCAGAGCGTCGGCAATACGGGCTACGGTGAAGATGACCGAAGCGGAAATGGCCGACAGGCCGCACATGGTGGTGTAAAAGAACATCAGCCAGGCGGAGATTAAGACCGTTGAGCCACCACCCAAGAAGTTAACACTGGCGTAGCCAATGATGTTCATGATGGTGATGCGCCGCTCGCGCGGGGCAGCAGGCGCCGCTCCCGTGGCGTTGAGTTGTTGCGACATAAATGACAAACCTCAAAAGTTGGGGCTAACTGACAAGTAGCGGTAGCCCTACCCCCGGTACCGGATAAACAGTGAAAGCCCGGTACGGCCGTGGGGATAAGGCGGGATAGTTGACCTGACTCAGCTGTGCTTTGCCCGGCGCGGCTGGTTTGGTCTCAGATGCGGCCCCGCATCTGGGCCGGTTAGGCCTTACTGCGCATGCCGTGCAGCGGGGCCTGCGGTGCCGTGGATTAGGACGTGGATTAGGAATAGGGTGCAGGTGCAGCCTTAGCCTTGCAAACGCTCGGATTCGATGCTGGCGAAGATAAATGGGCCTAAGCCCTTAGGCTCGTTGCTGATAATTGGCTCACTCATGTAGTAAGCGTAGGAGCCATCGCGGTAGGTCTTGCCGCCTAAGCCTGCGACGTAGCAGATCTTGTTTAAATTCAAGTAGCCGTCGTGGCACTCTAAGATGAACTCAGCTAACAGGCCTTGATAGGCTTGGGTGGCTGCGTCCAAGGCTTCCTCTTGGGAAACTACGCCTAAGCGCAGACCCTTAAATAAGGCGGCGGTAATCATGCACGAGGCGGAGGCCTCGAGGTAATTTTGCTTGCGGCCCTTGAGATTTAAAATTTGGTACCACACCTTAGCCTCAGGGTCTTGCACCTTGATTAAAGCCAGCAGACAGTCGTGCAAGATGGTGCACAATTGGGCGCGGCCGGAGTGACTTGCTGGCATGAGCTCAATGACATCGGCTAAGGCCATGACATACCAGCCCATAGCGCGGCCCCAGAAGTGCTCGGATAAGCCGGTTTCCTTATTGCACCAGTACATGCTCTTGCTCTCATCCCAAGCGTGATAGAGCAGGCCGGTTGCCTCATCCTTGAGGTGCGGATAGGACTTGGTGAACTGGGCTACGATGTCATCAAAGTCTTGCTCGGAGCCAAAGCGGCTGACGTAAGCGGCCATAAAGGCAGCGCCCATGTACAAGCCGTCGCACCATACTTGGTGCGGGTAGATGGCCTTATGCCAGAAGATGCCTTCACTGGTACGCGGATGGGTCTTGGTCTGCTCATAGAGGTGGGCAGCGGCGAGCTTGTAGCGCTCTTGCCCAGTGATGTCATAGAGCTTGAGCATGACCTTGCCATTGTTTAAGTGGTCGATGTTGTACTCGTCCATGCGATAGCCATTAACCGTGCCGTCTTGGTTGACGAAGGTATCCATGGTGGTAATCACAAAGTCCAAGTACTTTTGCTCATGGGTGGCATGGTAGACGTCTAAGATGCCCTCTAAGGTCATACCGTACTCATAACCATAGTGGTCGGTTAAGGTCACCTGATGCGCCATGATGCTATCGGCCATGCGTACCGAGTAATGCGGCATATTCTTCCAATCCTCTTTATGGGTGCTGGGGAGCTCTCAATTGGGGGCGCGCGGGTGGTACCCGCGCAGGGGCGGTGCTAGGGACTAAGGCTGGGCTTGAGCCCGTGCTTCATCGTTACCAGGCGCGCGCGCATTTTGTGCTCTATAGAGCAACAGCTTTGCCAACCTGAGATGTATTCAATACAAACGGCATAAATAAGCTGTTTATATGCTGTAAGCCTAGTATGCTAGTGTAGCTATGGTTGCAATTTTGCAAAAGAATTTGGTTTCATTCTTGCAACCAAACAAAGCCAATGTTGCAACTTTAAACGCACTGCTGGGGCGGACGTTACCACGCCGTAACCGCGCGCTCCGGGGTACGCGCGCTGGGATACTAGCACCGGGCTGCATGCGCCCGGATACGCGCGCACTAGGTGTAGCCGCATGAGGACGGTGCTGGGGACGGTTGGGACGGGCTGATTGCGCAAGGATGTAGGCAGCGCGCGGCGGGGGCCACCACGCCGCAGCTTGGGCCGCGGCGCGCCGCTTGGATGGGTGCCGTAATGGTGCCGTGATCGTGGGGGTTAGTGCGTGGTCGGGGCGGGCGCCGGTTCGGCGCGCGGCTCCTCACTTGCGGCGCTTACCTCTTCAGCGGGGGCGGCGTCTTTGAGCTTGCGCCAGAGGGTGACGCGGTTGATGCCGAGCATGGCGCACACTTCCTTGGTTGAGCGGTGGCGCAATAGCTCCTTGAGCACGGCTTGCTCGACGTCGCGCAGCGAAAAGCCCGCCTCGAAGCTGAGCTTAAAGGCAGTGTGGCCACTGTGTTCATCAATCAAGCTGTCGTTACCTACGGTGGCTAAGGCCGCCTGCACTAAGCGCTCAGGGGTGAGCTCGGGTGGAAACTTGGGTGAGGTCAGCTCAGGTTGCGGCTGGGACAGTGGGCTAAGGGCCGACGGGCTGACTTGGTTTGAGGGGGGCGCGGTTAGGGTGAGCGCGTCCATGCTCAATGGGAGCGGGGGGACCCGCTGCTCGTTTAAGCCCATGACATCGCGGATGGTCTGCACGGTGATGTGGGGCCCATACAAGGTGACCGCCTCGGCGATATTGCGCAGCTCGCGGATATTGCCCGGCCATTGGTAGGAGTTAAGCAGGGTCACGACCTCGGGGTCAATGTTAAGCTGTGCGCCCTTGGCCTTGCCCAAAAAGCGCTTTACGTAGGTGGTGAAGAGCTCCAAGATGTCCAGGGGGCGGGCGCGCAGCGGCGGCACCATGATGCTTAAGACATTAACGCGATAGTAGAGGTCGAGGCGAAAGGTCCCTTGCTGCGCCATGTGCAGTAAGTCGCGATTGGTGGCGCAGATGACGCGGACATCTAAGGGAATGATCTTGTCATCGCCCACGCGCATGACCTCGCGCTCTTGGAGCACGCGCAAGAGGCGGCTTTGCACGTCCAAGGAGAGCTCGCCGATTTCATCTAAGAATATGGTGCCCTTATTGGCCAGCTCAAATAAGCCCTTCTTGCCTTGCTTGCGCGCGCCGGTGAAGGCGCCCTCGGCATAGCCAAAGAGCTCGCTTTCGATCAAGGAGGCTGGGAGCGAAGCGCAGTTGAGCGAGACAAAGGGTTCATGGCGCCGCGTTGAGTGATTGTGCATCGACTGGGCGAGCACTTCCTTACCCACGCCGGTTTCGCCGTAGATGAGCACGGTCGAGTCGGTACGGGCAAAGAGCTTGGCGCGCTCGATCAGAGCAAACATGCTCGGATCTTTGAGGATCATGGAGTCAAAGGTCGCCTTGGCAATCAGACCCTTGGTGATATTGTGGCGCCGGATGCTGTGCTCGTTATTTTCGATGGCGCTCGCTTCTTGCAACACCACCACATGGTTGTCGATGTCGGTGTCTGGGAAGATAAAGCGCATGGTGTGCATCAAAAGCTGGCTTTGCCCCAAGGTCACCACCGCGTGCACATTGCGCGTCGTCTCAAACAAAGGCTGGAGCGTCTCATACCAGTGCGCCAAGTCGTAGTCCTTGAGGATTTTATCGGCTAAGGCATTGTGGAACACCGTCTCCTGCTTCTTGTTGAAGATGATGATGCCCTCTTGGATATTGTCGATGATGAGATCAAGGCGGGTCAGTTGCAGCCGCTTAACCTTTTCTAGGTGCAAAATGCGGCGCGCGGCATTGATGACATTGGTGAGGCTGAGCTCAGAGAGCGAGAAGGTGCGGCACAAGAGCTGGGGATAGCGCTGTCTGATGTAGTGCGCGGCCAGCGCCCCGGTCACTACCGCATCGCACTTGCCCAAGATGCCATCGGCTAGTACCAGCGGAATGTCCTTGTCCTCATGGACGGGGTACATAATGAGCTCGATTTGCTGCTGTTCGAGCCAATGCAAGCTGAGCTGATGGTACTGGGTCACGATGTTTTCGTGCGCTAAGAGCACGATTTTGCGCGCTCCTTGGCGTGCTAGCGCCAAAAAGTCGCTTAACAGGGAGGCTAGATCAGGATTGAGCTCAAGTACGGTGACATCGGGCCACTGGCGAAAGCGGGCGGCCAGCGAGCCGGAGGCAATGACCAATTGGTAGCCTAAGGGGCGCATTTCCTCTAACAACCCGGCATAGTACTCGTACACCTTAATCTTAAGATGCTGTTCATCGATCAGCTTGGTGGCAAGCTGGGCTTGCTCCCGGGTCGCTGCGACTAAGGCCGCAAGTATTTTGTTTTCAGCCATTGCTCTCGTGCCCATGGTTGTTGTCGCCGCTGAGCGGCTGGGTTAGTGGGACAGATGGTGAGGCGCTGGAGGCGCGTAGCCCCTCATCTTAGGGGGCGGGGCTGTCCAGCGCAAGCGCGCGGTACGTTGCACGCAAGCGCGCTTTACGGCGCGCGTTGCACGCGGTACGGTGCACGCTGCGCATTGCACGCGGTATGGTGCATATTGCGCGTTGCACGCAGATGCGTGGCATGGTGCACGCACGCGCCGCGCGTAGGTGGGCCCGATACGACAAGGGAGGCTGCCCGCACCTGGCTTTGGCCGGTGCGGGGCATCCTCCCCCGGAGCGCCCATCAGATGGTGCTTAAATCTGCTTAAAGCTGCTTAGATCTTATTGACAGGGCAGCGTGGGGCCTGACCTAGGGCACCGCGTACGGCTTCCTCGGCGCACTTGGTCTTGAGGTCGGAGGCGGCCTCAACGGCGTACCAAGCCATGTGTGGGGTGATAATGATGTTCTCGACCTTACGCAGTGGGCTGTCGGCGACCAATGGCTCGGTGCAGGTAACGTCGATACCGGCGGCAGTTAAGTGGCCCGAGGCGACGGCCTCAGCTAAGTCGGCTTCATTGACCAAGCCGCCGCGCGAGACGTTCACAAAGAAGGCACCTTGCTTCATCTTGGCAAAGTTTTCCTTGTTCATGAAGTGCTGGTTGTCAGCATTTAAGCCGCAATGTAAGGAGATTAAGTCAGCGCGGTTTAAGACCTCATCTAAGCTGCTGCACAGCTCAACAAAGCCTAACTCAGAATCGTGCTTAGCGTGATCGTAGTTGATGTCATAGGCAATGACCTTGCAGCCTAAGGCATGGACGCGCTTGGCAAAGGCCGAGCCGATGCGGCCGACGCCAATCACACCCACGGTTAAGGTCGAGATGCGGCGTACTGGGATATAGCGGGCGTAATCCCAAATCCCGGCATGAACCTCGGCGTTAGCCTTACCGACCTTGCGCACTAACTCTAACATCAGGGCTAAGGCATGGTCGGCTACTTCAAAGGTGCCATAGTCTGGGACGTTGCACACCTGCACGCCGTGGCGGCTAGCGGCCTGTAAATCGACATTATCAACGCCCACGCCGTAGCGTACGACCATCTTGAGGTTAGGCAGCGCGGCAAATACCTTCTCGGTAAATGGAGCGTATTGGTTGCATACCGCGGTGGCGTCTTGCAGCTTTTCAATTAAGTCGTCTTCAGTCTTGCACTGGACTAACTCAAATGGCACTCCAGCCTGTTCAAATACCGCAGTCTCTTCGTTGATATTGTCGTGGTCGCAATCGGTGATGTAAATCTTGGCGGACATGGTTTGATCCTGTAAACGTAAGGGGCGCAGGGCAGCCCCTAAGGGGCTGTCCTAGGTTTGGCAGTTACTGCGCTCCTTGTAATTTGAAGCGAGAGTTAGGCGTAACTTGCGGCAACGCAGCTCAGGCTTAAAGCGCAGCTAAAATGCCGCCGTCAACGGCGAGCACTTGGCCGGTGATGAAGTTCGCAGCTGGGGTGGCAAAGAATAAAGCAGCGGCGGCCACTTCCTCGGGCTTGCCCCAGCGCCCTTGCGGGGTGCGCTCGCAGATGAAGCGATTGAACTTCTCATCCTCAATTAAGGCGGTGTTCATCTCAGTGGCGATGTAGCCTGGAATAATGGCGTTAGCTTGGATGTTGTACTTGGCCCACTCGATGGCGATGGCGCGAGTAAACATCTTGATGCCGCCCTTGGAGGCGGTGTAAGCGCTGATGGTCGGGCGTGCAATCTCGCTCATGAGCGAGGCGATGTTGACAATCTTGCCGCCCTTATCCTTCATGAACTCAAAGCAGGCTTGGGTGATGAGGAAGGCACCGGTTAAGTTCACATCCATCACCTTGTTCCACGACTCCAAGGAAAAGGTTTCCAAAGGCTCACGGATATTTATGCCCGCGCAGTTGACCAGAATGTCTACGCTCAAGCCCTGAGCCTTGATTTGCTCAAAGGCCGCGGCAATCGAGTCCTTATTGCCTACATCGCAGGCAATGGCATGGACGCGCCCTTGGTGCTCACGATCGATCTGAGCGCAAGCTTCCTTGAGCTTTTGCTCGTTGCGCGCCATCACGATTAAGGTCGCGCCTTCCTGATAGTAGAGCTCACTAATGGCACGGCCGATACCACGGCTGCCGCCGGTGATGAGAGCGGTCTTACCTTGTAACACCATAAAAACAATCCTCGTCTCAAAATAATCAATCGGGGTTACCACGCAGCAGCAAGGCTGAGGTGGCAGTGGTGCAACCGCACCTAGGAGCGTGCTTGCAATCTTATGGGGCTTATGGGTGCAACCTCGTTGTTGCAATTTTGCAACCAAAAGGCGCGGTCACCACCTTTTTCCTAAGATACAGCAGCAATCGTGCCGACTGATATCCCAGTACCAATCTTACTGCAAGCTGCTGAAAAAGCGGCTTTGGGACTCAACCACTGATATATCAGTAGCTGCGTTCCGGCCTTGTGCCGCGCGTGCCGTGGCGCCGCGGCGCGCCGCAACGGACTCCGCTCGGCTCTTATGGGGCCGAAGGCGGGCCATAAAGCCTTATTTTATGGCCTTGGCGCGCGGCCGGGCTGGTACGCTCGGGTAAAACTCTGGTATGGCAGTGGTCCCGTCCTCGGGGGTGCATACTTGGCCAAGTGTTTGCACTAAGAGCTTAAAACGAGCCCCTGAGCGTAATTTTGTTTTAATGGTGCAACATTTTTGTTGCAAAAATGAAATAGGGTTAAGCGGGCTAGCATCTGGTCTGAACTGGTCTGAACTGGTCTGAACTGGTCTGAACTGGTTGGCTGAACTGGTTGGCTGAACTGGTTTGGTTGTGATTTGGTGGTAAGAGGTATGGTGCTGTGATCACGATTGGTGTCCGTGCTCATGATTTTGGTAAGGCGACGCCCGATGAGCTCTTTGCCCGCATCGCCGATAGCGGTTTTGAGTGCATTCAGCTGGCGTTGCCTAAGGCCATTGCCGGGATTGAGAGCTTCGATCAGGTTTGCAAGCGCCCTGAGCCTAAGCGGCAGCGCTGATAGCCGTGCGAGGTGTCAGCTCCCACCAAGAAGTCCTTGATGTGGAAAACCGAGGTCATAGGCTCAAAGGCCGTCAGGCAAGAGGCAATATACGATTCTTGATGCTCTAAGTACTCAGGGGCCATAAGGTTGGTGGGGTCATAAATGAGCTCTAAACATTCAGCCCCCAAGCGGCGCTTTAACTCGAGCACCCGCTCCTTGCTGTTGAGCGCGTGATAGTAAACCGGCTCTAAGCAATAAGGCAGCTTCAGCTCGCGGGCAAACTCCAGGTGCAGCTGCACTTGCGCGACCAAGCGCTCAAAGGCCGCACGGTCGTTACGTGCCACGATGCCACCTGAGCTCTCGGAGGCCACGCAATAGGCGCCTAAATCTTGCGCGATGGTCATGACCTTACGGGTGGTAGCTGCGATGGCGGCGCTCTGTGCGGCATCGGCGGTGCTCAAATCAAAAT
>DXIF01000055.1 GCA_019113025.1 Candidatus Anaerobiospirillum stercoravium | reverse complement strand
ATTTAGGTCTTTTCTGTGCCTTATAAGGGCAAAGCACCGTTTGCGTGCGCCGTCATTGGGCATCGCGCTTGGCGCTTGATTGGAGCTCGCTATGATTGAGCCAACAAGATTTTCGGGAACTCAAACCTCCCGCCCCCCTTGTTACGTAGTACTAGCAGCCAAAGGCAGTTTACCTTCTGCCCTTGCGCCAATTAAGGCTCTTACCTGAGCCTAATGCGTTAGTACACCACTTCAGGGCTACCCGTTTTTGCCTTGACCTTGCTCCCGTTTGGTTACGTTGTGTGCAAGGGCATGCGACGGGGAAATTATTTGTCCCGTACCAAGACCTGACGCCATGCGGCGCTTAGCTCTTGGCTTGAGTCACCTCAAGTGGGACTGCCAGTTCAGCTCTGTAGTTGGTCAGTCAAGGCTGGATATGGTTTAGCGGAGCTTTAGGCTCGTCTAAGGTACAAGAAATGGCCAATTACTTTAATACTCTTAATCTGCGTGAGAAGTTAGCACAGTTAGGCTGCTGTGAACTCATGGATCGAAACGAGTTTGCCTCCGGCTGCTCGTGCTTAAAGGGCAAGCAAGTCGTCATCATCGGCTGCGGCGCTCAGGGCTTAAACCAAGGTTTAAACCTGCGTGACTCGGGCCTGAATGTGGCCTATGCCTTACGTCCTGAGGCCATTGCCGAAAAGCGCCAGTCCTATGTGCGTGCTACCACCAATGGCTTTAAGGTCGGTACCTACGAGGAGCTCATCCCAACTGCTGATTTGGTCATCAACCTGACCCCAGATAAGCAGCACTCCCCAGTAGTTGAGGCCGTCATGCCTTTGATGAAGCAAGGCGCCGCCTTAGGCTACTCCCATGGCTTCAACATCGTTGAAGTCGGCCAGCAAATCCGTAAGGACATCACCGTCGTCATGGTCGCCCCTAAGTCGCCTGGCACTGAGGTCCGTGAGGAGTACAAGCGTGGCTTTGGCGTACCAACTCTGTTAGCCGTCCACCCAGAAAATGACCCTGAGGGTAAGGGCTGGGATATCGCTAAGGCTTGGGCAGCTGGTACCGGTGGCGATCGCGCTGGTTGCTTACGCTCTTCGTTCGTCGCTGAGGTTAAGTCTGACCTCATGGGCGAGCAGACCATCTTATGCGGCGTGCTCCAGGCTGCCTCAATCTTAGCCTTTGACTTAATGGTCGCTAAGGGCATGGACAACGCCTATGCCTGCAAGCTGATCCAATACGGCTGGGAGACCATCTGTGAGGCCTTAAAGCAAGGTGGTATCACCAATATGATGAACCGCCTGAGCAACCCAGCCAAGCTGCGTGCTTGCGCCATCGCCGATGAGCTCAAGACCCGGATGCACGACCTGTACTTAAAACACATGGACGACATCGAGTCCGGCGAGTTCTCGCGCGTCATGATGGAAGATTGGGCCAACGACGACGTCAAACTCCATACTTGGCGTGAGAACTATGCCAAGTCCGGCTTTGAGACCGCCCCTGAGTGCGCTACCCCAATTACCGAGCAAGAGTTCTTTGACAAGGGCATCTTACTGGTCGCCTTCTGCAAGGCTGGTATTGAGCTGGCCTTTGAGACCATGACCAAGTCGGGCATCTACCCTGAGTCGGCTTACTACGAGTCGCTCCATGAGCTGCCATTAATCGCTAACACCATCGCTCGTCGCCGCTTATATGAGATGAACGTGGTGATCTCAGATACCGCTGAGTACGGCAACTACCTCTTTGCCAACACCGCTATCCCATTACTGCGCGACTACATCAACAGCCTGGACTTAGACGTCATGGGCAAGGGCTTAGAGGGCGACAATTGCGTCGACAACGTAGCCTTAATCAAGGCTAACGAAGCCATCTACAACCACCCAATTGAGGTGGTCGGCCGCAAGCTGCGCGCCTATATGCAAGGCATGAAGGAGATCTCGGTTGGTAATAAGTAATTACCACCTTCTGCCGTCCCCGCTCACGGCCTAAGGCCGTGAGCTTCAAGACCCGAGATTAGCTAGGAGCACACCTAGTACTTGGGTCTTGTTATTTATGCCGTGGGGTAAGGCAGCGCGCTCTTAAGTTTCGCGTTCATGAGCGCCCCTCCCCCACGCCCAGTTTTCTTTTGCTGATGCTCTTGGTAGGGACCCCTTGAGGCTGTCCCTGATACCAGCAGGCTTTGATTTTTGCAGGAGCATGCCATGGCTAAAATGACCGGCGCTCAAAAGTTAGTACGCACCTTAGAAGAGTTGGGTGTTGAATACTTGTTTGGTTACCCGGGTGGTGCTGTCATCGACATTTACGATGCCCTCGGCCATTCCGAGAAGATCAAGCACGTCCTGGCCCGCCACGAGCAGGGTGCCGTCCATATGGCTGACGGCTATGCTCGTACCACTGGTAAGGTCGGCTTTGCCTTAGTTACCTCGGGCCCAGGTGCCACCAATGCGGTGACCGCGATCGCTACTGCCTATATGGACTCGATTCCATTAGTAGTATTGACCGGTCAGGTGGCCACGAGCCTCATTGGTACCGACGCCTTCCAAGAAGTTGATACCATGGGTATCACGCGCCCAATCGTCAAGCACTCCTTCTTGTGCAAGAGCCCACTTGATATCCCTAAGTATATCCGTCAGGCCTACTACATCGCCTCGACGGGTAAGCCGGGCCCAGTAGTGGTCGACTTACCAAAGGACTGCGTAGGTTTTGCCTCGGCCGGTACCGACTTCCCAGTCTTAACTGAAGACGACTTAAAGCTCGTCACCTATAATCCAACCACCGAGGGCCATAAGGGCCAGATTCGCCGCGCGGTTAAGCAGTTGATGCGCGCGGAGCGCCCGATTGTGTTAGTCGGTGGTGGTGCCATCGTGGGCAATGCCTGTGAGAACTTAGCTAAGGTCGTCCGCCGCTTTAAGTTACCAGTTACCTGCTCTTTAATGGGCCTTGGTGCTTACCCTTCAACTGATCCTCAGTTCTTGGGCATGCTCGGTATGCACGGCACCTATCAGGCCAATAAGGCCATGACCTATACCGACTTGGTATTTGCCATCGGCGTGCGCTTTGACGATCGCGTCACGAACAATGTCG
This sequence comes from Candidatus Anaerobiospirillum stercoravium, assembly GCA_019113025.1. Classification (GTDB taxonomy): domain Bacteria; phylum Pseudomonadota; class Gammaproteobacteria; order Enterobacterales; family Succinivibrionaceae; genus Anaerobiospirillum; species Anaerobiospirillum stercoravium. Next base: position 8,923 of record DXIF01000055.1, on the reverse strand, counting down.
CCAAGTTCTGCCCGAACGCTAAGGTCATCCACATCGATATCGACCCATCGGCGATTTCGAAGATCATTGAAGCCGACTTGCCGATCGTGGGCGATGCCAACACCATCTTGGGCCAAATCTTAGATATGGCCGATGAGATGAACACCGAGAGCAAGTACGACACTTCGCACTTAGACCCATGGTGGGAGCAGTTAAACGAGCTCAAGAAGTTCGACGGCTTACATTACGAGACCTTCCCGGATGTCTGCCACCCTGCTCAGGTCATTGAGGCGCTCTACAAGGCCACCAAGGATCACGATGCCATCATCTGCACGGACGTCGGTCAGCACCAGATGTTCGCGGCCTTGTACTACCCAATTGACCGACCACGCACCTTTGTCACCTCAGGTGGCTTAGGCACCATGGGCTTTGGTTTCCCTGCTGCCATTGGCGCAAAGATCGCTCACCCGGACAAGGAAGTGATCTTAATCACGGGCGATGGCTCATTCCAGATGAACATCCAAGAGCTCTCGACCTGCCTTGAGTACAACGTTCCGGTCAAGATCTTCATCGTCGACAACCACACCTTAGGCATGGTTCGTCAGTGGCAGACCTTGTTCTATCAAGGCCATATCACTTCGACCAACTTAAACTACAACCCAGACTTCGTTAAGGTCGCTCAAGCTTACGGCCATGAGGGCTTTATTGTGGGCAAGCCCGAAGAGCTCGATGCCACCATCGAGAAGGCCTTGGCCCTGAAGGATAAGCTCGTCGTCGTTGACGTCATGTGCAACACTGCCTCGTTAGTCTTGCCAATGCAGAAGACCGCTGGTGCGATGGACGATATGTACTTGCCATGTGACGAGAACTCGGCCAGCAAGTAACCCCCACCGCTGCCGCGCCGCGGGCATCTCCCCACAGCAAACTTTTAGCGGGGATGCCGCGGCCGCGGCTCACAAGGAAATTCGCTATGCGTCATTTGATTTCTATTTTGCTTGAAAACGAAACTGGTGCATTGTCGCGCGTGGTGGGCTTATTCTCCCAGCGTGGCTACAACATCGAGACCTTAACCGTAGCTCCGACCGAAAACCCGCGCATGTCGCGCATCACCATCTCGACTGTAGGTGAGGACATCGACTTAGAGCAAATCAAGAAGCAGATTCACAAGCTCATCAACGTCTTGACCGTATCCTCCTTAGAGGACGGCAAGTCCGAGGGAACGATTGAGCTTGAGCTCATCTTCTTGAAGTTGCGCGCCGCCACCAACGTCCAGCGCGAGAGCATCAAGCGCTTAGCCGACATCTTTGATGCCCGCATCGTCGACGTCAGCGCTGAGACCTACACCGTCTGCTTAAGCGCCGGGCGCAATAAGATCAACCGCTTAATCAAGGCCTGCCAAGAGCAAGGCGAGATCTTAGAGACGGTGCGCTCGGGTATCGTCGCCATCTCGCGCGGCCCTAAGGCCTTAGGCAGCAAGGTCAAGAGCGATAAGGCCCCCGAGGCCTAACGGCCGCGTCAGGCGCGCCCCCGCGCGAGCGCCCGTGTAGCGCCGAGCGCCTCTCTGCGATTCTGAACTAAGTGTTAATGCAAGGCCGCAGCGCCATCCCCGTAAGGGACGGTACTGCGGCCTTAATGTTGGGCACTCACCACCTACTGGCGGAGGGATTGCGGCAAGGCGGCAGCGCCCGTAAGCCCTTAGCGCCAGCGCGCCACCACAAAGTACGGCTGCCACGTTAAAGGAATCGCACCATAGGCATCGCTGTAGCGCTGCTCATAGCGCAGCATCAGACGGCGCATTTGCCCCACGCTTAAAGGCTCTGAGCGTAAGCTATTGACCCCAGTGTCCCGGAAATGGCGTAGCAAGTGAAAGCTGGTGTCAAAGTGCTGGACTACGGTCTTGGTGCAAAAGTGCAACACCTCACAATGACGCTCAAGACAGGCGCGCGCTGCGTCCGCGCTGAGGTAGTTGAGGCTGTGCCCTAAAAGCTCAGTGAGCTCGGCAAAGGTGCCCTCCAAAAACGAAGAATAGACCAAGAGCCCGTGGGGCCGGGCAAGGGCCTGAAAGCGAGGCAGCGCCGCATCTAAGTCAGAGAGCCACTGCAAGGTGGCATTGCTGATGATGAGGTCACAGGGAGCAAAATCAGGCGCCGCCGCCGTAGCGAGGTTCCCGACATAGGTCTCAAGCGCACAGCAGGAGCCCTGCGCGCTGACCCGAGTCTTCGCTTGCTCAACTAAGCGCGAACTTAAGTCATTTAAGACTAAGCGCTTGAGTCCGGGCACAGAGGTGAGGAGCAATTGCGTGAAGTTGCCGGGGCCACAGCCAATCTCTAACGCACTTAATCCGGTCAGCGCGCCTAGGTCTTGCCCCTGCTCCTTTAAAGTACGCGCTAGCACCGCAATGAGCTCGGAGCCCATGGCATTTTGGACTAAGGCCTCCTGCTCATAGGTCGCCGCGGCTTGCTCAAAGTTGCGCGCGATCAAGTCAAAATCGGACCCCCGCTCGTGCGCCATGCTCAAACTCCCTACTCCAGTACAGTGAAGTCAGGCACGACCTTCTGAGGCAAAGTCGGAACCGGCTCGGCGTCGACCAATTGCCCCACTAAGTCCCAGTCCTCGTGCTGTGCTAAGAGCAACAATTGTGCGATCTGGGCGCAGTTTAAGTGCGGGCAATCTAAGGTACGCACTTGCGCTGAACCGATACCGACTTGCTCTAAATCGGCCTTGATGGCCTGAGGAGGACAAATGATGTCCTGCTGATAAGCGTAGTGCAGCTTAAAGCAATGCATGAAGCGGGTGCGCTCCCACTCTCCCAATGGGGCCACTGGCGGAAAACACAGTTCCGCGCTCAGGGCCACGATGCGTTGCTCACTTTGCGCCTCATAGGACCAACCGGTATAGTCACGCATGCCCGAGCTTAAGCGCCGGAACAGATAGTGACGCGCCGAGTTGTAGCAGACATCAACCGCAAGCTTGATATAGTCATCAGCGCCTTGATTGGCGGCACACTCATACAAACGCTCTTTAAACTCGGTTTGAGTTTTAAACTTGGTTTGACGCTTGCGCGCGCTATAGATTGAGCCCGGCGCCCCGCGCAAATTGTAGTAACAGTCCTTGGTGTTAAAGAGATTGAGGTAGAACTGCTCCATATTAGGGATGCTCAAACCATTGAGGGTGTTGGCCCATTGCTCCTTCGGCACGCCGACGCCATCACCCACTGCCGAGACGGTACCGGCAAGAGCAATACCGCGGATTTTCTTAGTGCTAAACCACTCCTGGGGGAAAGCATTGAGCAGCATGGCCGCTAAGCGCACCCCAAAGCTATGAGCGACAATCTCGATCGTGTCATAGTGGGATAGAATCTCGACGGCATGCGCATTGGCCCCCTCTAGCAGTGACTCTTCCTCATAGTCGTAGATCTCAGCATCGCCGCTGAAGTAAGGACAAGGGAAGTCATTATAGAGCTCATCACGCTCAGTGAGCACATCGTCACCAAACTCACCGATGACTAAGACATCGCCTGAGAAGGCCTGCTTCTTAAGCTGGCGCTTGATGCGATACAGCGCCTGCGTCCAACTCTTGCGCGTTTGGCCAAAGCCGCACACAAACACCCGGGCACAGCTGGGGTACTCGCGCTCATCAAATTTAATATGCTCTAGCTTCTTGGACTCAACTAACTCCAGAAACATTGTCCCTACCTCCTACTAACCTGACCTATCGGTACTAACCTGACCGTTTGGTCCCAACTATTGGCTCTGCGCCACTAATTGCTCAACCTCAGCCCAATCGGGGTGAGCAGGGCTCAGCAGCAGCTGACAAATCTGCTCACAGTTTAAGTGCGGCCCCTCCAGCGTGCGCACTGGAGCGGACGCTCCGCCCGTCATTTCCAAGTCCGCTTGTACCGACTCAGCCGGGCACAGCACATCGCCGCGATAGGCGTAATGGAGCTTCATGTAGCGATCAAAGCGCGTCCGCCCGAGCTTGCCTAATGGTGCTTGCGGGGCAAAGCACAGCTCAGCGCTCAAGATGAGCAAGAACAGATTGAATTTGCTTTTGACGAAGCGGCCGGAAAAGAGATTGCGATAACGGGGGCTGCCGCCCGAGCGGAAAATCGTGCGGCGCGCCGCGTTATAGCACAGGTCACTTACCAGCTTGACGTAATCCGATGCGCCCCAGCGATACTGCGCGCACTCCAGCACGCGCTGCTTAAACTCAGTTTGCGTGCGCAGCTGACTTTGCGTGCGCCGCGGCGCCTTGAGCGCGAGATCAATGGGCTTGCCGCGCAGATTAAAGTAGCTCGTGCTGGTATTGAAGAAGTTGAGATAGTACTGCTCCATGGTGGCAATACTGATCTGATCGAGCGTGGTAGCCCACAGCTCAGAAGACATGCCCCGCTTATCATCCACCGCGCTCACGGTACCGGCCAAGGCAATGCCGCGAATCGCTTTAGTGGCAAACCACGACTCGGGAAAAGAGTTTAAGAGCACGGCGGCCAAACGCACACCCAAGCCATGAGCCACAATCTCAATAGTATCGTAGCGCTCCAGCTGCTTAAGCTGCTCCTTAGACCAAGGTTTCAGCAAGTGTGCTTGCTCCTCAGCACTGAGCTGACCATACCGGCTGCTATAGTAGCAATTCGGCAGAAACATGTGCGCCGCGCTCTTAACCGCTAAGACATCATCACCAAAGCCATAGCAAGTAAAGAGATCCCCTAAAAAGACCTCTTGCTTGAGCTTATGCCACTGCTTAGCAATCGCCGCTAAGGTCTCGGCCCAAGCTTCACCATCGAGCGCAAAGTCGCACAACAAAATGCGCGCATGCTTAGCGCCCGCGGCAACTGCCGCATCAGGCGCATCCGCCGCCTGAGTGCGCGCCAAGGTCTCAACCTTTTCAAGCCACATCGCAACTACCTCCCACCAAGCCTATTGACCCTGCGCCTTGAGCTGACCGACCTCATCCCAGTCTGGGTGCTGGGCCTGCAATAACAGCTCGCAAATTTGCTGGCAGTTTAAGTGAGGGCCGGGCAGCTCACGCATCTGAGCGTGCTTAGCGCCCCCCGACTTGACATATTGCGCGATATCGGAGGCAAGGCACATTAAATCGCCGCTGTAGCCGTAATGGAGCTTAAAGCACTGATTGAAGCGGTCGCGCCCATTAGCGCCCAACGGCACAATTGAGCTGTAAACCAGCTCGGCACTGAGCCAACGAATGCTCTGGGTAAACTCATACTTACCCATGGAGATAGCCGTCGGCATCACCATAAAGCCCATGGCGATGCGTGGGGACGGGGTAAAGAGGAAATAGTTGGCCGAATCGTAGCTCACGGCCGCGGCGCACTTGGCGTAATCGGCGCCTAACTGGTACTCAGCACACTCTTGCAAGCGCTTTTTGAGCTCAGTCTTAGTGCGAAACTTAGTTTGGTTCGCCGGGCATTGCACCTTAGTCTTGGCCCGGCCGCGTAAACTAAAGAAGCGCTCGTCCGTATTGAGCTGGTTCAGATAAAGCTGCTCTAGGTTGGCGATGGTAAAGCACTTCATGCTATTGCGCGCGCCCAGATCCGGCACAGCCTCACCCCTAAAGTCCCCCAAGATGGTGCCACCCAGCGCAATACCACGAATGCTCTTGGTCTCAAACCACTCTTGCGGCAAGGCATTAAGGAAGGTGGCAGCAAGGCGCACGCCCGAGCCATGAGCGACAATCTCGATGCTCTCGTAATGCTCCAAGCAGCTAATTTGCCCTTCATGCAACAGCTTGGAGGTGAGCGCCTCGACTACTTCAGGTCCCAGCTTCGCATCGCTCCTAGACAGCGGCGTCGGCACAAAGGACATCACCTTACCCTGGCAACGCAGCACCTCATAACCAACCCCGCCTAGGACAAAAACATCGCCCTCAAAGGCGTCTTTTTTGAACTTCTTGCGCTGAGCGAACAAAGCAGCGCTCCAGCTCTCGATGGTATAAGGCCAATCACAGACCAAAATACGGGCACGGCGTGGGAACTCGCGATCCACCGGAAAAGCGGTGGTGCACTCCTTCGGCGATTCTACAAATTTCAGATCCATAGGCAAACAACTCCAACTAAACCAGCTTCAGGCTCACCCCAGGCGCCGCTTAGACGCCGCTTGGGCTTTGCAAACCAAAGCAAAAACAAAAGCAAACCAAAAGCAAACCAAAACCAACCACAGCCGCTGCACCGGTTCTCGGGAGCAGCTCCGGTTCACGGGAGTACCCCCGATTCCCGCCCGTACCCCAAACCCAGCTCCTAGACAAAGAGCTGGCGGCAATGGGCAATGACGCGCGTAATGCGGTCGATATCATCAATTGACAGGCACGAATTGAGCGCCAAGCGCAGCCGCGCCTGACCTTGCGGCACAGTCGGGTAGCGAATGGGCAGTGCCAGCATCCCGGCGCGCTTAAAGGCCTGATAAGCCAAGGCCGCCTTCTCATTATCTCCGGTAATCAGCGGCTGAATCTGGCTGTGCGAAGGCTTAAGCCCCATTTCCTGTAAATTACTGTGCAGATACGAGGTGATCTTGCGCAGGTAAACGCGCTTGGAGTGCAAAGCGCTGGAATGGAGCAAACCCAAGATGTACCAAGAAAAGGAAACATTAACCGCCGGCAGCGCCGTGCTATAGATAAAGGGTCGCATGAAGTTGACCAAGTAGGACTTAACTAGCGGCTGGCACAATAAGAAGGCGCCATACGATCCCAGCGCCTTGCTCAAGGTGCACATCAGAAAATCCACCTGCGCCAAGAGCCCCAGCTCCGCACAAAGGCCCAAGCCGCCTGAGCCAAACAGACCAAAGCTATGAGCCTCATCGACATAGAGCAGGACATTGGGGTAGCGCTGTTTGAGCGCCACAATCTCAGCAAGCGGTGCTTGGTCGCCATCCATGCTAAAGACTGACTCAGTAACAATGCAGACGTTGTCATAGGAGCCCGCGTGGGCCGCCAAAAGAGCCTCCAAGTGTTCCAGATCATTATGGCGGTAGCGCAACGCCTTAGCCTTGCTCTTGAGCATACCGTCGATAATTGAAGCATGAGCCAGCTTATCGACCAAGAGCAAATCGCGCTTACCAAATAAGGTCGACAAGATGCCGACGTTGGCCTCAAAGCCCGAGCTTAAATACAAGCTCGCCCACGGACTTGCGCCCTCAGGTGCGTTAGGGCTGCGGTTATTGCGGTTATAAAGCGAGGCGATGAGCTCTTCGACATAGAAGAAAAAGGAATGATTGCCCGTGAGCAAACGCGAGCCAGTGGCGCCAGCGCTAATGGCGCTCAGCAGAAAGTGGTTGGCAAAGTCACTACCGCTGCGCTCGGTATCGAGCATGGTGTGCCAAAAGGTCTGGGTATACTTAGGGTCGCGCGCCACGCCTAAGTAGTCATTACTGGAGAGATCAAGATACGACTGGGCATCCAGCACAATGCGATTATCACTAAAGGACACCAGTGGTAATTCGCGCAAGTTACCTGAGCGCTGCCGCGCCTCAAGTTCTTGCTGCATGCGCTGATACAAGGCCTGCTCCATACCCGCTCCCGACACAACCAACCTCACGCCGCCGCCACCTGCTCCCAGCAGACCACGAGCCGCCACGCCCTACCCCATTCATTATAGCTGAGAGTGGCGCAACCTTGCGCCCCCTTGCCCCAGACCGAGCAAGCCCACCACAGCCGCAGCGCTCATCACCCCCCAAACCGGGCAAGCCCACAACCGCCTCAACCACGGCGGCTGCCGCGGCCGCTTTAAAGCACAGCAACAATGAGGCGAGGCCGCCTGATGCCTAGCACCAAACCGCCCCGCCTCATGTGCACTTCACAGGACCTCAGCTGCCTAGCTGCAAGCTGCGTTAGCAGCTGCTAACGATCTTTGAGATAGTCCTTATAGAACTTCTTTGAGTCACGCTCAAAGTTCCAAACAAACCACACCAAGATGCCTACACCAAAAAAGATCAAAGAGCCAACGATCAAATACGAAAGCAGCATGAATTTTATGGCCAACTTTTCAGAATGACGAATATCACAAATTTAAGTTTCCCCCTCTGACGACAAGAGATCGCTGTTGAAGCATCTCACTAGGTGCCAGAGCTGAAAGGCTACAGACCGTTGACTTAGAAACTGTTGGGTTTCAGCAAAGGACATCAGATTGTTGCTAGAGTGCCTCTTAGCCTCAAAATGGCGCACCGATGTCAACACGTTCAAGGCAATCTTATTGATGCCTAACGTGTTACTTAAGAAGTTAGGGTTGCAGCCCTGAACAGCATCCTGATTGAAGACTCTTGGATCGTCCAATATGCCGTGATGAGTCTCGATTCCCCAGTAGTCCAAGATCGAGTATTTGACTTGGAGCAGGGTTTGCTCGGAAAACTCGAGGGAGCAGATAAAATAGCGCTCTGAAGCGGTTTTTTTAACAACCTCGCCATTATTAAGGTACGTGCAATACTTGGTATAACGCACGATGCTCTTGACCTCAGGGTGAGGGTTCTTAATGCGCGGATCTAGCTTAGAACTAGGTAAGAGCTCAATTACCCCACGCTCTATGCGTCCATGCCCTTTTTCGGTAAACTCAGCTACCAGCCACTCTCTCATTCCCTCAGGCTTAGCAGCTTCACGAGCAAAAATCGCCCCAATGTGGTCACTTAGCTCGCTGTTTCCGGCATTTGCCTTCATGCCCAATAGGAAATGAGCACCATGCGCTATGATGGCGGTCGAAACCTTAACCCCGGAGTTAAGAGCGTCAGCCATGATTACCTTGCCGTGTACGCTAAGGTTCGGGAGCATCTGCAACAATGCGTTGGTTTCCTGATTCTTCTTGGCTACGGTATGGGATCTGAGGATGGTCTTGGTGGTGCAGTTGAACAAGGTAACGCCATGAGCGCCCTTTCTCTTGCGAGAAGCCACCCCCCGGACAAAAGAACTACGCATTTCTTGGCCATCCAAGCCACAGGTGTCC
>DXIF01000054.1 GCA_019113025.1 Candidatus Anaerobiospirillum stercoravium | reverse complement strand
ATCTTGGGTTTCATACCCACCCCTTTAGGTTAACTAACATTGCGGAGCAAAGCACCGCGTTGCATTGTAAGGAAAAGGGGCGGCCTCGAAAAGTACACAACAGATATTACACTCTCGAGCTCCTCTCCCCGGTGGCAACTTGATCCGAGGCAAAGTCGGCCCAGTCACACCATCTCAGCTGCTGCGGCTCAAGCAGCGACTGATAATTATCGTCCTCCAGGGCCCAATTGGTTTCAGCAGCGTCGTAGATCTTAAGGAAGATCATCCAGCTTAACTGTTCAATGCGCTGGGCATCGCCATTGAGGCCTGCATCGCGGCGCATAATGTCGCGAATCGTTTTTACAAAATTGGTAAATTGCATGATGGTCCTTACAGTGGTGCCAACCTTACAGTGATGCCAAATGGCCAAACGGGCGCTGCCCCAGTATTGGGTCCCACAGCTTAGCGGCAAGACGGGGACAGCCGGGACGTCGTGCTAAAACGCCGTGTTAAGCCGCCGTACTAAGACGACGCACTGTTCTTACTTGCCCCAGCGGCGCGGATCCCGATAGAGTAATGCGGACAGCGCCAAATTGAAGCCCACCTTACCTGCTTTGCCGCCGATGCTTGAAATAATCTTGGGCGCCCCGCCGTAGGCTTGAAAGCGCGGCGTTTTGAGCAAGGCCGGCTGTTCGATTTCCGCAATGCCATGTTGCTCATAGACATCGATGAGCTCACCTAGCAGCTGTTGCTGCTTTAAGTCATAGCGCTCAAGCTCGGGGCTGTGGCGCGCCTGCTCGGCGCGCTCCGCGCGCGTGCGCAGGTGCTGGTCAAAGGCAATGTGGTCTACGATGTCAAACTCATCGAGGTTATCTTGTCCCAGCGCCTGGCGTAAATCAGAGAAGAAGACGCCCTTTTGCTCCATTCCTTGGATGAGCTGCGCTTTGGACTTGGCCTCTTGCCAGCAGCGCCTAAAGTCCTCGCGGTCCGGAAAAGTACTGAGAATACGCTCCCGCGCAAAATCACGCAAGGGCAGCTGGTGGCGGCGGCCGTCGGGGTCAAAGTAGCTCACCAGCGCATCTTGCACGCTAAACTCAACTTCGCTGACAATATACTCATGGCGCTTGGTGCCGCCACCTCCGCCGAAGTGACCATCCTGACCTGCGTTGCCGACTCCATCATCTTGCTCCGAGCGAGCGCCTGCCTTAGCCCCGCTATCATCAGAGCCATCGCGCTGGGTAGGCTTGAAAATCGGATCGTCGGCGGCGGGATCGCCTGCCTCTTGCAGCTCGTCGGGATCGCCATCAAAGTCAGGGTCGTTGAAGAGCTCGGTCACGCGCCGAAAGTCGAGGATGGTAAAGCTCAGCTTGCCACAATCTGGCGCTAGGCGCGTGCCGCGCCCGATAATCTGCTTAAACTCGGTCTGGGACTTGATGTTGGCATCGAGCACAATGAGCTTGACGCCCTTAGTATCGGCGCCGGTGGTCAAGAGCTTGGAGGTGGTGACCATCACCGGGTACTCTTCACTGGTCGAGCAAAACTGGGAGTACAGCGCCTTGCCTTCTTCGTCATCGGAGGTCATGCGCACGATGTAATTGCTGTTTTGTCCTGGATTGAGCTCGCGCAGCGCATCGCGCAGGCGCAAGGCGTGATTTTGCGTGGCGCAGAACACAATGGTCTTGGCCATCGCTCCAAGGCACTTGTGCTGATAATCGTTGATAAGCTCTGCCACCCGGAAAATGCGATCGGGCAGCACAATCGTGCGATCAAAATCGCTCAGCGTGTAGAGCTTGGGCGGAATCTCCTTGCCTTCGTCGTCAAGTTGCCCCGGCTGCGGCATCCAACCGGTGCGATCCTTGTCCAGATCGAAGCGGACCACGCGATATGGGGCCAAGAAGCCCTCTTCAATCCATTGTTTGAGCGAGTAGGTAAAAATCGGCGCTCCGAAATAGGCAATATTGTCCGCCCCGTCCTTGGTATTTGGCGTGGCGGTGAGACCTAGCTGAATGGCCGGGCGAAAATACTCCAAAATCTCGCGCCACGAGCTTTCTTCGGCCGCACTGCCGCGATGACACTCATCGACGATGATGAGGTCAAAGAAATCAGGCGGCAGCGTTTGATACAGCTCAAGCAGCGATTTCTCCTTGCGCGCCCCTGCTACTGCCGTTTGGTCGGTAGCGCCCGCTCCTGGGTCTGATCCCGGGCGGGGCTCTTGGTATTGCCCCTTGCGGTCGGAGCTCAGCTGCTGGTACAGCCCAAAGTAAATCTCATGGTGGGTATCGATCTTGCCCCCGCTGATTTTGACACAAGGGCCAATCCTCTCAAAACCTGAGCCCATGGCTTGATCGACTAGCTTGTTGCGATCTGCCAGGTACAAAACGCGCCGAATTACGCCCGCTTGCTTGAGCCTAAACACAATCTGCAAGGCGGTATAGGTCTTGCCGGTACCGGTGGCCATGACCAAGAGCAAACGACGGCGATGAAAACCGATCACCGCTAGCACCACAGAGTTAATGGCCACCATCTGGTAGTAGTGCGGCACAATTTGCCCGTGCACCGTGCCTTCGTCGTGAAAATAGCGGGTCTGCGCTAATTGATGCTGCGCATCGGCGTCAATGCCCAGAGCCGTACAGTAGGAGCGCCACAGCTCTTGCAAGCTAGGAAATTCCCCAAGCTTCAGGGTACGCTGTTGCCCTGTTTTGAGATTGTACTCAACCCAGCCATGCCCTGCGGTGGCGTACGCAAAGGGCACATGTAAGGTCTTGGCATAAGCCTTGGCCTGATCGATGCCCGCGGAGTCAAGCTCCGAGGCACGCTTGACCTCAATTACCGCGAGGGGATGGAAGATATGGGTACACAGGATGATATCCGGGCGCTGCGCTTTGGGCGCAATCTTTTCCACCTGCCCGGTCTGCGGCACGATGTGATAGCGGTCGTGGCACAGGTTGTACTCGGTCAGATAGTTCTCAGGCTTCCACCCTGCGCGCAACAAAGCGGGAATCACGACTTTGGTTTTGACGTCTTCCTCGCTCGGATTAGGATTAATGCCGATCATGCCTGTACCTACCTATCCCTACCCTGAGGCCTCGGCGTGGGCGTAAGGCCTTGCGCCTGAGGCGGCGTTACTCCTTAGCGTCTGCGGCGGCCGCGGGGGCATCAGCTGCGTCAGCTGTGTCAAGCGCGCCTGACTCAGCGGCGGACGCATCATCAGAGTGCTCCTGCTGGGGCTTGAGCCAGGCAAAGTCAGAGTCGCTAATGCCGGCGCCGCGCGCCCAATTTTCCAAGCCCTCGTCCTTGGCCTTCTTGCACCAAGCGTAGAGGGTTTGATAGGTCACACCAAAGATATCGGCGGCCTGACGGTAGGCAATGCCTTGGTTGAGCACCGCGTCAACGGCGGCGAGCTTAAAGGCGTTGACCTTACTGAAGTTAATCTCAGGCTGGTCTTCACTTAGCTCCTTGGCCAAGAGCGCCGGAGCTGATGGATGGGTTTGGTCCAGCTCGCGCTGGGCCGAGCACCAAGCCAGCAAGCCTGCATCCTCCAACTCGTGGACGCATTGGTAGTAGAACATAGACGAGACATGCATGCTCTTGCTAATTTGGCCTACGCCCATCCCGCTTAACATCAGGGCCATCAGGCGAATACGGCGGTCACCACTGATGCGCAATGGGCCGCGGCGCCCCTTATTGACCTCACCTGCCGTCTCAGTGTTTTCCTCCGGGGCCCAAGCGGCGCGTGCGATGGCGCGCGCTTGGCGCTTAGCCTCAGCGGCCGCCTCGTGCTCAGCGCGCTCCTTGGCCTCAAGCTCAGCTTTAGCCTGAGCTTGCTGCTCCTTGCGCGCGGCAATCCATTGGAAAATCATAAACTGCGGCACATCATAGGTGTCCGCGGCGGCATTGACCGTAATTTCCTGGCGCTCAATGCGATCTAAGATGGAGTTCTTAAGCTCGGCGCTGAGCTCCTCAGTGTCATCATCATCAGCTGCCGCAGCCGCCACCTGATGCGGCGCCTCAGGGGCCGTTGGTAACTCCAGCGGCGTATCGTCATCAAGGTCAACCTGAGCCCAGTCATCGCCACTCCAGTCGTCATCGTCCGCCTCGTCCTCGGACTCATCCAAGTTGCTAGCAGCAGCCATAACCTGCGTGTGCTCAGATGCGACGTCCATTGCCGCGGACGCAGGTGCCGGGGCCCCGGTCTCTGGGACGGGCGCCGGGGCGCGCTCAGCCTTAAGCTCTGCTGGCGCCTCGCGCTGTTCTGGCGCCACTACGCTTGCGGCACCACTGGTGAGGCCCAGTTCGGGCTTAAAGCTCGCATCGGGCACCTCAGGGGTTGGGAAAGCCATGGTGGCGACTTCTTGGGTCGGGGTCAGCCCCGCGACGCTGTCAGGTGCCGTTGCGGGCGCCAGCGTCTCCGCCGTCGCCTCAGGCGCACTAGTATCCGCTGCCCCCGCCTGTGCCGCCGCGGTCGCAACCTCCGCTGGGCTGCTCCCGGCAAGCGACGGCGCGACCTGATCGGCGCTCGGCTCAGTGCTCAGCTCGGCGCTTGGGGTTGCGCCGACGCTTACCTCAGGGACGGCGGCAGCAGGCGTAGCTGGGGCGGCTGTTACCTGCTGCGTGGCCGCGGCGCTGGGCGCGGCCAGGGCCTGAGCTACCACCCAATAGGCTTGACCGCTTAAGTTATAGCAGTTGAGCTCTAAGAGCTTAGCCTCGGTATAAAACTGCTCCTGCTCGCGCAGCCACAGGTAAATGGTCGGCGGGTTTAAGTGATATTGCGCAGCGATATCAAACACCGTTACCTCGTGGTTTAATAACTTTTGAACCAGCTCAGCTTTGAGCTGAGAAGACACCTGCTGCATATCACATCCTCGACAACAAGAGGCCAAGACAAAAAGAGACTAAAGCCCAATCCTTGTTAATGTAACGAGCTCAAAGCCCTAAATCAAGCCTTGGGCGCCCCGCGGCCGGATCGGCGGTGGTTTTAGCTTAAGGTTCCCACCAACACCATGGTCTTGCCGCTGCGCGCCCCGGCCGTGGCGCTTGAGCTTTTAGCCTTGGTCTCAACTGTCGGAAATTGCGCGGGCACCACAGTCGGGCTGCTCTTGGCCTTAGGCGCAGCGGGAGTTAGCTGCGCTCTGGGGCCAAGGGCACTGCCCTTATCAGGGCTTGAGCGGGCGCCGCTACCGCTGGCGCTTTGATGGGTGGGGCTGGCGGCGCTTAGCCCGTTGGGGGCAGGCGCGGCGGCGCTTTGATTGTCCTTTTGGTTTTCCTTTTGGGCACCGAGGTGGGCCACGCACTTGAGCTCGCCCATGCCTTGGTCGGTGCATTGCGCTAGGCGCGCCACATCGCTGTCATGGCGATAGAGGATATGCAAGTGCTGGCGCGCGCGGCTTATGCCCGTGTAAAAGAGCTCCTTGCTTAAAGCCTGTGCTTGGTGCTCCCCTAAAATTAGCGCGACCTTATCGGCCTCGGCCCCTTTAAAGGAGTGAATGGTGCTGAGGCTAATGTGGTCGTTGTCGACGCTAAAGCGCTCCTTGTAAAAGGCATTGTCGTCGGAGAACTTGACCGTGCTTAAGGCCGCCTCGGCCTTGACCGCGAGATCGGTAATGATTTCGCGATCTGAGTGGCGAAACAGCACCGCGGCTTTGGGATCGTGCTCGACGCTGATTTGCTCCATCCAATTGCGCAAGTCGTCAATTTCGCTTGCGAGCGCTTGATTAAGCGGCTCCTTGAGGTGCTGGCGCTGCTTGCACTCTAAATCGCTCTTAAACAGGGCTAGGACTTGCTGACGATGCCGTCCCAAGACATCGGTGCCAATGCCTAAATAGGCCGCGAGCATTTGCTCGTAAATGCGCTTGGCGCTAGGGGCATACAAGGCCAAAATCGCAGCGCTAACTAGCTTGGCGATGCGCTCGCCCACGGTGGGCGCAAGCGCACTTAAGCGCAAGAGCTGTAAGTCGCTGTGCTCGTGATCGTCGCGCGGCTTAATGCGCCCTAAGGGCGAGCCGGTGGAAGAGCGCTCTAAGTAGGCCACATTGTAGTCATGGCACAGGGCCGCGACGCTAATGGGGTAGGTCTTGAGCGTGTTCTTGTCCGGCGCGGCATAGTCATCTAAGAAGCTAAGCTTACTTAAGCTGGCCTCAAGATTTAAGGCCGCTCTACTTTCTTGCAGCGCCTCGTTGATGAGCAGGGCATCCACCAAAAAGGCCTGCTGTGAAGGTCCCACCTTGAGGGAGTCAGCGCTGTCTTGCGGCGCGGTGAGCGCCGCAAGCTCGGCGCTCAGGCGCACCCTACTGTCAGCATAGCGCGGCCCCACCGCCCAGCTTAAGTACTCACTGTGGTGGTACTTAATGAGGTAGAACTCGCGCTTTAAGCGCTGCTGGAGGTGGTATAGCACCTGCTCGGCGCAGGTCAAAAGCTCCGGGCCAATGGCGTTTAAAACGCGCTGCTCTAAGCTTTGCATCATCAGCGCGGTCTTGGTCATGCGCCCGCTGTGGCGCATCATAAAGTCAAGGTAGACCAAGGGCGCGCTATTGGACGCAAGTACTGCCCAGGAGGTGGTGAGCTCATCGGAGAGCTTACGGCGCTCGGCGCGCGACAGCGGCGCAAAAATCGCGTGGGTGCCATGGCCTAGAGCGCAAAATTGCTGCACCTGCTGCCACATGTCCTCTAAGCAGCTCAAATAAAAGGCGCGGCCTTGTCCCACCTTGCCGGTGAGCAAGCTCTGCGCGCGCTGCAAGACCAAGGCATTAGTACTCAAGCGATGTACGGTCAGGGCCCCTAATAGACGGGTTTCATCGGCACTGACCGCGCTTAAGGCGCGCACGCTCAGGCGCACCCCGGATAAGCTAGCCGGTACCAAGCTTTGCTCAAGCGGCGCGGGGACTGGGCTCAAAGCTGGCGCAGCTGGGGCCGCTGCCGGGGCCGGGGCCGGGGCCTGAGTTGAGGCCGAGGCTGGGGCCGAGGCCGCCTCTGGAGCCTTCGGGGCAGGGCTAGTTAACGCGGCAAAAGGCAGCGCGAGGAGCTGGCTTAAAGCATGGAAGCTGAGCAAGGTCACGCTCAGGGGGCGGCGCAGCTGAAATTGGGCCGAGACCTCGCCTTGCACAAAGGCGCGCGCTAGGCGCGAGCTTTGAGTGCGCACCAATTCGCTGCGCAAGCGCTCCAAGGCGAGGGCCGCCAGATTAAAGGAGATGGGCGCCGGGGCAAAGGGCAGCGCTAGCTGCCTCAGCTGGTGATTAAGCTGCGCTTGGTCTTGGGCCAAGTAGTCCCAGAGCTCGGCTAAGCTGAGCGTGCCTTGGATCTTGCGTCCGGCGGCGCGGCGGGCCTGGTATTGCTCGCGCTCCCAGCTCATATAGCGCGCGAACACGAGCCCAATATGGTAGCCAATCTCATCGGGGGTAAAGGCCTCCTGCTTATAGCGCTGCACGGCGGTACCAAGCGCCGGATTTAAGCGATAGGACAGAGGTAAGAGGCGTACGCTCACTAGGTGCTGGCGCTCCAGCTCATTTAATTGCGCCAAAAGGTGCGAGGAGAGGGCCAGGCTGCACTGCGTCAGCTCGCTATTGAGATCGCGCTCGGCCAGGCTCGGGTTAGCACTTTGCGCCGCCGTGAGCTCCTCTTGGGTCTTAAGCAGCTTGCTTAAGGCCATAATCGCTTGGCTTTCCTTACTGGGGTCCGCCTCAAGGCGGCCGCCTTCCTCCTTGGAGGCCGGTTGCGCGGCGCGCCGGGCACTGGCCTGGGGGTTAGGGCCCCCCTTGGTGGCAGTGAGGCCAAGGTTCACATTGAGGCTTGATCTATCCTCATGCTTGCTACTTAAAGCCGGGCGCGGGCGCAGCACCTTATTGAGGTTGATTAAGAGCAAGA
>DXIF01000053.1 GCA_019113025.1 Candidatus Anaerobiospirillum stercoravium | reverse complement strand
ACTTGGGCTGGGGTCGCTGGGGCAGCTTGCTGTGCGCTCGCCTCCAGGGCGGCACGGCCCATGTCGGAGGTGAGGTTGTTGACGAGGTTGACGAAGACGCGGCCGCGCTCGTCAAAGCCCTTGAATTGGTCAAAGGAGGAGCAAGCTGGGCTCAAGAGAATCGCTTGGCCACTGTGGGCTTCACTAAAGGCCATGCGAATGGCTTGGCGCATATTGAGCACGCCCACGCAGCGCGCATGATCTAAAGCCAAGATCTTGTCGGCGTCGCGCCCAAAGCAGTAGACCTGAGCCACCTCGTGGCCGATAAAGCGCTTAAGCGGGGTAAAGTCTTGGCCCTTGCCAATGCCGCCTGCCAGCAAAATAATGCCGTCGGGGTGGCGTGGGGTAAGACCAATGATCGCGGCTTCCGCCGAGGCGACGTTGGTAGCCTTGGAGTCGTTGTAGAAGGAGACGCCATCTAAGATGCGCACTAATTGGCAGCGGTGCTCAAGGCCGGTAAAGGTCTTTAAGGCCTGAATCTGGACCTCGCGCGGGATCTCTAAGGCGTCCGCCAGCGCCATCGCCGCTAAGGCATTGAGCTCATTGTGCGAGCCGCAGATGATGAGGTCGCGCACGTCTAAGACCCGCTGGCCGTTGACGCACAGATAGGTGGTGGTGTCGGTGAGCTCGCGCCCGTACTCTTGACCATCTAAGCCAAAACTTGCGAACACCCGCGCCTGCTCGGCCTCGTCGGTCGGATAGGTGCGCGCATCATCACGGTTGACGATGATCTTATCGCAGCACTTAAAGATGCGGCGCTTCGCCTGTGCATAGCGCTCTAAGCTGCCCTCATAGCGATCTAAGTGATCCTCGCTGACATTGAGGATGACGCCCGCGTCTAAGTGCAAGCTGGAGGTGGTCTCCAGCTCAAAGCTGGAGAGCTCTAAGACATAGGTGTCGATCCGCTCGGAGAGAATGTCAAAGACGGCGTTGCCGAAGTTAGCGCCAATCGCGGCGCGTACCCCGGCCTTTTCCAGCATAAAGCCCACTAAGGCGGTCACGGTCGACTTGCCGTTGGAACCGGTGATGCCCACCACCCGGGCCTTACCGTTGACCTCTTGGGCAAAGAGCTCGATATCGCCCACAATTTCCACGCCCGCGGCGGCAGCCGCCTTAATCGGCGGGAGGTTGACCGACAGGCCTGGGCTGACCACCAGCATGTCGTATTGGGATAAGACCTCGGGCATGAGCGGACCTAATTTTAGGTCGACCCCTGACGGGATTTCCTCGGCATAAGGCGGGTTGTTGCGGGTATCGAAAATCGAGAGCTGCTTGATGTCATGCTTTAATAAGTAGGACACCACCGCGACGTTGGAGATGCCAAGACCAATAACGGCAATCTTCTTACCTTGGATTCTGTTCATAGCACAATCGCGGGCACGCCCGCGCTCATAAAGGGATAACAGATGCGACGGCGCGTAAGCGCCGCGTGCGGCAGCGCACGAGCGCCGCATGCTGCGGCGCGCGCCGCCCGGCGCGCCACAGGGCGCGTGCGCTGCGCTTAGCGCAGCTTGAGGGTAACCAGGCCTAGGAGCACTAAGACTAAGCTGATAATCCAGAAGCGCACGATGACACGCGGCTCGGGCCAGCCGCCCTTTTCAAAGTGGTGGTGAATCGGGGCCATGCGAAAGATCCGAACCCCACGCAGGCGAAACGACCCCACCTGTAAAATGACCGATAAGGTCTCTAAAACAAAGATGCCGCCCATGATAAAGAGCAAGAGCTCCTCGCGGATTAAGACCGCAATCATGCCTAAGGTGGCACCTAAGGATAAGGAGCCCACATCACCCATGAAGACCTCAGCCGGGTAGGTGTTAAACCACAAAAAGCCTAAGCCCGCGCCAATAATGGCGACGCAGGCGACCACGATTTCGGCCGCAAGCGGGACATAAGGGATGTAGAGATAGGAGGCAAAATTGTAGTTGGAGGTGGCCCACGCCACGATGCCTAGACCTGCCGCTACGGTAATCGTGATCAAGATGGCAAGACCATCTAAGCCGTCGGTGAGGTTGACGGCGTTGGAGGAGCCGGTGAGCACAAAATAGGTCAGCGGAATGATTAAAAAGCCGATATCGGGCATGAAGTTCTTAAAGAACGGCACCACCAGCGTGGTCTCGGCCGGGGTCTGAGCAAAGCCATAAATGCAGCAGCCCAAGGTCAGGGCAATGGCCGACTGCCAAAAGTACTTGTACTTGGCGCGCAGTCCGTGCGGATCGTGGCGGACCACCTTTAAGTAGTCGTCAACAAAGCCGATTAAGCCGTAACCTACGACCGTAATCACGACATACCAGACGTAAATATTATCAAGGCGCGACCAGAGCAAAATGGTGAGCACGATGCAGGAGTTGATGAGCACCCCGCCCATGGTGGGGGTACCCTGCTTCTTTAAGTGGCTCTCCGGACCGTCCTTGCGGATAACCTGACCAAAGTGCATCACTTGCAGCTTGGCAATGGTTTTAGGCCCTAACATCAGCGAGAGCACTAAGGCCGTGAGCAAGGCGCACACCGCCCGCACGGTCAAATATTCTAAAACGCGGAAGGTCGGCACATATTGGCTCAACCATTCTGCGAGCATGACTACCATGACAAGTCTCCTGACTGACCAAAGGTAAACTCTCAGGCCCAAAGCCGTCGGCGCCTTACGGCTTAGGCGGCTTTGGGCCTGAGAACTTATCGTCCTGCAAGGGGCGGGGCCCCGCCCCCAGCAGAACTTAGAACTTAGTTACGCGCCTCCCGCTTGGCGCTAGGATCGGCGGTAGGCTCAGCATCAACAGCATCCAGCTTGGCATCGAGCTCAGCCCCCAGCTCGGTTAAAGCCGCGACCATCTGATCCATATGCATCGCGTGCGCGCCCTTAACTAAGCAGGTTACTGGTTGCCCAGCCTTGAGCTTCCCCCTAATCTCGGTGCACAGCCGCGCGATCAGCTCCGCGTGACTT
This sequence comes from Candidatus Anaerobiospirillum stercoravium, assembly GCA_019113025.1. Lineage (GTDB taxonomy): Bacteria > Pseudomonadota > Gammaproteobacteria > Enterobacterales > Succinivibrionaceae > Anaerobiospirillum > Anaerobiospirillum stercoravium. Next base: position 8,855 of record DXIF01000053.1, on the reverse strand, counting down.
GGCGCGCCATAGGCCATAGTCACCTGAAGCTCGGGCTTGCGCCCCTCAGGCGTGAGTTCCTCAAGCTTGCGTTCCTCAGGTTTGAGCCCCTCAGACTTGAGGTCATCGAGATTGAGCCCCTCGGGCTTGCACCCCGCGTCGGCAATGGCCTGAAGCGCCGCTTGCGAGAGCGGCCCCAAGGCCATAAAGGCATCAACGCGCAAGGCCGCGGCCGCACCGACCTGATAGTGTAGCTTATAAGCGCTAGCGCCCAGCTCGCCCATATCGCCAAAAACCATGATGCGATAGCCCGGCATCTGGTTTAAGGTATCTAAGGCCGCGATTACCGCATTGAAACTGGCGTTATAAGCATCGTCGATCACGGTCAGACCACAGGCAAAGCGCTGCGGGGTCAAACGGCCGGACAGGCCTTGGCTTTGCGTTAAACCGGCCACGATGTGCTCGGCCCTTGCGCCCATGACCCGAGCAAGCAGCGCCGCTCCAGCGGCATTGAGGGCGTTATGGCGCCCCAAACTTTGAAGCGTAATCTTGTGGTTGAGCTCAAGGCCGGGCAGAGTGCAGGTCAGGGTGAAACTGAGCTGCTCCCCCTCTTGCTGGAGCTTTGAGACGCGCATGGTCGCCTCCGCGCTCTCACCAAAGGAGAGCAAGCGCCCTTGCTTAATTTGCGCGGCGTAATCGCGCTGCCACTGCGGCCACCACGGACTGTCAGCTGGGACCACAGCGATGCCGCGCCCCAGCGGCAAATTGCCGTCGCCATTGCGCTCGGGGAAGCGGGCAAAGAGATTGTCCAACAGCTCACTTTTGCCGTGGTAGACGCCTTCTGGTGAGCCAAAGCCCTCAATATGGGCGGCACCGACATTGGTGATGAGCGCAAAGTCGGATTCAACAAATTCGGCGGTGCGCGCGATATCAAGCAGATGGCTCGCGCCCTGCTCAATGACGGCGTAATCGTGCTCTGTGCTAAGACGCAACAACGTCAGCGGCACGCCGACGTCGTTGTTGAAATTGCCTTGCGTGTATAAGGTCGACCCGGCCTGACTTAAGATGGCCGCGGTCATCTCTTTGACCGTGGTCTTGCCGCACGAACCGGTGATGGCCCCAACTAAGGCCTTGCTCTTGCGGCGCACCAATTGGCCGCACTTGCCCAGCACGCGCAAGGTATCAGGGCAGGCGACCTTACGGGCGTCTACCGCGTCGGCCGCGACTGCCACCGCTGGCGCGGCGGCGTTGGCAGCGGCGCTAGCCGCTGCTTGGCTGCTTAAGTAAGCAACCGCGCCCTGCGCGAGCGCATCTTGAATAAAGGCGTGCCCATCAAAGCGCTCGCCCTTGAGCGGCACAAAGAGGCAGTGGGCACCAATTTCTTTGGAATTGGTCGAAACCTGCGCCACCACCGTGGCCGCTTGCTCCGAGGTGAGCTGTAAGCGCGCCAGCGGCGCTAATTCCCCTAAGGTAAAGCTAATCACCGCTTACTCCTTGCTGCCGGACTTGCGGTCAGACTTGCGCCCGGACTGGTTGTCGTCGTGCGGGGCGGCCTTGGAGTCAGCTTGATGCGGCGCTGCTTGATGCGGTGCTGCTCTCTCGACGCTGACATGGGCCGGGGCCATGCTCTTGGGCACGTCTAGGCCTAAGAGCTCGCAGCAAATCTCGCGGTCGGAGAAGTGGATGGTGCCGTCCTTGAAGATTTGGTAATCCTCGTGGCCCTTACCGGCGATTAACACGCTGTCGCGCTTAGTCGCGTGCTCAAAGGCATAGCGAATTGCCTGATAGCGATCGGGGATGACTAAGACATTGCGCTCTAAGCTGTCGGCGTTGGGCAGCCCCAGTGGCAGCCCAGAGCACTGGGCGTGCTGGTAGTAGTACGTGCCGTGCGGAGCGCGGTTGATAAGGCTTGCATCATAGCGCGCACGCAGCTCATCATAGGCCTCAGGAGTTGCCGCCTCTAAGGTCGCAGCCAAGGCCTTAAGCTGCTCATAACTCGGACGCTCACCCGGGCGCTCGCCGCTAGCACCGCTGCTAGCATCGCTGCTAGCACTGCTGCGCTCTGCGCGGGCGGCGCTGCCCGCCTGCCCCTTGCTCGCCAAGACCGCCTTGGCCTTAGCAAGGCTGTGCTGGGCGGTGAGCTCTTCTTGGGTCGGGCTAATGGCCATGATCATGTCATCGATGATGCGCGCTAAATCCTCGCTGCGCGGATTGTCCGCAGTGAAAATGGCGTAATCGGCGTAGACCGAGGCCTTCATTGCCATGAGCGGACGCTTACCGCGGTCGCGATCGCCGCCACAGCCTAAGACGACAAAGATGCGTCCTCCCGCCGTGTGCGCTTGGGTCGCGCGCAGCGCCTGCTCAACCCCATCTGGGGTGTGGGCATAATCGACGATGAGGCGCGGCTTTTCGCCGGAGTTGAGGCTAAAGCACTCCATGCGCCCGGTGATCGGGGTGAGCTTGGGGGTGATGCGCAGCAAGAACTTGTAGTCATAGCCCATGCACAATAAAACGCCTAAGGCTAAAGCATAGTTTTCGGCGTTAAAGGCGCCGAGCAAATTAAGCTCGGTGCGCAGCGTGGTGCTATTGCCGGTGTTGAGATAAAGCTCCAGGCTCTGGCGCTTGAAGTTGACCCGGCGCAGACTTAAGCCCTGATTTAACGGCTTGTCGCTATCGGGCTCATCAAACTTGACCGTATAACAGGTTGGCACCGCCTCGGTGACCCGGCGTCCGACTTCTTGGGCGCAATTGATGACCAAACGCGTCGGCGGCACCATGCGCAAGAAGTTGAGCTTGGAGAGGAAGTATTCCTCCATGGTCTGGTGGTAGTCGAGATGGTCGCGGCTTAAATTGCTAAAGGCACCGGCATAGAAGGTCAGGCCCGAAACGCGCCCCTCGCAAAAACCAATTGAGGACACCTCTAACACGGCGTAGTCGGCACCTAACTCAACGTAGCGCTTGAGCTCGCGCTGCAAGCTGATCGCATCGAGCGTGGTATTGGCCGCAGGCTGCAAGTCATCTAAAAAGCCGTAGCCTAAGGTGCCAAAGAGCGCAGTCTTATGGCCGCAGGCATTGAGCATCTGGGCAATTAAGTTGGTGATGGTGCTCTTACCATTAGTGCCCGTGACACCAATTAAGCGCAGCTTGGTCGAAGGGTCCCCTAAGATGAAACCTGCGAGCGCACTTAAGCTCTTGTGCTTAGGCAGCACCAAGTGCATCAGGCGCGCTTGCGCGCACGCCTTGGCCTCCGCGCTGCCCTCTAAGGCCTTAAAGCAACGGGCCGAAAGCTGTGGATCCGAGCGCTCTTGCGTAATGGTTAAATTACCGCAGCGGCGCTCATGGCGTAAGGTCTCATAAGGATCAGCGACCACCGGTCCTGTTAAGGTGACCTTTGGGTGGTAATCATCCAGCCACAGGGCTTGGCCGTCTGGGGTAAAGTCAGTGGGACCGTCGAGCAAAATCGCAACTACGCCCTTAGCTCTTAATTCCTCTAAGTGCTCAAAGGGATTGTAGTGCGCGCCGCGCCGGGCGTAAAAGAGCGTGCCTGCGGTGACGCGTCTTGAATCGCACTCGATATTCGTGACCTTAATTTTTTGCAGCAGCGCCACGACCTTCTCGGAGAACACCGAAGTGAGCTCCAGATAGTCGCAAACACTGGCTAAGGTTCCATCAAACTTAATTTCCGCCACAGCACTGACCTTCTAACAGACGCGAAAACCTGTCCAGCATCGTCCCATGCTCAAGACAGCCCCAAGCACGACCCCAGCCTATTGTGCTGTAAGTCACATGCAAGCGCCTATTTTAACCGCTTTTGGCCAGTCTGTTGCTAAAAGCGCCAGGGAAAGGCAGTGCCGCGCGGGCCCGCCCGCGCGCCCGCCGCGCGGGCGGCGCGCCCAGCGCCGGGTTCGGCGCCGGGCAGGGCGCGGCCGACACGGCTACTTATCTGGTGGAATGTTATAAAGCTGCAAGGCGCGGGTCATGATGTCACTAAACACTGGGGCCGCCACCGAGCTGCCGTAGTAATTGCCCCGCGGCTTGCGCACGACCACGACGAGCGCAAAGCGCGGATTGGAGATGGGCGCAAAGCCGGCAAACGAGGCGACATAGTCCTCGACGTATTCACCGCCCCGTGCGATATGCGCGGTACCAGTCTTGCCGGCAATGCGATAGCGATTGATCGCGGCACGCCGACCTGAGCCCTGCTCAACTACCGTCTCTAAGGCGGTATGCATCCGCCGAATTTCGTTGACATTGGCCACTTGAGCATAGGACGGCGGCTGGACCGTGCGCAAGATCGATACCGGCAGATGCGCCCCATAATTAGCTAAGGTGGCGTAGGCCGAGGCCATTTGCACCGCCGTAACTAAGATGCCGTAGCCATAGCCGAGGGTCGCCTTATCAATCTCAGACCAATAAGGGCGGCCGGAGTTGAGATTGCCACTGACCTCGCCCACCAGTCCCGAGTTCGTGCTTGAGCCTAAGCCAAAGCGCTCCATCATCTGCACGATGGGGCTCGGGCCAATGCGCTGGGCGATATGGGCCATACCGATATTGGACGAGTACTTGATGATGTCCAACAGCTGGCCTGAGCTCATCTTGTGGCTGTCGCGAATCATCTTGCCATTGACCAAATAAGGCCGCGTATCAAAGGTCTCGCTCCAATTAACCTCGCCTGTCTCCAGCGCCGCTAAGGCCACAATTGGTTTTATGGTAGAACCGGGCTCAAAGGTGTCGGTGATGGCGCGATTGCGCGCAAAATCAGGGTCAAAGCGCGAGCGATCGTTGGGGTCGAAGCTCGGGTAATTGACCATGACCAAGACCTCGCCTGTAGTCACGTCGAGCATCACGGCGCTGGCGGTCTCAGCCTCATGCTTAATCACCGCATCTTGCAGCGCTTCGTAGCTAAAGGTTTGCAGGCGATCATCCACACTTAAAGTGAGATTGCCGCCGGGCTTGCCCTGCTCAATCACCGCAATGTTTTCGATGATGTGATTGGAGCTATCCTTCTTGACTTTGCGCTTATAGGTCTCAGCCGATAAGAATTGGTTAAAGCTCTGCTCAACCCCATAAGTACCATGGCCGCGGTAATCGACCATACCAACAATATGGGCGTTGATGGCCCCGGTCGGGTAATAGCGCTGGTAATTGTCGCTAATGGCAATGCCGGGCACATCCAAGGCCTCGAGCTCACGCGCAAGATTCAGCGGCACGTACTTATTGAGCTGGACGTAGTGGTTGGAGGGATTGGAAATCTTCTGGAACAATTCGGCCGCATCCATCTCAACCAGCTGGGCAATTTTCTCGACCAACTCAGGATTACGGGTGATCTTATGCTCATTTAAGATATAGGCATCAGCCACCACCGATTTGACCGGCACCGAGAGCGCTAAGAACTTGCCGTTGCGATCGGTGATCAGACCACGCGCCGGTTCGTAGGTGTAGCTGCGAATAATGCGATTATCGCTCTCGCGAATTAAGGGATCGGGATTGAGCACCTGAATCCAGAGCAGCCGCGCCAGCAAAAAGCACAGAAAGCCCACCAACACAAACCAGATAAAGGCAATGCGCCAGCGCCCCAAGGTGTAGACCTTAGGGCCGACCGAGTTCTTGCGCGCAAAGTCGCTCACCGGCAAATCAAGGCCCACGAGGCTCAATTCGTATTGGGCGCGCTCGGTGGGCGACATCGGGCTGCCATCGGCATTGGTCATACTAGGACCTGCCCCTTTTTTGCCCCGGCCCCAGCGCCAACCAATGCTGCGGCCAATGCCGCGCCCCACGCCGCGCCCTAAGCTACGATAGCGCGCGCTGCGCTTGCCTCTCATCCCCATTGCCTCACTTGCCCGACGGGCCTGAATGCCTGCGACCTTACCGCTGTCCTTAGGATAACGGCACCTTATCTGGTGCCGTTATCCTAAGGGAAAGCGCGCCGCGGCGCAAATGGCGTGCCCGCCGCGCCCTGCGGGCTTTGCGCAAAGCCCTCTGCGGCCACGCAAGGCCCGTGCCTCACGCTCAGAGCAGAGCCCTCCGCTGGCCACGCGCTCTCAAGTGCCCGACGCGAGGCCCAACCAGCTGGGGGCAGGCGCGCGGGCCACTGGGCGCAGGCTCCGCGCGCGCTTTTGGGGCTTCGCCCCTACTTCTTGAGATAGATGACGTGCTCTTTTTCCGTTTGCGGCGCGGTCATTTGCAGCTTGAACACCGCACTATTGCGCACCGTGGCGTGCTCGGAGAGGTTTTGGCGCTGCGCCATTAAGTTAAGCCACTCCTTTTGAATTTCGGCGTTAGATAAGGCGACCTCATTTAAGCGCGAGGTGACATTGCAGGTAGCTTGAACCTGATAGACCTTAATTAAGCACAGCACGCATAAGAGCACCGCCAGGCCGTAGGTAAACCAGTAGCGCCCAAAGTCAGCCAAGATCGAAGGCAGCAAACGCACGCCCGGACGGCGGTCGGCACCGGCATTAGGTAAATTCAGGGTCGAGGAGACATGCAAACGCGCACCGATAATCGGGAGGTCTTCGATGTCTTGGCCCTTGCCCTGCGGGGCATGGTTGCCCGGATCATCGGCCAAGGCCCCTCCTGTTCTTAAGGCCGCCCCGTTATCCGTGCCGGTGCTTAGGGCCTCGGCAATCATGACGTTACCGGCGATAAACTCTTCTTCGCTCTCGCCCTCTTGGTAGGCGCTTTCCTCTTCTAAGATGGTGGTCGGGGCAATCTTAACTAAGGTCATGCCCTCTTCTACCAAGCTAAACTGGGTGGCGCTGTCATCTTTTAACGCGATGACGCTTTCCTCCAGCGTCTCCTTGCGCTGGCGCAAATTCTCGCCATGGCGCTGCGCGTCCTCATCGAGCACCAGCTCGACCGTGCCGCCCTGGACCGCGGAGAGCTCATGCTCCTGCGCTGTGAGCGACTCGACCTCAATCTTAGGATCGTCATCAAACGGGCGGGCCAGAGAGTAAGCCGCGCTGCCGCCCAGCACGCCGCCTGAGAGCGGATTTCCAGAGGCCTGGAGCTTAGGGCCGGTGACTGCGACCGCATGGCCGCGGAAATTGCGCGGCGTCGCAATCTGGGCGCCCCACGGCGTGGTGCTCGCCGCATCAAAGCGCGCCCGTGGCGCGCCCGCGCTGGCGGCCGCAGCGCGCGCCGCTCCTTGTGGCTGCTCGGCCGCCGCGGCAAAAGCGGCGACGATCGCCGCCATCGGGGTAGCGTCATGCGCGTTAGCGGGAGCTGCGTCAGCAGGAGCAAGCGGTGGCTGCGCGCCGGGGCGCGGCGTGAAATCGCTCTCACGGGCGTCAAGCGGCGGCTGCGCGCCCGGACGGGGCGCAAAGTCGCTCTCACGGGCGTCAAGCGGCGGCTGGGAGCCCGGGCGCGGCGCTAAATCGCTAGCACTGGCATCAAGCGGCGGCTGCGAGCCCGGACGCGGCGCTAAATCGCTCTCACGGGCATCAAGCGGCGGCTGGGAGCCCGGGCGCGGCGTGAAAGCGGATTTTGCGGCGGCAAGTGGCGGCTGGGACCCCGGACGGGGCGCAAACGCGCCCTCAAGCGTAGGCTGCAAGCCCGGGCGCGGGAAGCCTGAGGGCGTGCTCCCGAAGGGAGCGGAAACTGAGGTCTGGTTCATGATTGCTCCCTAGCCCATGAGGCTTTCGTCTGGTGATGCTGGTTGATAGTTGAGGCGCTGCGCGACGCGTAAGGTCGCCGAGCGCGCCCGCACATTGTGCTCTAGCTCGGCCTCTGAGGCCTTATGCGGACCGCCCACTAAATCTAAAGTTGCGCTTTGGGCGCGTAATTCATCCAGCTGCGCCGCCGTCAGCGGAATATGAGATGGAATCTTGGTGCCGGTGCTCTGATCGCGCATGAAGTTTTTGACAATGCGATCCTCCAGCGAGTGGAAGCTGATGACACACAGCCGTCCGCCCGGGGCGAGCACGTCTAAGGCGCCTTGTAAGGCTTGCTTGAGCTCATCGAGCTCGCTATTAACTTCGATGCGCAGCGCCTGAAAGCAACGCGTAGCCTTGTGCTTAGGGGTGGGCTTGCCCGGAATGGCGCCGGCAATGACCGCGGCTAAGTCCTTGGTCGAGGTGAACGGCGTTTGCTCGCGGCGCTTGACGATGGCGCGCGCGACCTTACTGGCAAAGCGCTCCTCGCCATAGACCTTGAAAATGTAGGCTAATTGCTTTTCATCGTAGGTGGCAATGACTTGCTGGGCTGACTTTGCGGCGCTTTGGTCCATGCGCATATCCAGCGGGCCATCCTTATCAAAGGAAAAGCCACGCGCCCCGTCATCAAGTTGGGGGCTGGAGACGCCAATATCCAGCAAAATACCGTCGACCTGACCTAACAGGCCGAGCTCAGCGGCGACCGCGCGCAGGCGCGAAAATGGGGTATGAACGATCGTAAAGCGCGCGTCGCTTTGGGCTAATTCTTGGCCGACGGCCACCGCAGTTAAGTCGCGATCAAGGCCGATCAAGCGCCCTTGAGGGCCCAGCTGTTCTAAGATGGCACGCGAATGGCCGCCTCGGCCAAAGGTACCATCCAGATAGATGCCCTCCGGCTTGATCTTCAGACCGGTCAAACACTCCGCTAAGAGCACCGGAATATGAGTCAACGCAGCCATGATCTTTCCTCAGCCCCCTGAAATGCTCATGGTGCTACCATCACTGCGCCTCCTGCGCTCCGCTAACCCCATGGAGACCACAACTTAGGATGAGGTCTCACCAGCAAATCATCCAAAAACAAACAAATCGCGCTGATGAACTACCTACGCACTTACGTGCGAGGTTTCGCAAGATCGCTGCCTTGCTTTTAGTAATGCTCCGGCATCTGCTTTTTGATGCAAATTACGGATCACTACGGGCTTGTCCACAAAGCCCCCATTGGCT
>DXIF01000052.1 GCA_019113025.1 Candidatus Anaerobiospirillum stercoravium | reverse complement strand
CGCCCTTGCCTTCAGGCTCAGGGGCCGAGACATGGTAAGCATCGCTTGATTCGCCGTAGCCGACCACCGAGAGTTTGCTCGTTCTGGGGGTGTTTTGGTCGGTGGTGAGTAGCATAAGTCCGGCGCCCTCGCCTATGGTGATGCCCTTGCGCTCTTGCGCAAAGGGGGCACACAGCTCATCGGATACCAGCTCTAAGGCATTAAAGCCATTGATTGGCATGCGGCATAGGGTGTCGGCGCCGCCGCACAGTACCGCCGCGCACATGCCGCTTGTTAACATGCGACAGGCGCTGATGAGGGCGCGGGCGCTGGAGGAGCAGGCCGTGGAAATGGTGTAGGCAGGTCCCGTGGTCTTAAGGTAGCGCTGTAAAAAGCGCGCTGGGTCGCCCAGCTCCTGCATCGGATACTGCCACTGGCCTTGGTCTTGGCCTGAGACCTTGTGGTCGGCCTCATCAAGGCCCGAGGTCGAAGTGCCCATGACAATGCCGAATCTTTCCGGACCCACTTGGGCTAAGACAGCTTGGACTTGCGCGGCGATTTCGTGCAAGGTCGAGAGCAAGAGCGCGTTGTTGCGGCTGTTATGGGCGCTCAAATGCTCCGGGATGGCTGGGAGCTCCCCTAGGACTGTGCCCAGCATTAGGCTCTGCCCGGAAATGAGGTAGCCTGCTTGCTCTTGCATGCCCGGGGCGTGGGCTGTGCTTAGGGCGGATGCAATGGTATCGTTAGTGCGCCCTAAGGCACTATGGCTGGCATAGGCGGCAATGGTGATAGTCACGGCTCTCCTCCGTCCTAATTGAGGTCGTTGATCTCAATGATATAGCCAAACACCTGATGGTGAATACCTGTGGCATTATGGTTTGGGTCAAAGGTCACTTGTTCGACCACTTGGCCGCGCTCATCGTAGATGGTGCGGGTGCGTGCCTCATCTTGCAGCGTAAAGCCCTCCGGCAGGACCGCAGCAATATTGTCATGCGGCAAGATCCCTAAAAAGATGTCAAATAGCACTTGTGCTGCGGGCGGCAGTTGCTCGATTTGAATATGGGTCGTGACGCTCAGTTGTCCCGCATCGTAGCTGGCGTCCACCACTCGAATGCCCAGCGGGTTCAACACCGAGAGCTTGAGCTCTTGGTCTTGGCCCTCTAACAGCACTAGCACTTGGTCCTCCCGCCCTTGGTACTTAATGGTCAAGAGTTGCTCGCGGCTGATGGGCTGATTGAGACTGAGCTTAGGGAGTGGGACTGTGTGGCTTGGGGTGAGATGCACTTGCTGGCTTACTTGCTGGCTTACTTGCTGGGTCGTGGCGCAGCCGACTAGGGCGAGGGTGGCGGCGCAGGTGACTGCGCAGATGATGGCGCTGAGCTTACGCATGGGCAGCTCCTTGTTTTAGTGCTTGTTTTGGTGCTTGTTGTGGTGAGATGAGCAGCGGGGCGGTGACAAAGGCGCAGCCTAGGCCGCACACCAAGGTCACGCCAAAGGTGCTGATGACTTGAGTTTGGGAGAATACCAGCACCCCAAAAGTGAGCATGGTGGTGAGCATGGCCAGCGTCACCGCCAGCAGTGTGGTCTCAGCTTGGTGCTGCGTCTTAGTAAAGAACAGGGCGTAGTTGATGCCAATGCCCAGGACTAAGACTAAGGCTAAGAGCGAGAAAAAGGTAAAGCTCAGGCCCAGTAAGGACGAGCCGCCCACCGCGCCTAGTAGCGCGATACCGGCCGGCATTAGCTCCAACAGACCCTGCTTTAAGCCCTTAGTGAGCAGGAACAAGAGTGCGATCACCCCGAGTGCGCCGAGCAAGGTCCATGAGATGAGTTCGCGATAGCTCTGGAAGAGCTGGGTAAAGGCGGCTTTGCGGTCGATCAGGGCCACGGCAGCGGTGAGATCTGGGGATATTGCCGCTTGCGCTTGTTGGGTCAGGGCGGGGGCCTGGGCGTCGCTTAAGCCTTGCAGTGCCACTAAGATGCCCCAGGTGCCCTCTTGCTCTAAACACAAGAGCTCAAAGCCCAGCGCTAGTGGCGACTTGAGGTAGTCCTCGAGGCTGAGCGTTGCCTCCGGATACTGTGTCAGCGCTTGGTCTAAACCGGCGCTGCGTAGAGCTTGCTCTAAGTGAGGCAGTGCGGCATTGAGGGCGACGGTGTTTTGTTGTTGCTGTTTTGGGCTGGGGAGCGGTATGGTCTGATAGCCCGTAATTAGGTGCGCTTGTTGCGCCCGAGTTAAGACGGGGCGCACTTGGTCCAGGGCCGTGAGCAGGACATCTGGGTCATGTCCAAAGACACAGAGCCACTTTTGGTCGGGGGATTGGCCGGTGAGCTCACTGATTTCTTGGTCAGCGGCGACTAAGTGGGGCGGCAGTTGCTGAAAGGTCGCGACATCGTCGCTTACATGGTAGCGCATCAAGCCCGCAAGGCTCAGGATCGTCAGGATGATAGGTATCGCCCAGCGGCGTTTGTGCTTTGGGGTGTAAAAGGTGCGGGCGCGGGTGAGCAGGGCTTGCCCCGGGAGCCGTGGGGCGGGCTTGATGCCTTGGGCTAATAACGGATGGAGGCACAGTACGGTGAGGCAGGCGCCGCTTAAGCCAAACACCGCGAACACCGCCATTTGGCGCATGCCGGTCAGGGGCGTAAGCGCTAGAGCGCCATAGGAAATGACGCTGGCAACTAGGGCCCAGATAATGGCCGGTTGCACCGCTTGTAACGTGGTGAGGGGACTGTGTTCCTTGGGGGCGGTTAAGCGGGCAGTGAGGTAGTACAGGGAATAATCGACTGAGACGCCCACGATGCTGACGGCGAGGGTTAAGGTGATGAGGTGGATGCCGCCAAAGATAGCAATGGTGGCGCTCACGGCGACTAAGGCGCCGCTTGCGCAGGAGATCAGCACCATGATAACTGGGCGCAGCGACCTAAATACCGCCCAAATCAGGGCTAGAACCAAGAGCACGGTGGTCGAGCCTAAGACGGTGACGTCGCGCTGCGCGAGCTGCGCGGCCTCATGGCTGTAGAACACGGTGCCGCGGGATAGTAAGCGCAGTCCCTGCTGGTGGTAGCTATTGCTCAACTCCTGAATGTAGTGGCTGAGCGCGGCATTATTTGCAATTGAAAAGGCTTGGCCCTGAAGCTCGGCGCGGATAAAGAAATAGGTGTGGCCTTGCTCGTTTTGGGTCGTAAGCCAGCCCTCGTGCAGCTTGAGTTTGCTGGCGGCCTGGTTGAGCTGGTTTAACTGAAAGTCTCGTAAGACGAGCCAGGGATCATTAATGATTTCTTGGGCGCTGACCCCGGCAAAGGGCGAAAAGAGCTGGGCGAGAACTTGCTCGGTGCGCGCGCCGCTTGCAAGTGCAGCTTGGAGCTCGGGCGTGACCCAGGCATTGCGGTGCTGGTACAGGGCCTGACCATATCCTTGCTTAAACTCAGCGCTGAGCTCCCCTTGGACGGTGGCAAAGTAGCCGCTCTCCTCAAGCTTTTGGGTGAGGGCGTGCGCGTCGGCGGTTGTGACTTTGGGGCCGCCTAAGAGCAGCACGACTTGGCGATCAAGGCGTTCAAGCAGCCCGTCCTCAAGCTCAGGCGGCAGGGCCTTAACGCTGTGGCGAGGGAGCAAGGACAGCACCGAGGCGTCAATTTGGGCGCTCGGCCCTTTGAGCATGAGCAAAAGGGCGCTGACGAGGACGACCGCACAGTAGATGACAAGGCGGGGAAGCAGTGGCTTATTAGTGCGCAAAGAGCTGCTCCTCATCTGAAGTTAGAGCACTGGGCTTGGTTTGGTGCTCGGTGAATTGGATCTTGGTGCTATCGCCTGCACGGTCCTTGAGGGTGACGTGGTTAACGTATTGGGCGCCCTCAAGCTCGATGGCGCTGAAGATGAGGTTGATGGGCTCTTGGGTTGGAGTTAGGGTCAATTGCCACTTATCAGGTTCGCCCTTGAGCTCTAAGGCAAAGAATTGCTCTAAGGCGCTGAGATCTCCGGCAAACAGGGCTTGCAGCATCTGAGCAAAGGCCTGCAATTGGGGATTATCCGCCTTGCTCATGGTCTTAAGAGCGGAGGCATTGCCCACTAAGATGCCGCGCTCATCAATCACCACATCTTGAGCAAAGGGCGTGCTTTGGCGCCATAAAATGCCGTGCTCGCGGCTTACTAATAAGGTGCCTTGGGCCTTGAGGGTGCGGCTAAAGCCGGTCAAGGTGCGCTCTTGGCTAAAGTGCGCGCGCAATTCCTGCGGCTGCGAGAGCTGCGCGGTCAAGTCTGCGATCGTCAGTTGAGCATAGGCCGGGAGCGTCAGCGTGAAGCTGAGCATGAGGCTGAGAGTGAGGGCTAAGAGTGCTTTCATAGCGTTAGTGGGCTGGGTCGGGCTGTTGGTCAGTCTGTTCTGGGGCTTGGTCTTGCTGTTGGTCGTAGGCGGCGACTTCTTTGATACGCGCTTGGATGAAGTCGGGAACCATAAAGAGCAGTTCTTGGTTCGTGAGGTCGTAGACCGCATGCTTCGTGTAGCCCTCGGTCATGAGCTTACCGGTTGCGGCATCTCGAACCTCAAAGTCAAAGCACAGCAAGTTCTCGTATTCGCTGATGGCAGCGTAGATCTTGACCTGATCGCCAAAGGTGAGCGGATGGCGATAGCGGCTGTAGCTTTTGATCACAGGCAGGCCCAGCCCGTGCTCTTTGACTAGGGCGGTAACGCTCAGGTTTAAGCGCGCTAAGAGCTGGTCGCGCGCCAGCTCAAAGTACTTGAAGTAATTGCCATGCCAGACGATACCGACCATATCGTTATCGTGGAAGGGAATCTCAAAGTCGACGCAGGTGCGTATCAGTTTCACTTTAGCCATGGGCGGGCCTTAATGGGTGGGGGTAGTGGGGCTTTGGCTTTGGCTTTTGCCTTGGTCTGGGCCTTGGTCCTGCTGCCAAAAATCAAAGAAGTTAAACCAATCGTAAGGGTGGGTTAGGGCGTGGTGCTCTAACAAGTGCGCAAAGTCTTGCCCGAGCGCTTGGATATAGCACGCGCGCTCGCTGCGCGGGACATTGACCTTGGTGCGCAGCTCATGGGCGTAGATGACGCGCTGCTTGCCCTCGCGCAGGGCAAACATGGCCATGACCGGGCATTTGAGCAAGGTTGCAAGAATCAAGGGCCCTTGGGCTAGAGGCGCGGGCGCGCCCATGAAGTCCACGGTAATGGTGCGGTGCGTGGCCGAGGTGGCGCTGGGGACCGCGAGGCGGTCAGCGGCAATTGCGATGAGCTCGCCGCGCTCTAAGCGCTCCTTGAGCTCGATCATGAGCTCAGGCCCAAAGTCCTTTAAGGCGATGAGGTTGACCGTGCTTTGGGGCGCAAAGCTCTTCATGATGGTGGCAAAGCGCTGAGCGTTGTCGTGGAACACCAGCGCCGTGACCGGGCGCAGCTTACTGGTTGTGACTAAGGCGCGGCACAGCTCGATGTCGCCTAAGTGCGAGACCAGCAAGAGGCGGCCCTCTGCTTGCGGGAAGTTCAGCACCTGTTCACTGCCGGGGGCGAACACCGCTTGCTCGCCCAATTTGATATCGCCCTGCCATGAGGCGACCTTATCAAGCAAGGTCAGCCCAAAGTTGTAGAAGTGCTTAAAAGTCGAGGGCTCGCGTAAGTCAGTCATGCCCAGCTGACGGCGGCGCTGGCGCACTTTCTGTAAGAACTGCTGCGAGGCGGCGCGCTGGGACTTGGCGGTGCAATAAAAAACCGCGATTACCGGGTAGAGCAAGAGACTAAAGGCCCAGAACCCAAGAATTTTGTAGGTCCAAATTAAAATGCGCATGCCCCACAGGCCCGAGCGCTCGCGCTGCTGGGCCCAGTGGGCACCGTCGCTGGCGCCAGTTTTGTTAGGTTTTGCTTGAAACGGCTTGGTGATGAGGCGCAGGATTCCTTGGGTCACGAGGCGGGTGTGCATCCATGAGATCTTGACGTTATCCTCGAACATACGAAAGTTTGAGAAGCCATCTTGCGGGTAATGCACCTTAACCGGGACAAAGCGCACCGGATGTCCCGCCCAATACAGGCGCACCATAATCTCGGTGTCATAATCCATCTGCTGGCCGCTTAAGCGCGATTGCGCCAAGCTCGCGCTGACGGGATAGACGCGCAGGCCGCACATGCTGTCCTTGAGTTCAAAGGACAGGGTTTCGACCCAGACCCAGAAGTGGGTGATGTAACGCCCGATCTTGCGCCCGGTAGGAATGGAGTCATCGTACTGGGGCAGGCCCGAAATTAAGGCGTGAGGCTCCTTGCAGCTGAGCTCTAACATCTTGGGGATGGCGGTAAGGTCGTGTTGGCCATCGGCATCTACTTGCAGCGCGTGGCTAAAGCCCTGGGCTTGCGCCTCTGCTAGGCCTGTTACCATGGCCGCGCCCTTGCCGCCATTTAAGGCGCGGCGCACTAGGGTGGTGGTCGCCGCATAGGGGGCGATGGCGGCGGCGATGAGGGCTTGCTCAGTGGCATCATTGCCATCGTCGACCACGATGATGGGCAGCTGAAATTGCTGCAGCGCGTGCAGCACGCCGCCTAAGGCGGCGCCATGGCGATAGCACGGGATGATGATGCAGTAGGTGTTAGGGGCTGGGTTCATGGCAGTGTTCAGGGCTGGGCTCAGGGCGATGGGGCTGTTCTGACTATGCAACAACGAGCTTGATGTGACCGGTGGTCGCGGGGACATCCGTGTCTCCTACCACGAGGTACTGGTTGAAGGCAAGATTGCCTGAGGCGCGGTTGAACTTGAGCTCAAGCTTAACCATATCGCCCGGGCGCAGGATGTGGGTAAACTTGAGGGCCTGGGCTCCGGCTAACTTCAACCCCGGCTCGAGTTCAGTTAAAGCGTCTTGCAGCAGCTTTAATTGCGCGACCGCCGGTAAAATCGGGTGGTGCGGGAAGTGCCCGCGAAAGTACATAAGCTTGGGGTCAAGGGTAAAGGTGACCGTGGCTTGCCCCGCACTTTCCCAGTTATTGCGCTCAATGCTCATTGCGACTGTGGTTACATTGGTTACATCGGTTACATCCGGCATGGTGATCCCTCACTGCTCTTGGCTCTTGTTGACGGTAGCTTTATTGTAGTGAGGGGGTAACTTGGCGGCAAACCACTCATTAAGCGTGTGGCGGTCGCGCTTGCCCAGTGCGTTCTCCGGCAGCGCTGGTACTTGCAGCATAAGCCGGGGCAGGGCGTGCGGCTCAAGTTGGGCCGCAAGCTCACGGCGCAGCTTTAAGTAGGTGGCACCAGGTAGCGGTTGGGGCTGCAGACATGGGGTATTCATAACTAAGGCCGCAGCGATGAGGTCGCGCCCGCCGCGCGTGACCACGGTGACCGCTGCCGCTTGCACCTCGGGCCGGGCGGTCAGCGCCGCTTCAATTGCGTTGAGCGCGACGCGCTTTTCCTCGATTTTGACGATGCGATCGGTGCGCCCCAAGAGCTTGATGGTGCGCTCAGGTTCTAATTCAATGCGGTCATCTAAGGTCAGTTTGGTGGCCACATGCCCTGAGCTCAGGGTGATGGCGCCAGTGGCGTCAGCTTGCAAGGTGACATCAGAAAATAGGGTAAAGGGGGCGGAATCGCTCAGCGCTTGGCGCCAAGCCATGACGCCCGCCTCTGTGCTGCCATAGATTTCGGTCGCGGTAACGCCGCACCACTGCTGCAGGGCCGCCCGCGTTTCAGGCGGCAGCGGGCCTCCAGCGGAGATGATGGCGTTAAGCTGGGGCGCGGGCAGGGTGAAATCAAGGCGCTTTAAGAAGGCGGACGATGAAATTAGCACATAGGGCTGAGCGGGTAGAGCCGCGAGCTCCTCGCTGTAATGAATCTGCGGTCGGTGCAGCTTAGTCTGGGTACTCCAGGGCAAGAACACGGTAAAGGTCAGGCCGTACATATGGTAGGGGAAGACGGTGCTCACGATGGTGGCACCTACAAGCTTATCCCCTAACAAAGCCGTAAGCTGGGTGGCCTCCGCCTCCATCTCGCCCACGGTCTTGAGTACGCGCTTGGGGGTGCCGGTGCTGCCTGAGGTGTAAAGCTCAAAGCAGGCCTGAGGGTCAAGCTCTTGCAGCGCGCGACGCGTCGCGGCAACCGCGGCGGGCGGCTGGGGCTGGTCCGTCAGCTGGGAGAGCGCGTAAATGGGGGCGGATAGACCTAGTGCCTGAGCCGCGGTAGTGCAGGCTACTTGGTCGGTGAGCACACAGTCAAAGAGCTCCTGTTGTTGGACTAAGAGCTGAGGCTTATGGTGGCCGAGGATGACGGGGCGCTGTCCTAAGCTGAGCGTGGCGAGTAAGGCGAGCGCAAAGTCATAGGGTGCGGTGATAACCAAGGCCACGCGCGGGCCAGGCGCTTGACTCAGTTGCGCGCGCACGGCGCTGACGTAGCTGAGCGCTTCCACGTGAGGGACATTCGCGGGGGAGACATTGGCGCAGGGCGCACTGACGCATGGCGCGGTGAGCCAGTGGCTCAGAGGAATGGTGGGCATGGTAAGTCTAGGTGCTGGGGCGTGGGTGTCATCTGCGGTGCTCTTGCCATCTGCGGTGCGGGCGGGGTCACGTGCTTGCAGGCGCTGGCGCAGCACGTACTCGCCGCCGAACATTAAGCCGAGCGCGAGGTAGGAGAGCAGGCCATTCCATAAGGTCCACAGCTTGAGGTCGCCATAAAGTGCGCTCGCCGCGGCGAGGGTACCGTTGCCAATAAAGAATAGGCACCACGCTTGGGTCACCTTGCGGGTATAGCGCACGGCGCGCGGGCTAAGCTCTGGGTCTTGGAGACGTGCCAAGCGCTCGACAAGGCTCTGCTCGCTTTTAAGCGAGGTGGCAAAGAGCGTCAACAAGATGAGGTTGACCGCCACCGGGTAGTAGAGCATAAAGCCGATGGTGCTAAAGGTAAGGGACAGCAGGCACAGCGTCAGCGCCACGGCGCTGACGACTAGTCCGGCGCGCACCAAGGGCTGATAGCCCTGATGCGGGCGCTTAACTGAGTACAGCAGCTTGAGCCCAAAGAGCATGGCGAGCACCGGCAGGACATAACGCCACAGGTCAGCCCAGACGGCGCCAAAGACAATGAGGGGCCACAGGGCGCCCAGCGCTACGGTGAGCACCTTTAACACCACGGACATGGGAGCACGCCTCAGCGCTTTAGCTGTGGGTAATCTGATAGACCACTTCAACCACGTCGTTGACCGTGCGCACGGTCTTAAACTGCTCAGGCGAGAACTTCTTGCCGGTCTTCTTTTGCAGGAAGACCACCATGTCGATGGCATCAATGCTATCTAAGTCGAGGTCGGTAAAGAGATTGGCCTCGGGGGTGATTTGCTCTTCCTCAAGCTCAAATTGCTTGACCAGCAGGGACTTAATTTCAGCTAGGATCTCTTCCTTTTCCATCGGTGAAAACCTCGTGCGGGCTGGGGATGGGGATGAATGGACTAATGGGGGAAATGGTGGGCGCCGGGCTTATTGCATAGAGCGGATAAAGTCAGCTAGGGTCTGAACTGAGTAGAAGTGCGCGCGCATTTCCTCGTTTTCAGACGACAAGGTGACGCCAAAGGTGTTCTTGAGTGCAAGACCCAGTTCTAAGGCGTCAATGGAGTCTAAGCCGACCCCATCGGGGCCAAACAAGGCGGCGTCAGTGGGAATATCGGCGCAGGTCATACCCTCGAGGTTCAGGGTATCAATGATGAGCTGCTTGAGCTGTTCCTCAAGTTCCATAAGTAAAACTCCGGTTAGTGGCATTTTGTAAGATGGCCGTTAATTGGCGATTGAGCTGGCGCGTGCGTAGCGCAAGACCCTCAGGCACGCCATCAGTATCAGCATTAGCATTAGCATTAGCATTAGCATCAGTATGTGCCGGGGCGGTCGCAGGTTGCAAGCTTGCGCTCTCGCAGCTCAGCAGCGGCCCCACGCTTAAGACATACTCCGGGCACGTGGGTGGCACCTGATGCCAGCGCTTTTCCTTGGTCAAGAACTCCGTGTTCATGGTAATGGTGATGACCTGTAAGGGGCGCCCGGAGTGCACCGCTAAGGCGGCCGCGCCGCGGCGCAGGCGAAATTCCTTTTGACGCGAGGTGCGGGTGCCCTCGGGGAAGATGAGGAGGTCTTCGCCCGCGTG
>DXIF01000051.1 GCA_019113025.1 Candidatus Anaerobiospirillum stercoravium | reverse complement strand
TTGACCGGCGGCATGGTCGTTTCATCATCGCACTCGACCGCTTGCTGATCCTGTTCCCAGCGGTAATGCTGATTAATCCCGCTACCCAGCAGCCAAAAGTCGATACGCGCCGCGTCCACGATGGCGCCCATGCGCTCGATCGCAGCATAGAGATTCTCTTTGCGCTCGTGGGCGTTAAACAGGAATTGCTCGATCTCATGGATGTTTTGGATGGTCTCAAGGCGCTTTTGCTTTTCAGCGGTGACCCGGCGTACATCCCACAACAGCCAAATGAGGTACAGGGCAAAGCACACCATCTCGATGAGCAAGAAGATATTGAGCACCCGTTCGATGTAGAGCGAGCTCTCAAAGACCACCGTGCGCGGCACCGAGATGCCCAAGCGCCAATCGTTGAGCGCAAGCGGCCGGTAATGGATGTACAAGAAATCGCCGCTGGTGCGCGACTTGACCACAAAGTAATCGGTATTGCCCACCCGCAAGTCTTGCTCAAACTTGGCGCGGTCATAGCCCGAGGCGATTTTACGCTGCCCCAACTGCCACAAATTACCAAGTTTTGAGTGCCAGGTATCAAGCAAGAAGTTGCCACTACCGCCCTCAACAATATACAGGGCGCCGCGCCCGCCATATGGACTAAGATTGAGTTGCTGCGGCAAGTTGGTGAGAGAAATCATGCCATATAGTAAAGCGACGGTCTGGCCATCCCGCACCACCGGCACAAAGTGGCGCAGCACATAGTCCTTAGGGTTGAGCACACTGGGGGCCCGCTCCGATAAGTGCGCCCCAAAGGCTACCTCGTGGGCAAAGGAGAGCTGCCCTGCAACATCAACCCGGGAGCCGTTACCGTGGATCATGGTGTCATCAGGTAACAAGAGCGAGATATCCGACATTAAGCCCACTTGCTCAAAGGAGCTGATGGTCTGCCACAGGGCCGGTGCGGCTAAATCCTCACTGCGCGCGACCACCGCGGCCAAGAGCTCAAGGGCCTCGCGATCGGCGGCCATCTGGCCTTCGATATAAGCGGCAAGGTCGCTGGCTTCACGATACAGGTGGTCAAAACAGCGCTCACGCTCAGTTTGGTTAATATGGTGGATCATCACCACCGAGGCTAAGAGCACCAAGCACATCATGGCCGCAGCGATCACAAGCGAGCGCCCCCAGCGCAGCTCATCGTGCTTTGTTCCTACCCGGCCGCGCTTCAAGCGCGCTAACAGCCCGCGTTCTTGTGCCATAAATCTCTCCCAGAGCTCACCCCGATGAAACCAAAGCTACGATCTAAACCTCCTCCTGACACTGGCGGCGCTCTTCTTAAGCCCCTAGCATTGCTACCGGTTGTTTAAGCCACATGCATCTCCCGGCGCCGGTCGCGATAAAACTCGCGCTTTTGGGCGTACATCTTGTGCTCAGCGGCCTTGATCAAGTGGGCTATCGATTGCACTGAGCTTTCTGCCTCAATACCCACCGAGATGTGGTAGTCGTACTCCAACAAGTGCGCGCTTAACTCCTGACTGCAGCGCATGAGCTTGTACTCATCAGTCCCGGGCACAAAGAGCACAAACTCGTCACCGCCCACGCGGTACTGGTAAGGTCCCGGAAAATACGAATTAATCGAGTGGGCCACGGTACGCAGCATTACGTCGCCTAAATCGTGGCCCTTGGTGTTATTGAGCTCACGCAAGCCATTGACGTCGATGTAGATGCAGGTAAGTCCGCCTTGGTGCTGGGCAAAGAGCTCCGGTAAATCGCGCTCATAGCGATTGCGGTTGTACATGCCGGTTAAGCGGTCGCGCTCGCCCTGCTCTTGCAGATCGTTGCGGTTCTTGACGTTATGGCAGAACATGCCAAAGCTAAAGCTCAGCGCCTTGAGCAGCGGGATATTGAGCGCATCAGGCGTGACGTTGCTCAAGGCCAAGATGCCGCTTAATTGGCCCTCAATCACATTGCGCACCGGCACCACGATGAGGCTATTAACCGCCGCGTCCGGCCAAACTGCCGCGATTTCCTCTGGGTCGTAGGTCTCATAGAGGTCGGCGCCTTGAGCAAAGTTTTGCAGCAATTTCACCGGGGGCAAGCTGGCCGCGTCATCGCACTCGACCGCCTGCTGGGCGCGCGCCCAGCGATAATTGTGGTTAACGCCACTATCTAACATCCAAAAGTTGATGCGCTCGGCGGACAGAATATCGCCCATGCGCTCAATCGCCGCATAGAGGTTCTCTTTGCGCTCATGAGCATTAAACAGGAACTGCTCAATCTCGTGGATGTTTTGGATGGTCTCAAGGCGCTTTTGCTTTTCGGCGGTGACCTTGCGTACGTCCCACAACAGCCAAATGAGATAGAGGGCAAAGCACACCATTTCCACCGCCAAGAAGATGTTTAGTACCTGCTCGATGTAGATGGAGCTGGCAAAAACCACGCTCTCGGGCACGGAGATCGCGAGGCGCCACTGGTTGATGTGCATGGGGCGGTAGTGAAAGTACAGGTACTCACCAATAGTGCGCGAGATGAAGATGAAGTAATCGGTATCCCCGCGCGTGAGCCCTACTTTGAACTGCTCCACATCGTAGCCGGGTGCCACCTTACGGGTGCCAATTTGCCAGATATTGGCTAACTGCGGGTGCCAGCGGTCGAGCAAGAAATTGCCGGTATCACCTTCGATGATGTAGAGTGCGCCCTTACCGCCATAGGGCGTGACCTTGAGGTCATACGGCAACTCTTGGAGCAACACCAAGCCATAGAGCATAGCCACGGTGCGCCCGTCCCGCACCACCGGGACAAAGTGGCGCAGCACATATTGTTCCGGATTGAGCACACTCACATCCCGCCCTGAGATATGGGCCCCTAAGGCCGCCTCGTGGGCAAAAGAAAGGCGTCCCTTCACATTGCGCTTAATACCGCTACCATGAATCATGGTGTCATCAGGCAACAGCAGCGCAATATCAGACATCATCCCAACCTGCTCAAAGGAGTTGATGAGCTGCCACAGCTCGGGGGCGGCAAGATTATCACTGCGCGCCACTACCGCTGAGAGCAACTCTAGCTCTTCGCGATCGCTTGCGACGCGCTGTTCGATATAGTCAGCAATATCGATTGCTTCGCGGTAGAGCTGGTCAAAGCAGCGCTCACGCTCGGTGTGGTTAATATGATGAATCATTACCACTGATGCGATGAGCACTAAGCCCATCATGAGGGCCGCAATGATGAGCGAGCGCCCCCAGCGCAGCTCATCATGCTTACCACCTGTTCTCCCCCTGAACCCACGTCGACCCAACATCGTTCCACCTACAGCTTACACTACGGGCGGCCAACTCAAGTCCCAAGCCTCACCTAAGTTACACCCAGAATTAAACATAAAATACCAAAATACCACCACATCCGTCCCGCGCTGACGCCGAATTTAGACTGTATCTGGTCCCGCCCTGGCAGCGGCTTATTTATCGTCAAAGCACCGACGGCACCTATCATTATATTCTACCCTACCCTACCTAGATGCAGCTTAATGCACTATCGCGCCCCCCTGCAACAAAAAGCCCCAATCGGCCACTACGACCAACTGAGGCTCAATCAACGATCAAAGTTGCTGGAGGGATAAGTTAGTGCCTCGCACCGGGCGCAAGCGGTGCCACGCCGCACCGCAGCTTAGTTCCGCCTAGTAAGGCGCGGCGCTTAGTCGGCGCTACGAGGTACGGGCGCCATGAGCGATGGCAGTGGCCACCGCCTGGTGCCAACCGGTGAGCTTTAACGTGCGGGTCGCATCGTCCATGCTAGGCTCATAGCGGCACTTGGTCGCCCCAGCGGTGAGCACGGCGGGGTCATAAACCCCGACGGCAATGCCTGCCATCAGCGCCACGCCCATACCTGAGAGCTCGGCGTCTTGCGGTACCACAAGCGGCAGCTGACATAAATCAGCTTGCAGCTGCATGAGATAGCCATTGCCGGTGGCGCCGCCGTCGACATGCAGCTCACTCATATCAAGCCCGGTCGCGTTTTGCATATTAGTGCGCATCAGCGCCACCACGTCGCTTACTTGGTAGGCAATTGAGTCCAGGGCGGCGCGCACCAGCTCCTTTTTGGTGGTGAGACGGCTCATGCCCACAATGGTGCCGCGCGCTTTAGAGTTAAAGTGCGGGGCACCCAGGCCCGACAGCGCTGGCACAAAGTAGCACTCGTCCTTAGGATTGGCCGCGCGCGCCAAGGCCTCGGTCTCGGCGGGACTGGTAATCAAGCCTAAATCATCTTTCAAATACGAGATGATGCCCGCCGAGTAGTTGATATTGCCCTCAAGCACATAGGTTGGGGCTTGACCCTCAAGCTGCCAGCCCACGCTATTGACCACGCCCGGGGCGCACGCAATCACCTCAGCTCCGATATTCATCATGATGGATGAACCGGTGCCATAGGTGGTCTTGGTCTGACCGCGCTGCAAACAACCATGGCCAAACAATGCGCCTTGACTATCGCCTAACGCGGCGTGAATGGGCACCGGCTGCGGTAATACCCCGGCAAAGTCAGTCACCCCAAAATTGCGATTGCTGGGCACAATGGGCGCGAGGTCTGAGCGCTTGAGCCCAAAGAGCGCTAAGAGCGCGTCATCCCAATCTAAGCGCTGCACATCCATGAGCATGGTGCGACTGGCGTTGGAGGGCTCCGCGGCCCAGGTGTGGCCCTGAGTCAGGCGATAGATGAGATAGCTCTCCATCGTGCCGAGGCACAAAGTACCACTTTGTTGCGCTGCTTTGACCTCAGGGACATTTTCTAAGAGCCAAGTGGCCTTAGGCGCGCTAAAGAACTCGCTGAGCTCCAGACCCGTTACCTTGCGGATGTACTCACTGCGCGCCTTAACCTCAGGACGGGCCACAATCGGGGCGCCGCGCCCACACTGCCACACAATAGCGTGATAGAGCGGCGCGCCGGAGGCTTTATCCCAAGCGGCCACCGTCTCGCGCTGTACCGACAAGCCGACCGCGCAAATCCGGGCCGCGTAGCTTGGGTCTTGTGCCACTACATCGGCTACGACTGCACAGACATTGCGGTAGATTTCATCCAAGTCGTGCTCAACATAGCCCAAGTCATTGATGATTTGAGCATGCGGGCGTGAGGCCTTGGCGATGAGCTGACCGTGCTCATCTAAGAGCAAGGCCTTGGTGCCCTGGGTGCTTTGGTCAATGCCTAAGATTAAGGGAGGTTGAGCCATAAACTCACCCCCTATTAGGCTAAAGCCTTGAGCACATCCTGGGCTAAGCCCGGGCCGGTTAAACCGTAGTGTGCAAAGACCTCAGCTGAGTTACCGGTGATGACCGGGGCATCAGGCAGGGCGCGGGTTACGCACTTGCGGGGGCAATGAGCGCCGACCACTTGAGCCACCATTGAGCCTAAGCCGCCCCATGGGCTATGCTCTTCGACCGACACTACGACCTTAGCGCGGCTGGCGGCAGCAATAATGGCTTTTTCATCCAATGGCTTTAAGCAGTACATGTCGAGTACCACGACCTTGAGGCCATGCTCCACTTGCAGCAGCTGCGCGGCGTCATAGGCAGGCTTGACCATCTCGCCACAGGCGACCAAGGCGACGTCGACGGCGCTATTTTCGTCCTTAGTGCCGACTAACCACGTGGCTTGATCCATAACGAAAGGACAGTTATCCTCGCGATACACCGGCTCAACCGCGTTGCGACCAACACGAATGTAGGCGGGCTCGTTATCCTGAACCAACTGCTCCATCAGCTTTTGGGTCTGATAGCAATCAGATGGCAGGTAGACGCGCATACCTGGGATAGCGCACATCGCGGCAATGTCTTGAGCGCTGTGGTGCGACATACCTAAGGCACCGTAGCTGACGCCCCCGGAGATACCGATGAGCTTGACGTTGGTGTGGCTGTAGGCCACGTCGACCTTGCACTGCTCATAAGAGCGAGTCGAGAGGAAGCAGGCCGGCGACATGGCAAACGGACGCTTGCCGCAGCGGGCAAGACCTGCGCTGATGCTAACTAAGTTTTGCTCGGCGATACCGACCTCAACAAATTGCTGCGGGAAAGCATTGGCAAATGGGGTAGCTGAGGCCGAGCCGCGGCTGTCCGAGCACAGCACTAAGATGTCCGAATTGTCCTGGGCGGCATCAAGTAAAACGTTGCAGATCATCTGCTTGTTTGCAATATTAGCCATGATTAAGCCTCCTCTTGATGGGCCTTGAGATCGGCCATGATTTGGTCGTACTCTGCTTGGTTTGGAACGTGGTGGTGCCATCCGGCCTTGTTTTCCATCACCGCTGAGCCCTTACCTTTAACGGTATTGGCAAGCACCATGGTTGGCTGATCAGAAACCGTCTTAGCCGCGGCAAAGGCCGCCTTAAGCTGCTCCACACTATTGCCATCCTCAACATTGATGACGTTCCACCCAAAGGCGCGCCACTTAGCGGCCAAATCATCCAAGGCCATGACGTCTTCGGTACTGCCGGAAATCTGCAAGCGGTTGCGGTCAATTACGGCGCACAGATTACCCAAGTGGTAGTTAGCCGCGGCCATGGCCCCTTCCCAGACCGACCCCTCAGCTAACTCGCCATCGCCCATGACGACATAGACGCGATTGGTGCTGTGGTTCATCTTTTCGGCTAAGGCCATACCCACGGCAACGGGCAGGCCGTGGCCCAAGGAGCCTGAGTTCATCTCGATGCCCGGGAGCTTGTTATTGGGGTGACCGATAAACTGCGAGCCAAATTGCGAGAACTCGGCTAAGACCTGCTCCAGCGGGAAGAAGCCCTTATGGGCCAAAACCGCATACAAGGCCTCAACGGAGTGACCCTTGGACATGATGAAGTGGTCATGCTGCCCGGAGCCAAAATTTTCCGGGGTAACGTTCATCACCGAGCAATATAGGGTGACCAACACCTCCATCACCGACATATCACCGCCGATGTGACCGCCCTTACCATGGACAATGATGTCGACGACATCACCACGCAGCTGGTACGCTAACTTTGCTAAATCTTCCATCAAAACTCTCCTGCCGTCCCCACACCTGCCACCGTCTCAGCTCTATGAGCACCTCAAACCTGCGCTCAAAGCAAAAAGCCCCCTTACCCCCACGGGGGCCGCGCGCAATACGATTCAAGAGATGGTGTAAGGAGGGGGCGGCGCAACATATCTGTGAGCCCAGTCACCGCACCAAAGCGCACTTCGCACCTCTCGGTGCTCACCTCACGGTGCGCGCTTAAAACGGCGCTGAAAGCAAGCTCCCAGCGCCATAGGAGTCTACGGATTGAAGTGGTGAACTGGATTGCGGGCGCCCGCGCCTGAGGGCGCCGTTGCGGCTGTTAGTTACTCGCCGCGCAGGTAGGCCTTAACCTGCTCTTCAATTGGGTCGTACAAGTCGGCCTTGATCCCTAAGTACTTGCAGGCCTCGTATAACACCGGCACGACGTCCTCGTAGACACCCACGCAGTGGTGAATGTAAGGGCCGGTTACAATCTTTTCCTCTAGGCGCTTGACGTTATCGACCTCAACCCACATATAGGTGCCGAGGATCTTCGGGCCCTCGACCGTCTTGGCGTTGCCTAAGAGCAAGGAGTACTCGCCGTTGTCGCCGTCAAAGCGGGTTAAGGTTAAGGTGTTCGATGGCTTGGCCTCAGCGCTCAAGGAGCCCTCATCGGAGAAAGCGATTGGGCAGGTGAGCTCAGGCTTGTCCTTGGCAATGGAGATCGGCCAAGGGCCGCAGTGCTGTAACAGCTCGCCGTTCGGATTATCAGGGTGGCGGACGGTCCAGTCAGCAAAGAATGAGCGCGAACGCTGCATGACCGCGGCCTCAGCCAGCAGTGCGGTAATGGCACCGTGAATATCGGTCTCGCAGACAATCGGGATGCCCATGTCATTTAAGATCGAGTTGGCGGCACAGGGCATGATGCCCAGCTCGCCTTGCAGCGCGGTCCAGCACTGAATCGCACCGGCTTGGCAGCCATAGCGCTCAATGAGATTTTTCATGGCGCGCGCTAAAGCGGCGACGGTTGAAACCTTATTAGGCGAGATCTTGATAATGGTCTTATCTTGCAGGTAGGTCAGCTCTTCTTTTGCCTCGCCTGCGGCCTGAATGCGCTTAACCTCGCTGATTAATTCTGGGAGCGGTACCGGCGCAAGCTGGATATTGAACTTCTCCAAGAGCTCGCCTTCGTTGCACATGGTAGTCCAGAAATCAAATGGACGTGGGCCCATCTGCAAGATGCGCATGTGTCGGAAGGTCTTGACCACGTTGCACACGGCCATGAAGTCACGTAAACCGCGCTCAAAGACCGGATCGGACAAGCGGCAATTGGTGAGGTAAGTGAACTTGACTTGGAAGCGGCGTAGCACCTTGCCCGTGGCAAAGAGCCCGCATTGGGTATCGCGCAGACGGCGGCCGTCCGGGAGCGGACGCTCATCTAATGGGCCCCATAACAGAACTGGTAAGTTAAGTTCCTTGGCTAAGCGGGCACAGACATACTCCGTACCGAAATTGCAGTGGGCGAGGATAATGCCGTCGACCTTCTCTTGGCGGAACTTCTGGGCGATCTTAGCGACGTCTTCGTCGGCAAAGAGCAAGCCTTCTGGGTTGATATCCTTGATGTCGACAAAATCGATACCAAGCTCGGTTAAGCGCGCGGCGGTTAAATCGCGATACTTGAGGGCATCAGGCGCGGAGAACACACTGCGTCGAGTTGGGACAAAACCTAATTTGATCTGGGCCGTCATAAGGCACCTCTCTTACCAGCTTAAGGTCTTAGTGAGCGCTCCTCACACCCGAGCGCTGCGCCCCGCCACCACAGGACATCAGAACTTAAGTCACACAACTTAATCACGACCAGGCGCAAGCCCACAGGGCTCACACTATGCCCACAGGCTCACAGGAGCGCGCCCGGTCACCGAAGGTTAATTGACGCTAAATTGAGCGCTGCGTAAGCGCTCTTGAGCACTGCTTGCTCGTTACGCTTTAACCGGGACGTAGCGCATGCACACGGTTTGACCGGCGAGGGCGGGACCGGTGAGCAAGGTTAAGCGCTTGACCTTATCCATGGCCGCGGAGGTGATGACCACCGGGCAGGTCAAATCAAATTGCTTAGCGCGCATCAGTTCTAAATCCATGGTGCAAATCGGGGCTCCGACTTCGACCTTAGCGCCGACCTGAACTGCCGGGGTAAAACCTTCGCCCTCGAGGCGCACCGTGCCGATGCCTAAGTGAATCAGCACTTCAATGCCGTCATAGCCGACAATGCCATAGGTGTGCTTTTGCTCGCCGATAAAGGAGACTACGCCGGAAATTGGGGCGACCACCTTGCCATCAGAGGGCACAATCGCCACGCCATCACCGATGACGCGTCCGGAGAAAATCGGCTCGTCGACATCACCAATCGTGACCACATGCCCTGAAATAGGAGCTACCACTGGCGTGCCGCGCTCAGAAAAGAACATCATCTTGAATCTCCTACAGGCCTTAGAGCTCAGCCTCGGTGCGAGGCCTGCCTCTTTTGAGAGGCCAGCCTCTGAGGCAGAGCCTCTCTTGAGTTAAGCCTCTAAGGCGCCCGCGTCCCCCAAGAACTTTAGGGCGTGCGGGCTTGGGATATTGGGCCTCAGCCCAGGTGTGGTTATTTGTTTTCGTTGCGGGCTTGCAGCGCCATCTTGGCTTGCAGGTCGCGCTGGTACTGGTCAACGATGACCGCAAGGACAATGACTAAGCCCTTGATGATCATTTGCCAGAACTCGGAGACGCCGCACATAACCATGCCGTCGGAGATAACGCCGATGATGAAGGCGCCGATGACGGTACCGATGATGGTGCCCACGCCACCCATCAGGGAGGTACCACCTAAGACCGCGGCGGCAATGGCGTTCATTTCCCAAGTGTTACCAGTCATTGGGTGCGAGGCGACCAGCTGCGAGGTGGCGATGATGCCCACCACCGCGGCGCAAGCACCGGAGAACATGTAGACCAAGAGCTTGTCGTTGTCGACCCGGACACCCGAGAGCTTAGCGGCACGCTCGTTACCGCCGATGGCTAAGATGTGCCAGCCAAATGGGGTCTTGCGTAAGATCACGGCGGCGATGACTGCGATGATGATCATGATGATGACCGCCACTGGGAAACCGGCGATATCACGGCCAAAGATCTCAAAGCCGGTGTTGCCTAAGGCTTCCTTACCTACTAAGTTCGGGAAGGTGGCACCGCTCGAGGTTAAGTTGGCTAAGCCACGGGCCACGTACATCATGCCTAAGGTGGCGATGAACGGAGCGACCGCAAACTTAGTGATGATGAGACCGTTTAAGGCGCCGACAATGACACCGATCATGATGGCAATGCAGACTACGGTTGGAATCGAGAAATAGAAAGTGTAGCCAAATACGGTCAGACCTTGGTTAATGAGGTAACCTGAGATCATGCCGGCTAAACCTACTACCGAGCCCACCGACAGGTCGATACCGCCCGTGACCAAGACGTAGGTCATACCGATACCCAAGATGCCGTACAAGGCAACGTGCTTGGCGACCAAGAGCAGCGACTGGCTGGTGAAGAAGGATTCCGAGGCAAACGAGAAGAAGATGACCAACAGGGTCAGTACGATCAGCGTACGGCCCTTGAGCAAGGTCATAATGAGATCATTCTTATTCATGGATAACTCCAAGGACAGGGGCTAGCTGTCCGCATGGGGAGAAAAAGGGCTCACTGGGATAATCTGGGGAGTACCATAAAAACAAGACTAGCTCAAAACAGGATTTTTGCAGCCGCAACAGCAACCTCCATAGGTACAACATCAGAACTGCGTTTTGGCGCCTGCTTTGGGGCGTAAA
>DXIF01000050.1 GCA_019113025.1 Candidatus Anaerobiospirillum stercoravium | reverse complement strand
GCAAAGGAAGCAAGCTTCCTTCCTGTTACCGTTCGACTTGCATGTATTAAGCCTGCCGCCAACGTTCAATCTGAGCCATGATCAAACTCTTCAATTAAATGATTCGTTTGAAGTGCAGCTTGCGCTGCTATCACAAAATTAACTGAAAACCGAAGCTTTCGTTAACCTTGCGATCTGTATCGGCTAAACTCAAAGTTCTTAACTTAAAGAACCCACACAGATTGTCATTTCTATCAATTTTCAAAGAACCCCAAAGCGCTGGGCTTTGGTTTTTGTCAGCGCATCACTGCGTGACAACGGATGCGTATTTTAGAGATTTTTCACACCGGGTCAACACTTTCTTAAAAATCTCTTAACGCGAAGTTTAATCTTAGCATGGCAAATACCTCACAAAAAGCCATTTTTATGCGGTTTAGTGACCCAAATCACGCCCTTCAAATTTATATTTTGATTCACATCCCCAACAATCATTTTCCCGCTAAACTGAAAAGTTACCGTCACCAAAAATCTCAGTCCCGCGCCGCCCAATGCTCCTACCCAGCTCCTACCCAGCTCCTACCCCTGCTCCGAGCTGGGGCGCCCCCCACTCCCAGCCCAGATTCATCCCAGCTCTGACCGTAGTTGCGCCTGCCAAGTTGTGCCAAATTGGCCCGCGAAGTTGTGCCCGCTGCGAGCACGCCCCCTCGGCCTAACAGCAGAGCGCCTGAGCGCGGCATTAGCCGCGCTCAGGCGCATGACAAGACCTCCTTCCAGCTGCAAGCTAAGCTGCAATCCGTGCCTATTGCTGCTGGAAGCTCCGACGAGCTCTCCGACGAAGACAGCGGTCAGACGAGCGGCACCAAAACTTTGGAGATAGAGCTTAGGCAGTAAGGAGTTTAGGCAGTAAAGAGCTCAGCTTGGGCCCGCTGCGCTAAGCGCTGCGCTGCCGCTCGATCGGGCTTATTGGTGCCGGTGCGCGGCAATTCGTCTACCAACAAGTAGCGCTTGGGGCGGGCAAAGCGCGTCAGGGCGCACAGCTGGGTCTGTAGGAAAGCGCGCACCGAACTATGCTCACTCAACTCATTCAGATCACTCAGATCACCCAGTTCACTTGGGAGCGAGCGCTTGGTTAGTAATAAAACCACGACTTGGCCAAACTTAGGGTGCGGCTGGGAGCTAATCAAAAAATCCCACTGGGGCTGCAAGGCCTTAAGCTGCGCCTCAAGCTCTTCAATCTGAAGCTTGATGCCCCCAGAGTTGATGACGTTATCCTTGCGTCCCTTGATGCGAAACTGCCCCTGGTCATTGAAGACCACGATATCGTTGGTGACCAAAGTCTGCGCTGACACCTGCGGCGCCTCAATCACCAAGGTGTCTTCGGGGGACAATGAGAGTTTGACCTGAGCAAAGGGCTGGTAGAACTCTGAGGCCTCAGGTCCATTGAGTCGGCGCAGCGCGATATGCGACAAAGTTTCGGTCATGCCATAGGTACTCCAGACCTTATGGGGGAAGCTGCGTAACTCTTGCTCCAGCGCCGCATCAATCGCGCCACCGCCGATAATGAGCTGCTTTACTGCCGCAAGGCGCGCCCGCTCACCGGGTTTTTGCAGTGAGTTGTAAACTTGCAGCGGAATCATGGCGGCAAAGTCCAAGTCAGCTGCCACCTTTTGCAGCGGATGACCGCATGGGGCCACCACCTGCAAATCAAGGCCCCCGACTAAGGCCCGCACCACCACCATCTTGCCCGCGATGTACTCAAGAGGCATGCACAGTAAAGCGCGATCGCCTCGCTTGAGCTGTAGAAACTCCAAGGTCAGCCGCGCGCTATTCATCATGCGCTCCTTGCTGACCGACATCACCTTAGGCGTCCCGGTCGAACCTGAGGTCTTAACCTCTAGCTCCGGGGTGTCGTCAAACCAAGTGCGCAAAAAGACCAACAACTCCAACTCAAAACGCAGTTGCGCGACCACCTCATCAGGGGCATGTGCGCACTGCTGTGCTAATTGCTGCTCAAGTTCATTTTGCCGCGCTGCTAACTCATGGGGCTGATAGGTCACGCCCGCAAGACAGATGCTTTGCTGACTGCGCTCACAGATAAAATCCACGTACTCTCCCCCATGCTCTCCCACGTATTCTTCCCCGAGCTCTCCCACGCTCAACTAAGCCTCAAAGCGGGCCACCAATTGCGCCTGGTGCGCCAAGAACTGAGCCAAGTAAGCCGCATAATCAGGCACAGCGCTCAAGTCGCAATGCAGCTGAGCGGCGCGAATCATCAGCGGGCTCACTAAGTTATTGGTATAGAGTAAGCCCGTACCTAAGCCTTGCGGCATCGTAATGTCTTGGGTGGCACACCATTGCGCTAGCGCGTTAAGGCCAAGATTGGATTCCAAGGCCGAGGTCACCCAGTACGCAATACCACGCGCCCGCGCCAGCTGCATCCACTCCGCGCACCCGCCCAAACCACCGTGCAAGCTGGGCTTTAAGATGAGATAGTGCGGCTTGATCGTATCAAGCAAAGTCGCTTTGTCCGCCCGGTCATTAACCCCAATGAGCTCTTCATCAAGGCCAATGGCAATCGGGCTTGCAGCGCACAGTTGAGCCATCAACTCAGGCTGACCGGCCTTAATCGGCTGTTCGATCGAATGCAGGGAAAACTGACTGAGCGCCGCAAGCTTTGCCTCAACCTCAGCGGGGGCAAAGGCGCCATTAGCGTCCACTCGCAGTTCCAACTCCTCCGGGCTAAAGCGCCCGCGCAATTGGCGCAGTAGCTCCAACTCGCGCTCAAAGTCGATCGCGCCAATCTTAAGCTTGATGCAGTGATAGCCTTCGTGCAGCTTACATGCGATACGCTGCGCCATTTCCTCAAAGCTGCCCATCCAGATGAGGCCGTTAATCGGCAGATCGCACTTGCCCTGAGTAAAGTCGCTGGGCCACAGCAGCGCGGCATTGCCGCTTGGCGCGCGATACATTTGGTATAAGCACTCCAAACCAAAGCGCACCGAGGAGTAAGAGCGGACCTGCTCAAAATCAGGCTGTTCCCCTAATTTAAGCTTGCGCCACAGCGTCTCAAAGCTGCGCTCAACCAGCTGTTCATAGCCTGCCATCCGGGCCGCTTCATCCGCTCCTTGCGCTAAGAAATCCGCGCTTAAATCCGGCAGGGGCGCACACTCTCCTAGGGCAAATTTGCCTTGTCCTTTGAGCACGGGATACCACACGGTGTGGGTCAAATAGGTGCCCCGTGATGTCATCGCCGGTTCTTTAAACTTGAGCTCAAAGCGATAGAGCTCACCTACCAATTGCTCCGTCATACCTGCTCCCAATAACAAAGAACGCCCCGTAGGGCGCTCCTCGCAACATGTAGCCAAACTGTGGCCTAACTTTAGTCAAACTTGCAGCCGCTACTTTCCAGCGGCCGCTACTTCCCAGCGCCCGCCCCTAAACTCTGGTTCTATTACGGGAACTTAGGGTAACGCGACCAATCAGGCTTACGCTTTTCTAAGAAGGCCTTACCGCCTTCTTGGGCTTCCTCGGTCATGTAGTAAAGCATGGTAGCGTCACCTGCCAGCTCTTGAATACCGGCTTGACCGTCAAGCTCGGCGTTGAGACCGGCCTTAATCATGCGCAGAGCCAATGGACTGTGCTGCATCATGGTCTGAGCCCACTCAACTACCTCATCTTCAAGCTGGACTAACGGTACCACCTTGTTGACCAAGCCCATCTCGAGAGCCTCTTGAGCACTGTACTGACGGCACATAAACCAGATTTCGCGCGCCTTCTTTTGGCCGACAATGCGAGCCAAATACGATGAACCAAAACCAGCATCAAAGCTGCCCACGCGTGGGCCGGTTTGACCAAAAATGGCGTTGTCCGAGGCAATGGTTAGATCGCAGACGACATGCAGCACGTGGCCACCGCCAATGGCGTAGCCATTGACCATGGCGATGACGGGCTTAGGCATGGAGCGAATCTGCTTTTGCACGTCTAAGACGTTGAGGCGCGGCACGCCATCAGTGCCCACATAGCCCCCATGACCCTTAACGTGCATATCACCGCCCGAGCAAAAGGCTTTATCGCCTGCCCCAGTTAACACCACGACATTGATGTCTTGGCACTCGCGGCAGTAATACAGCGCGTCCGAGATCTCCGCGACCGTGGTTGGGGTAAAGGCATTGCGATAGCGTGGTCGATTGATCGTAATCTTGGCGATACCTTGGTAGAAGTCAAACAGGATATCCTGATACTCCTTGATGGTTTGCCATTCACGAGGTTGCCCCATATTTCCTCCTCACAAAAACAAAATCCACACGATGCCGGAGCGAAGAGCTCGCGCCCCATGAGCAGAACACCCGGCGATGCGTAAGCGAACGCGTACCGCGCTGACTGTGCGGTGCGCCCAGCGCCGCGCCTTACTTTACATCGTCGTCGTCATCATCGTAGTCTTCTTCGTCGTCGCCATCGTCGTCGTCATCGTAGTCTTCTTCGTCGTCGCCATCGTCGTAGTCTTCGTCGTCGTAGTCTTCATCGTCATCGTCATCGTAGTCATCTGAGTAGCGATGCTCTACATACACCTTGACCTTTTTCAGCAGCACCGCGATCGCCGCTTGGAACACGTTGCTGTCATCAGGAGCACAGTGGTACTCAACCAAAATCAAGCTACTGTGCGGAGCAAATGGCGCCAAAAGCAGCTTAAGCGCCCGAGCGCGCGCGGAGAGCTTCTCGGGAGAGGCGGATAACACGAGCCTCATATAATCCTTTTCATCCCGCTCCTCGAACATTGAACCTACTTCCAGATAATCAATGCCCAAAGCCTCAAGGCGTGGCTGCATCGTGGCTAACGAAGGAGTATGGTGCACGCCCCGAACAAAGCGCTCGGCACGGTCATCAAGTTCCAGCCCCGGTAACAGACGGAAGATTTCACCCCCGTTATTGTTGATCATGACAATGCGCAGATTAGGCGGCAGCTGGCTATGCCACAAGCCATTGCAATCGTAGTAGAAGCTCAAATCGCCAATGACTAAATAGTGCAGCGGACAAGTGGCAAGATCACCTGCTGCTTGTGCTTGCACATAGTCAAGATATGCTGCCCCCACCGCCGCCGACAGTGAGCCCTCAATGCCATTAATACCGCGATTGCACTGCACCTTGATCTCAGAGCGCGAGCGCAGTGCGGCAAACTCCGCAAAACGCAGCGCGCTGGAGTTGCCCAGATGCAGCGTGCTCCCCGCAGGTAGCTGCCCGAGTAATTCCCCAATAAAATGGACCACATTGCACTCATCAGCACGGGCGTCATAGTGCTCAACTGCACCAAGCGGCCATAACAGAGGAAACGAGAACACACTCTGATAAAGCTTCCAGAAACGCGTCACATAATCCTGACGCGCCTGAAGCGCTTGCACCCCGCTACGATCCAAGACCTCAAGCACACAATCAAGAGCTTGCGGCCACGGCGCCTCAACCACATGGGTCAGATGCATAAAGAGATCACTGACCTCACCGCGCTCATCAACCCGCAGATGATACTTAGGTGGATGCTTGCGCAAGAACTGCTTGAGCTTTTTGGAGACAATATGACCGCCCACCGAGATCACTACCTGCGGCGTCCAATCTGCTAATTGTTCCGGCTCACAGCTGCTCGCGATCCCAGTTAAAATCCAATCAAGTTGCTGCCCCACCTGCGCGCTACCCAAGTAACTATTTAGCGCCTGCTCATCAAGATCGGGATACCCCTTGCCCTGTCCTTTTTGGCCCTGGCTTTGAGCCTTAGCGTCTGACGATGCATGCGCTGCACAATCAAACAGCGCGAAATTACTCGGAAGTTCCGAGAACACTTGCATCTGTCGATGTAAACGCGCACTCTGCTGGGCGCTTAAGGCCCATTGCTGCATCTGAGCGCCACAGTTTTGGCCTACGACCAACAAGACCCGGGTCAACTCCGGTTCATGTGCCTCAAGCCACGCCCTCAGTCCAGCAAGATCAAGGCGTGAGATCACCCGTGCCTCTGGTAACTCCGTCACCGAAAAGTCAAAGAAGGGCTCGCTGATTGGTACATTGATCTGCACCGGCCCCCTGACCCCATGGTCGAGCTCAAGTAAGGCCTCATTGATCAAACGATTGCAGTGCCACAAGGACTCATCATCGTGTACTTGCGGTAAGGACACGGCCTTACGCACCAAGGACTGGAACAAGTTGGGCTGAGGCATAGTTTGCCCATCCATTTGCCCAATCCATGCCGCGGGACGATCGGCGGAAATAATTAGAAGCGGCACTTGTTGATAGTACGCCTCGCAGACCGCCGGATGTAGGTTGGCTACAGCCGAACCTGAAGTCACCACCACTGCCACCTTAGTTCCGTGCTGTTGCGCCAAACCTAAGGCAAAAAAGCCCGCGCTGCGCTCATCGGTGAGACTATAGCAGCGAAAATCAGGCACATGGCTGAAAGTCTGAGTCAGTGGAACATCGCGACTGCCCGGGCACAACACCACGTCTCCAATGCCATGGGCGCGCATCAAAGCTGCCAATTGCAGCACATTCATCTTGTTCGAGAGCATAAATGTCCCCTACTGCGTAATGTACCCTACTGCGTCCAAAACTCTGGCTTGAGATTGCTCAATACACTGCGATTCTTAGCACAAATCTCAGCGTACTCGCTCTCAAACGTGGACGCAGGCAGCAAGCCGCCGCCGACATAAGAGCGAAAACGCCATGGTCCCCAATACCAAGGAGTCTGTAAGAACTCAATGGTGCGAAGGTTAACAAAGAGATTGGTGCGTAAGCGTGCTCCTGTGCGGCACTTTATTTCGCCCAAAAAGCCCGCGTAATAGGAACGCTCATAAGACTCATGCTGTGCGATAAATTGCTGTGCTGACGCCTTAGGCAAGCCGCAAACCGCCGGGGTGGGATGTAGCGCCGCCAACAGCTCACTTAAGCCCTGCTCAGTAGGTAGCTCAAAGGTTAAATCAGTCCGCAAGTGCACAACACTGCCTGCCTTCACCGGATAAGGTCCGTGCGCTTCATAAGAGCCCAGCTGCGCCAAAATCGCGGTGAGATATGAGGTAACGACTTCCTGTTCCACGCGATCTTTAGGCGACCAAGCCGCCAACTCCATATTGTCTGCACTATAAGGCATGGTGCCCGCCAAGGCCATGGTATGCAAACGCGCACTTGTCCCTGGCACGGTGCGCAACAGTACCTCTGGGGTTGCCACAAACCATGTGCCCACTTGCGGCGCTTGAACCAAGGCCACCATGAGCTCGGGTTTAACCGCGCAGGCACGCATGAAGTTATCCCAAATAAAGCAGCGCGCAATCTCTTGCTCAAAGTAGGAAGACAGCACCAACTTTTGGTAAGAGCCTTGACGCAGCGCTGCGCTAAAACCAGCAAAGTCTTGCTGATATTGCCCCTGTGCCAAGGTGACAATCTCAGCTTGGGGTAGCGGACACGGCACTTCATCAGCCGCCCTCACCTTGCACCGATAAACGGGCTGCTCAATCTCACTTAACAGCGCGTCAATCTCATCCCAACCGCTGGCAGCCACGCATTGCGCTTGCGGCCAGAGCACAATGGGATCCTTGCC
Organism: Candidatus Anaerobiospirillum stercoravium; assembly: GCA_019113025.1. Classification (GTDB taxonomy): domain Bacteria; phylum Pseudomonadota; class Gammaproteobacteria; order Enterobacterales; family Succinivibrionaceae; genus Anaerobiospirillum; species Anaerobiospirillum stercoravium. The sequence continues at coordinate 3,438 of DXIF01000050.1, read as the reverse complement.
TTCAAGGGAAAACGGCGCCATCACAAAACCTGACGCGGCATCAAGCTCGCTCAAGCTCTGATAGCTAGATGGTTGGCCCTGCGGCATTAACAGCAGGCGCGGCTGCTCATGGGGCAAACGATAGAGCACAAAGGGCAATTTAGTTAGCACCAAAACTTGCAACAGCACTCGCAGCCGAGCTGACTGATCTATCCCCCGAACCGTCATGAAGTCCACCCCGTACTACTCACATGACCAAGCCTAGACGCGCTGCAGCGTGCCTAGAGCCCAACACAACAACACAACAGCAGGAGCTAAAACCAGCCCCGCTCCGCGCAATCTAAGCGCACCAATGCGCTTAGCTGCCTTAAACGCTACACTGCGGTAAACGCTACGCTGCGGTAAACGCTACGCCGCGGTAAACGCCGTACCGCGTTTGCCCTTAGAGCCGTCTGGAATCAAGGCATTGGTCACGCGCACCGAGCTCACCAACTTGCCATCATCATGGAGCAAGTCGACGTTCCATACATGCAGCCGCTGTCCTTGCTGCAATGCCGTAGCACGAATGGTCAAGTGCTCGCCCAAAGCCGCCATACTGATATGATTACCAGTCACCGCCACCCCCACTGGAGTTAAGCGATAACCCTTAGCATGGCAGATTAACATCGAGCCCAAACCGGCCACGGTCTCAGCAATGGCAAGGGAGGTACCGCCATGCAAAATGGCGCCAAAGGGAGCCGCGCGGCAATGCTGCTTGCCCAAGGTCACTTCAGCCTCAAGGCTGCCCACGCCATAATTGGTGTAATGCAGCGCCAACACTTGGGCCAAATACGGCTCCGCCGCATCATCCCCTTTGCTCCCCTGGAGCACAAAGGCAAAATCAAAATCTTGCAGGCGCTCATCCATCACTGCGACCATACTTATCTCCCACCCCAAACCTCGCCCCCATAAGGCCCGAAAGCCTGCCTGTGAGGCCAGACGGCCGATTATAGCACTGGGGCACCCGCCCCCTGAGCTGCCGCTGCCGTGCAAGCTGCCAGACAAGTTGCAGGTACAAGCTGTTGGCGCGTACCTCGCCCTTAGAGCTCGCCTAACTGACGCTTCGTCCAATACTTAAGCAAGGCGGCTAGGCCTGCAGCATGGCAAAACTCGTTGTGCGCAATCATCTGGCGAATCTCGTCTTCGCTCTTAAAGTAGAGATCCATCACCTCAGAGACCTCTTGCTCCGGGTTAACCTGCTCACGCACGTGCGCCGCAAACAAATAGATTTGCTCATTGGTCGAGCCATAGGATGGATAGAACCAGCCCAAGTCGATCATGTCCTCAGCGGTGGTGATAAGTCCCGTTTCCTCACGCAGTTCGCGCATGCCTGCAACCAGCGGCGTTTCACCGGGATCGATGATGCCACCTGGCAGTTGCCACTGATAAGAGGAAATGGGATAGCGGTACTCACGGCTTAATGCAATCTTGCCTTGATAGAACGGCAAGATGCAGACGCCCTGTTTAATCTTGACGTAGCTGTAAGGGCGAATCTGGCCATGAACCAGAATCTGATCCTCAACAATCGAAAAGCGCTGCGACTTGATCTCATGCGAGCTCACCGTCTTCATCGGCGCCTCTTGCGTATCCTGTGGCGCTACTTGCAGTTCCGGCTGATTTTCTGGCATATGCTCCCTCCGAACATCTGAACTAAAGCCAGTACTGGGCCTAACTATCCTCCATTAACCGCGATAAAGCAAACCGCACTCACCTCCCAAATACGCCACAGGGGCTTTTGAGGGCATTTTTCTCATTTTTTGATTTGAGCTGGATATGCTGGACATAGGGCTCACTCACCAACACCTGAGCCGCCCCAAGTTCTTGCGCGACAAGAACCTATGTTCCCTCTGCCAATGGAGGTCAAGATGATCGAAGAATTCCTCAAGCCCATCTCAGAGCAGCCTGCGCGCTCCCCCAATGAGCCGACCTTTCCGCGCACGCCGGAGCAAAAGGCAGCCGACCCGTATGGCTATGGCTTCGTGTTTAAGCAGTTAAAACGGCTGCCGCGCGAACCTCCGCCGCCTCCTGCCCCGGTTTTTGGGGAGCAGTCCTTAGCAATAAGCTCCATTCCCACCCAGACCATTGCCATTACCAAGGTTCGGGACTCAGTTTGGAGTGATGCGCCCTACTACGAGTACCAGCCGCACTTTATGTACGGCCTGTCCTTGCTGGCCGTAGGCTAACCTACAGCCGATACCAAACCGCGCCACTGTCACCGACCGCCCTCATACCAAGTGGCATCAACCACCCCAAAGGAGCCCGTTCCCTCCCGAACGGACTCCAAGGAGGCCCCATGAAACCAGCCCCATCCCCTCAAGCAGCTACGGCGCCAGAAGACAGCGTATCCCACTCCGCTGCCCCGGCTGCAACCCCGGCCCCATGCGCTCCCGGCGCCCCGACCGACTCAACAAAATCGGGTGACTTAACTAAATCGACTGACTCAACTGAGCTCTTTGTGCCGCAGACTCAAGGCGAGCGCGCGGCCTTTGAATTAGGTTATGCCGAAGGTTTTAACTCAGGCTTTGCCACCGCGTGGGCGCGCGCACAAGCTGAAGCCGAGCACCAGCAATTTAGCTTAAGCAAATGCGCCCAGCGCTTAGGGCTGAGCTTGCTCTTCATCCTAGGCATAATCACAGGCATTCGCTTCATCGTCTGGACCAAAAACTACATAAGCGAGCTTAAAACGCGCAACACCAAGGCCGAGCTCGCAGGCATCCAGCTCACGCTTGCCGCTCAAGCCGGGAAAACCACCGTTCAGCAAGCCCAAGAGGCCCACCAAGACTACCTTAAGTTCCACCCCGCACCTAAGGGCAGCAAACCCGCCAAAGCAGCGCCCTCTCGGCCGCTAGGACCAATGCTCAAAAGCTGGGTTCAAAGCGCCCTTGCGGTGCTCACCTCTGAGTCCTTGCTCATTGCCTTGAGCTTGGTATTGGTGCCACTGCTCGCGCTCATTTACGCCGCGCTCTTCTTCCAGCTCAATTTAGCTATGCAGCTGCAATACTATCTGCGCCCGGTGATCTACGAGCTCTATTTCATGCAAGGCTATCTGAGCTTCAGCGACCTCTATGCGCTGCAACAGTGGGACGCATTGCTGTGCCTCCTCCCCCCAGCGCTGCTATTAGGTGCCATCTTTGGCTGCGTCTTTGGTTATCGGCACTGCTATGACCTAGCCACGCGCAAGGATGAACTTGCGGCGCTAAAACAGCGCGCCAGCACCGTCTATGTGCTAAGCCTCGGACTAGGCTGCCTCGCCCTCTTCTTTTTCAGCCTGATTGCGCTCGGCGTACTGGCTCTCATCAGCGCCTGCGTGCTCTGGGGCTGGGCCCTCGCCTACGACCTCAGCGGCCGCCTTGCCTACTACACCCACACGCCCAAGCTACCCAAACCGCCCAAACCGCAATCAGCCCCCACCCCACCACC
>DXIF01000049.1 GCA_019113025.1 Candidatus Anaerobiospirillum stercoravium | reverse complement strand
GTTGGAATATCTCTCGCCGCAAAACTTTGCGGTGACTAAGCCCGATGACTCCAACTTCTCGCTCGGTGAGCTGGAGATGACCTTATGCGATAGCACCGGCCACGAGATTGATCCCGCCTTAGCGCTGATGGCCTTGCTCCCGGACAATCCCGACCAGAGCAATTGCCTTGAGGCCATGCCGCAAAACCTTGCGGTCAATGAGCTCAAGACCAGCTATCTACGCATGGTGGCGACGGACTTATTGGCGCAGCACGTGGCGCGCGGCAATTTAAGCTATGCTCATGAGACGCTGGCGACCCCCGGCTGCCTTGAGATCAACATCAAGGGCAAGGTCACCCCCGATAAGGTGCGCCGCGCCCTGCAAAAATTCTTGGCCCAAGAAGTCAGCACTAAGGCCACGCACTTTTTAGAGCAGGTGCATTCCTACTACGACGAAATCTACTTGGCTGCGGCCCATCATATTGCGCTACCGGCGCTGCGCTGGTACCAACGGCCCGTACGCTCCAAGGCAATGAGCCCGTTGGGCCTATGCAAGGCTGAAGGGGGCCTGCCTGAAATTCGGCTCAACCAAATGCTGGCGCACTTCCCGTACAACGTTATGACCTCGGTCGCTAGCCACGAGCTGTGCCACTTAGGCTGCTTTAACCACGGCCCAGCCTTCTACCACCTGCTCAGTGCGTTAAACCCCGACGCCAACACCATCAGCGACAACATCGCCAAACTCGGCATCCTCCCGCTGTAGCCCGGTCACAGTAGGCTCCGCCCGGTTGAGCGCGCCCGTGGCCGCGGGCAATGGCCGCAAGGCGCTGCGTGCTCAGCGCAGGCAGCGAGGCTTTTGGGGATAGGTCTTGAAGGGAGCTTGAGCGTGACGGGGCGCGCTGGGCCAAGGTCGGTGCCCTCACGAAGAGGGGGCGCGCCTAGCATGGTGGTGTCTTGCGTCCGCGGCCGCGGGCAGGTCCTGGGCGGTGAGCGCGTCGTGCTTGGGGCAAGCAGGCTAAGATGCTCAGGCGACCTAGTCCAAGGCGGTGGGGCGGCGCATCTTTTCGCCGATGCGCTGGGATTTTGTGTGTTATAATCCGTGCCCGAGTTGACTGGGCAATCGCTGCTTGGATTTGTGCGTAAAGAGCATACGGTCCGAGGGGAGGAAAGTCCGGGCTCTACAGGACAAGGTGCCAGGTAACGCCTGGGGGGTGTGAACCTACGACCAGTGCAACAGAGAGCAGACCGCCGATGGCCTTCGGGCACAGGTAAGGGTGAAAGGGTGCGGTAAGAGCGCACCGCGTTGCTAGTAATAGACAACGGCTTGGTAAACTCCACCTAGAGCAAGATCAAATAGGCTCCCGCATAGCGTGGTCCGCGCTTGGGGGCGGGTCGATTGCTTGAGCTTAAGCGCGAGTTTAAGCCTAGATGAATGATTGCCACCTTAGCAATAAGGTACAGAACCCGGCTTACAGGTCAACTCACAGATTCCATCCGGCCGCCGCGTCGCCGCAGTGTTTGCTCATAAGTTCAGCGGCCATGGCGCCAAGGGCTGAGCTGCTAAATCACAGCACAAACCAGACTAGTACCCAAACAGAACCAAAACAGAATAAGCTCCGCCCAGATCTTTAGCTTCATAGATACAACACCAAGTAACAGCTTGGCTGGCACTTTGGGATGGCACAGTGCATCGATTTTAGAGGTAGCCCCTTAAGCTTCAGGGTTAAGCCCTTAAGCGGGCCGATCTTGGTGGAACCGGTACCTGCGCGTAGTGCCGCGACGCTCGGGGGCAGTGTCTGAGAGCAAAGGGCCCGGTTGGTGGGCGCAATCTTTTGAGAGTAGAGAGTAGAAGGCGGGCAGCCTTAAGCGTTGAGGGCCAGTTGCGCTAAATATCTTGACGCGACCAGATTTTCGCTTGCAGCACCGGGACGCAAAGCTTATCCTTAGCTTAAGACCAATTGAGCTAGGCGGAGCGACGATGAAGGATTCAACCTTGAGTAGAGACTGAGAGATAGCTTCCAAGCTGGTGACGGCTCGTTTGGCCTCTTGAATCATTGAGCTTGAGGCGGCTTCCATCCTAAGTGTCAGGGGATGGGAGCAAGGGGTGTGGTTATGAATAAAGTGATGGGAGCAGGGCTCTTAGGGACCATGGTGGCCTTGGGGTTAGGCAACGTGGCTTACGGTGTTGACAGTGAGTTCCATGCTCACAACGCGCAGTCCGCTCCACCGATAACCAGCTATGAGTTAGCGCAATTGCCGCATCACTTTGATTTATCCGGTGATGCCGCCATTTTGGAGATGCTACAGCAATCGCCGATAGACCCGGCCAAGCGCTTTTATGCCACCGACCGGCGCAGCGCGGAGCATGTGCTGAGTTCATTTAATACCATCGAGCAGATGCATCAGGCCGATATTGGCCTTGCTTTGCTCAATGAGCATGGCCTGGTGCTGCTATATAGCGCCGACAACTTTCCCTTGATGTCGGTGATGAAGTTTCACTTGGGTTATGCCGTACTATCGGAGATGGTCAAGCGGGGCGATCGCCTCAGCGACACCATCACCATCAAATTCACCGATTTAGACCCTAACACTTATAGCCCGATGTATGACGTGTTAGAGCAGCGTCAGTTCAATCTGGTCAATTGCAATTGTGAGCATATTGCACCGGCCATTGCCGCCGCTTACGAAGCAGCCTCCCAGCAAGCGCAGGCTTCGCGTGCTGAGTCTCAGCAGGGGGCTAATCACTTCTGGGGCGATGCCTACTTAACTGCGATGTTGAGCTGCACTAAGCAGGCGCCTAATACCGCCACCTTATCAGGACTGAGAGTGTCCCCTAAAGAGTTGACCATTTGCTTGGGTGACTTACTTTACTATGCCGTGCGTGAATCTGATAACAATGCCTGCGACGCCCTGATCAAGTACTACTTAGGGGGCATGGAGAACTTAGAGCGCTTTTGGCACGACAAAGGGGTGCCCCTGTCGTTAAAGTACACCGAAGGCGAGATGGCCGCTGAGGTCGCGCGCTGCTATGACGATCACGGTCGTCCGTACGATATCGCTCACAGTTATGCGGTTTACCTCAATGACCCAAGCTTGCCCCAAGAGCTGCGCAGTTTCTTGGATGAGACTATGCTCTTTGTGCCCACCGGCGCCGATCGTATTCAGCACGCGGTCAAGCTCACCTTGAGTGAGTACGCCACCTCCTATCAACAGGAGCAAGAGCTATTTCGTACCTTGCGGATCTTCGATAAGACCGGCATGGGCGGCATGAATGAGCACGGCGAGCGTATTGCTGTCAACGATTTAGCCTTTATCAGCTATGAGGGCAAGCCCTACATCTTATCGGTCACGATTAAGAATATCGCTGGAACGCCTGAGTCGAGCGTACGTGATGGCGCTATGGCCCTGCGCAAGAGCGCGCGGGTCGCCTTTACCTATGCTTTAAACCTGTTCCATGGTGCCCAGATCCTCACCCCCATCGATTTAGTGCGCCAATGCGATTCTGATCACGAGTAACTCACAACTGCTCGTACCTTGTAGGTTAGCCCAAGTTTTGCAGCTTGAGGCGCACCAAGCGGCCAGGGGCTGCAACTCAAGGCCGCCCCCACGCTGGGGTGGTAGAACCCGCGCTGGGGTGGTAGAACCCGCGCCGGGGCGGCAGAACCCGCGCTGGGGCGGCAGAACCCGAGCCGGGGCCGAGTACGAAGGTGGCGGCAGCGCCCGCGGCGCGGGCGCGCGGTGCGGGGCTCAGGCCTTGGTTCCCCTGAGCCTAGTTGGGGCTTACGCCCCCAAGCGGGCCCGGGATCATAATAGGGAGGATGATGGTCATGGTAGCATTAGCAGCAAGGAGCGGCACCGCAGGTGCTTGCGCTCCAACTGGGCTGAGTGCATTGCGCAGCTTGACGCTTCGTTTTCGGTGCTATGGGCTGCGTACCCTGAAGGGGCGCCTTGCCGCCGCCTTAGTGTTAGGCCTGAGTTTGATGTTGGTTCCGGCCCATGCCAATCAAACTGAGCGCACGTCGACGGCTGGTACCACGGCAGCAACGCCGCCTGAGCAGGTCTGCTGGACCAATCACAATGGTCGCACCCGTGAGCGCGTTTTCCAGTTCTTAACCGATATCAGCTATGAGCCGTTTAGCTTTTTAAATTCCAAGGGCGAGCTCAAGGGCATCGATGTCGACTTGCTCAAGGCCTGGGCCAAGAGTGAGGGCATGACGATTCGCATTTGTGCCCGCGATTTTGCTTCTATCCTGACCCAGCTTAAGAACAAGCAGGCGGACGGCGCCTTAGCGGGCATCAGCTATACCGTGAAGCGCTCGCAATACCTCGATTTCTCCCAAAGCTACTTTGCCTCGACCGAGGCGGTGGTAGCCTTAGATACCAGTGGCATTAAGACGCTGGAGGACTTAAAAGGCAAGACGGTTGCGGTCAAGGCCGCTTCGCTGGGGGAAATCTTTGCGCAGCAGCACCAAGAGGAGTGGGATCTTAAGATCAGGAGTTTCGATACCTCCTTTGAAGCCTTGCTCTCAGTCAATATGGGCCAAAGTGACTTTAGCGTTGGCGATTACCCGATTGCGGTGTATCACCTCTCCTCGGGCCTCTATCCGGGCTTAGTCATCGCCATTGACCGTTTGCCGGTTGATCACATGTGCGAGAGCTTCCACTTTGTCGCGCCTAAGAGCAACGACAAGGCCTTGGTCAAAGCCTTTAACCAAGGCTTAGCTCGTCTGATCGACAACGGCGAGTACCGCCGCATCATCAAGACTTATCTGGAGAATTTCGCCGAGCCGGTTCCGGGCCCCCACTTAGTCCCGGCCATAACCCTTGAGGGCAAGCCTGAGGCCCATGATCAATCGGTGCTGCCGCACGAGCACGCCGATCTTTAGCCCCGCAGCGCCTAACCTCCCGCTCCCGCCGCGACACTGAATGCTCGGCGCCCCGCGCCTCGTGCTGCGCGTCCCGCGATCCCACGCCCCACCCCGGAGCGTTGGGGCGGGCCGCAGGCGTTACGCGCTCTAATCGATGTTGGGGCGGTCTTCTGCCAAGGTAACAGGAGCGATGAGGTACTGCTCGCCGCGTTTGACCGTGAGGTTGAGCACGGTGCCGGGCTTAGTGTTGGAGATGACTTCGATTAACTCGCGCACGTTGTTAATCGGGGTAGCATTGACCTTGACGATGATGTCGCCCAAGCGGATGTTAGCCATGGCCGCCGGGCCTGCTGGGTCGATATAGCGCACCATAACGCCTTGCACCGAGTGGTCAGCGATAAATTGGGAGTTCTCGTCGCTGATGCCCAAATAGCCACGGATGACGCGCCCATGGCGCAAGATCTCGTTCATGACGTAGACCGCGAGCTTGGTGGGGATGGCAAAGCCGATGCCGTAGGTGCTGACGCGCGCCATATCAAAGGACGCGGTATTGATGCCGACCAATTCGCCATTGGTATTGACCAAGGCGCCGCCGGAGTTACCGGCATTAATCGGGGCGTCGGTTTGAATTAAGTCCTGTAAACCCTCACGGATGTTCATGCGCTCGCGCGTCAAGAGCCCGGAGCCGGTGCGGGCCGTGGCCGAGATAATGCCGTGGGTGACGGTCTGGCCAAGGTTATTGGGGTTACCAATGGCGAGGACAATATCGCCCACATGGGGCTCATAGGAAGGGTTAATCGCAATGGGCTGGAGGTTTTGGGCCCTGATTTTGAGCACTGCGATATCGGTGCGTCGGTCGTAGCCCACGATAAAGGCTTGGCGAATGATCCCATCGCTGGTTTGCACCCAGACCGCTTTATTGGGCTCGGAGAGCGACGGAATCACATGGTAATTGGTGATGATGTAGCCATCGGCACTCATGATGACGCCCGAGGCGGAGTTGGTGATTTCGCCGCGATCGCGGGCGATGCCGGTGTAATCGTTATTGAGGCGCGAGACGTAGATGTTGACCACGCTTGGGCTGGAGCGCGCCACGGCATAGGCGTAGCCTTGCACTTCCTTGTTGGAAGTGTAGATTTGGGCGGCGATGCGTGCGCCCAGCTGCGGCTGCAGCCGCAAGGTCACGCCCGCAACGATCAGTCCTAGCACCACCGGGAGGGCAAAAAACCGGACCCATGGGCGTCTGAGTATTTTCAGCAACATAGGTGACCTGCCCTCAAGCAAGCAACAAGGCGCGCATCTTAAACCCAAGTGCCTAGAACCGCTTGGTTGTGCCGCGCATCCAACCTCAAAACAAACTTCAACTTAGGACTAAGCGCTGCCAAAGCACGCGCCGCGCGCAGGCATGCAGGCACGCACGCAGTCATGTCGGCAGGCCTCAAGCACGTTAGCCCATGAGCTCATTGTAACAGCAAAGCACGGCGCCACCGACGCAGCTTGCGTCGCGCAGGGGCGCGGCCGCGCTAAGCCGTCGAGCACGGCGGAAGCGTTGGAGCAAGCTCTAGACCAAGTAGCTCACCAACAGCTCAAGACAAAGCAAGCCCGAAGCGGTGGCCCGCCTCGAGCTTGAAGGATCGGAGCAGGCCGTGGGGCCTGCCCTCTTGGTTGGTTTAGGTGTTAGTAAGCCGGGGCGGCAAACCCTGCCGCCGCAGGGCAATTAGGGCACAGTCGCGGGGCAATCATAGCGCCCCCGCGGCGCGGCACCGCCGCTGCGCTAGCGCGCTACCGCACCACCGCTGCGCTACTGCGCCGCCGCACCGCTGCGCTTAATTGCGAATGGTGACGTATAAGGTGCTGTCACCGCGCTCAATGCGCAGGGCCATCATCTTGCCCTTGGCCTTGTTGATCTTGCTCTTTAAGTCCGACAGGCCCTTGATAGCATCACGGTTGATCGAGGTGATGACGTCACCTTCGCGCAAGCCGTAAGCGTAGGCGCGCGAGCGCGACTCAACCTTGGTGACCTCAACGCCGCCGCCATCGTGGTTAGCGAGGGTGGCACCTTCAAAGAAGGCGGAGAGTTCACCGGCGTCGGTACCGGAGATCTCATCAGGTTCTTGCAAGGTGGCATCTAAGGTGATGTTGCGGCCATCGCGGAAGATGCCGAGCTTAATGTCAGCCCCAGCACCTAAAGTGGCGATGGTAGCGCGCAGCTCGCCAAAGGACTTAATGGCCTTGCCATTGACCGAGGTGATGATGTCACCTGCCTTGACGCCCGCCTTATCCGCAGCTCCCCCCTCTAAGACCTCATTGACGAAGGCACCAGCCTTGCCCTTATAGTCAAAGTTTTCGGCCAAATCAGGGGTCAGCTCAGTACCCGTGACGCCTAAGGTGCCACGGTGAACCTCACCAAAGTCCTTTAACTGTTGGACCACGGTCTTGACCATATCAACCGGGATGGCAAAGCCGATACCGATATTGCCGCCGTTAGGACCTAGGATGGCGGTATTAATACCGATGAGCTCGCCCTTTAAGTTAACCAAGGCGCCACCTGAGTTACCGGAGTTAATGGCCGCATCTGTTTGGATAAAGTTTTCGATATTCTCGATGTTCAGGCCGGTACGACCTAAGGCCGAGATAATGCCCGAGGTTACGGTTTGGCCCAGGCCAAATGGATTACCGATAGCGACGACAAAGTCGCCTACTTCCAGCTTGGTGATGTCATCAAGCAGCGGCAGGGCGGTTAAGTCCTCTGGGTCTTCGAGCTTTAATAAGGCCAAGTCGGTATGCTCGTCCTCGCCCACCTTAGTGGCATCAAACTCGCGGCCATCCGAGAGGGCGATGCGAATTTCATTAGCATCAGCGACCACGTGGTAGTTGGTGATAATGTAGCCTTCCTTAGCGTCGATGATGACACCCGAGCCGAGGGCGCGGAACTCACGCTGGCGCTCGCGGTTGAGCTGCGGGAACATGAAGCGGAACTCTTCAGGGATATCGAGCATCGGGCGGACTTTCTTGGTGCCCTTAACCGAGATATTGACTACCGCGGGGATGACCTGCTTTAACATAGGCGCCAGCGAGGGCTCGCCTTGGCTGTTTTCTAAGGCGTTGATTAAGGGGCGGGCATCAGCGGCATAGGAGGAGGTGCTCATGCTTGCCATTACGGTCAGGCCGGCTAAGGCCAGAGCTGCAGCCGAGAGTTTTAATGACTTCATCTAAAAACTGCCTTACAAACAAAGAAATCGGGGACGCTTAGCCTACACGCCTCAGCGTTACATTTAACCGCCAAGTGCGCTCAACCTCGGCGCTAATAACCAAGGTTACGGCGTAGGAACTGCGTTGTAGCAACTACGTGGTAGCAACTACGTTGTAGAGGCTACGTTGCAGGGGCTACGTTGCAGGGGCTACGTCGTCAGGGCTAAGGTAATGCCAAACAAAAAAGAGCGACCGCCAAGGTCGGATCAAGCGATCATGAGAATGGCGTCAAGTGCCATGAGCAATGGCAGCAAGTGCGCGCTGCTTGCCGCCTGCGCCTCAGCCCTCACACTAAAAAACTAACATAACCCCAAAGGAACACCGCTCCTGGGGTTTGACTCACGGGCTGAGTGCTATGCCTTGAGGCTCATATTAAGGTCCTTGTCTTAGCCCTTGCTTAGCGCTTGCAACTTTGCTCACTTTTTCTCAGCTCCCGGCGCCACCGCTTGCCCTCAGCCGAAAGCGCCGCTCGCGCCGCCGCTTGCCCAGCAGCCGAAACTGCCGCTCGCGCCGCCGCTTGACAGCAGCCGGAATTGCCACTCGCGCCGTCCTGAGTGCAGGAGGCGCGCTCAATGTTAATAGGTCGGAGGTAAGGTGACAGGGCGCACGGGCCACCGTGCTGCGTCCCTGTGCCAGACTGACAAGTCTGCCCCGCTTTGTGTTTAGTTCGTGCCTAATAATGGTGCGTGTCGGCACCACGAGCGCACATTTAGCCCCGACTTTCCGCCCAAATTGACCGGTGCAGCGGCCCCCTAAGGGCGGCCTTAGGGCGCCACTGCGCGCCGAATTGTACCGCGCCAAGTGCATGGTCGCGGGCGCTGAGGGGGAGTATCCCCGCTTCAGCGGCCGGGCGCGGCACCGGGCGCACCGCGGGAGTAGGGGAATAAGTTTAGATCCATTTTGGTGCATGGGTGCTAGGTGTGGGGGCTTGGCTTGTCCCATTCTTGAAAAGGCGGGCCCCATAACCGAAAATTGACTCAGTTTTGTGCAGACTCGGCCGCGGGTGCACTGTTAGGGACATGAGGTCCGCTACGGGACCGGCGCCCCGCTGGGATATGAATCCTGTGGGCAGGGCCCGGTGCTCAAGCGCTGAGCTGCGATCACGATTGCAATAAGGAGCGGTGTAGCCCAGAGCCGGACCTTAGTGGGGGCTGGCATTTGCGGTGGTGCCGATTTTTTTGATGAAGTTTGCTAATTCCAAGTTAGTTTTAGCGGTTGCGATGGCTTTTGGCCTGACCGCTGCTTCCCTGAGCTCGGCTCAAGCTGCCATGTCGCGTGCGCCGCAAGATAACTTGTTCTACGCCACCTCAACTGAGCCATTGGGCTTAGACCCAGCCTTAGTTGATGACAATGACTCGGGCAACATCAACTGCAATATCTACGAGTCGCTGTTACAGTTCCAAGACGACAACACCGACATCGAGCCTTGCTTAGCTGAGAGCTGGACCATTTCCGATGACGGCTTGACCTATACCTTCAAGCTGCGTCAGGGGGTTAAGTTCCACGACGGCACTGACTTCAATGCTCAGGCGGTTAAGTTCAACATCGACCGTCAGATGCCGGAGAACATGACCCCTAAGATGTCGTATGCGCCATTAGTCTTCGGTGACGTCGCCTCGACTGAGGTGGTCGATGACTACACCATCAAGATTACCCTCAAGAAGCAGTCGACCCCATTCTTGCGCAATATGGCCATGTGCTTTGCCGCCCCTATTGCCTCGCCTACGGCGTTAGAAAAGTACAACAACAACTTGATGGAGCACCCAGTTGGTACGGGTCCTTACAAGTTAGTGGCTTGGGATCGCGGTCAGCAGTTAATCCTCACCACCAACGAGGATTACTGGGGTGACAAGCCGGCCATTCAGAACGTGATTTACCGCATCATGAAGGAGACCTCGGCTCGTGTGGTCGCCTTAAATAACGGTGAGGTCGACATCATCAACGGTATTGATGCCAATGTCATCGACCAGATCAAGAACGCCGGTAACCTCATCTACCAAGATGAAGGCAACAACATCAACTACATGGTCTACAACTGCCGTAAGGACTATATCACCGCCGATCCTGAGGTGCGTCGCGCCTTAGCTCAAGCCATCAATGTCCCAGAGTTAGTCGATTCGCTCTACAAGGGCTATGCGGACTACGCAACCACCTTCTTCCCAACCTTCATGGCCGGTTACGACAAGGACATCAAGCCGATTGCTTACGATCCTGAGGCGGCCAAGAAGACCTTAGCGCAAAAGGGGGTCAAGGAACTCAAGATCCTGACCTACTCCAACGCTCGTTACTACAACACGGTGGGTGGTCAAGTCTTAGCTGAGGCGGTTCAGGGCTACTTAGACAAGGTAGGCGTTAAAGCCACCATCGACGTTTACGACTGGGCTACCTTCAAGAGCAAGCTCTTAACCGACGCTTGGGATCTGTCCTTTATGGGCTGGATTGGTGACAACGGCGACCCTGACAACTTCATCAACATCTTGGCCGCGGACGACCCAATCTCCAACCAAGGTCTGTGGCTCAACCAAGAGTTCATTGACCTGATCAACAAGGCCGTTGCCATGCCTGATGGCGCAGAGCGCGCTCAAGTTTACCAACAAGCCGAGCGCGTCTTAAACGCCGATGTTGGCGTGCTGCCGATCTCGCACGCTCAGACCTTAGCGGCCTATCGTCCTAACATCAAGGGTAAGTTCACCCACCCAATTGGCTTAAACTTCTTCGTCAACGTCACCAAGGAGTAATTAAGCCTCAGGCTTAAAGCCTTAGGCTTAAGCGCCAAGCGCGCGCCGCGGGTGCGGCGCACAGCAGGGCACAGTCAAAGTGCCGCAAACTGTAAGCTAGATCGCAAACTAAACAAAAGTTTGTCCCCGGATGGGGCACGGTGGGGTATGGAG
>DXIF01000048.1 GCA_019113025.1 Candidatus Anaerobiospirillum stercoravium | reverse complement strand
TTGTCATTCAGCTACCTTAAGCTGAGCTTGTTCTGGTCTAAACTAAGGCCATAAACCCAATAAATAAGGCATTCTTGTTTTGGGGGCTTAGCTCATGGTTTCTGTATTGTCACAAAAGCGGGGAATTTCGGTTCCTTAGATTCCTTAGATTCCTTAGATTAGCTCGGCGGTGGTCTTCAAGAAGCCGTTTTGGATGACGTAGCGGATCTTGAAGTCGTCGTTGAAGACGATGAGGTCGGCCCGATAGCCCGAGTCGATGTAGCCTGATTCGTGGTCAATGCCCATGACGTGGGCCGGAACCGCGGAGGCGGCACGCAGCGCGTCTTCTAATGGGATGCCGCAGGTCTTAACTAAGAACTTAACGCCATCCATCATGCAGATGTTGGTGCCCACTAACGAGCCCTTGGCGTCGATGAGGCCCCGCTTGGAGTCGTTGAAGACCTCGGTACCAGCCACGGTAAAGCTGGTCATCATCTCAGGGGAGCCGGCTACCGCCTGCGCATCGGAAACGATGTACATGCGATCCTTTAACATCGCATGGATGATGCGCACAATCGCCGGGTGGACGTGGCGGCCATCGGCGATTACGCCGGCCGTAACCGTTTGGGCGTTTAAGACCGCGCCGATGATGCCCGGCTCACGGCCGTTTAGCGGACGCATCGCGTTGAACAGGTGGGTGACGTTGGTGACGCCCATCTTGAAAGCATCGACCGTGTCGTTAAACGAGGCATTGGTGTGGCCCAGCGAGAGCTTAAGCCCCATGCCTAAGAGTTCGACCAAGAACTTGCCGCGCACGACCTCTGGAGCAATGGTCATGTAGGCGATATTGTCGAGGTTCTCGCGCAGATAGGTGATATCAGAGTTACTGATGCCCCGAATGTAACCACTGCCGTGGAAGCCCTTGCGCTCAGGATTGATGAACGGGCCTTCTAAGTGCAGGCCGGGGCAGACGCCCGGATGCTTGTTCTTGAACTTGCTGACGGCGCTTAAGGCGCGGGTCATGTTCTCGCGTGGGCCTGAGACCAAGGTCGGAACAAAGGTTAAGGTACCATGCAACGCCTGCCAACGGCGCATGCGCTCTAAGCCGTCTAAGCTTAAATCGGAGGCAAAGGTGACACCGGCGCAGCCATTGACCAAGAGGTCAATAAAGCCCGGGGCGATATGCATGCCATTGAGGTCGATTTCCTCAGATGCACCATCCTCTAAGAGCACGGGATCAAGCGGAATGATGCGGTGGTTTTGCACCGCTAAGCTGTCTGCGCCCTCAAGTACACCTTTAGCAAGGTGTAACTTGGCATTTCGTAAGATGGTTGCTCCCATTTTGAACCTTCCAAAGTCTAAAAGCGGCGGCACTGCCCGCCCTTGGGGCGGCCCACCCTTGGGACTTAAGCGCTTAGACTTAAGACCCAGCGGGCTACCGGCCTTGGCGGTACGGGGCAGACGCAGTAAGGCGCGTTAAGCCCATAATGCGGGCAAGCTCTCATTGAGCTACGCAGCTTGCGCCTCCTCACGCGCGCTCCGCTTACTTACGCTTACTACGCATACGGGCGCTTACTGAGGGCGGCTTTAGAAGGTGGGAGCCTTTAACTCCCGGCGCTTGAGCTCACAGCTAGCGGCGCTACGGCTAACTGGTTAGCGCTAACTTAGTTAGAGCTAACTTAGTTGGTAGCTGGAGCCTCGGGCGCTGGCGTTACCGCTGACGCAGCGGCACGCGCGGCCTTCTTGGCGCGTTTTGCGGCAAAGTCAGGCTTACCCTTATTCTTCTTGTCACGCAAGCGCACTTTCTTATGAGGCTTGGCACTATCTTTAGCAGACTTCGGGCCCTTCTTGACAAAGCCGCCGCCCACCTTGGCGCGGCGATGCTTAGTCTCGCTTTTTATGGTCACGTCCTCAAAGCTTGAGCCTACGTCCTTGATCGCGCGGCGCTCAATCGGGCGCTGGGTGTAGCGCTCGATGCGCTCTAAGGTCGTGATTTCATCGGCCTTAACCAAGCTGATGACCACGCCTTTTTGCCCGGCGCGTGCCGTACGTCCCGCCCGATGTACGTAAATCTCGGCCTGACTTGGTAAATCGTAGTTGTAGACGTAAGCTACATCATCGATATCAAGACCACGGGCCGCCACATCGGTCGCGACTAATAAGGACACACTCCCGTCACTAAAGCGACGTAGCGCTGCGGTGCGTTCTTGCTGTGAACTATCGCCCATCAGGCTTGCAAAGCTCATGCCTTGCCTTTTTAATACGGCGCACAGGCGCGCCAGGTTATCCTTGGTGCGCACGAAGACAATGGACTTGCCCGGCATGGTCTTCATTAAGTGCAGCAGAATCTTCACCTTCTGCTCATCGTGCGCTGCGTAGTACGCGCGCGCCGCTAAGGTCTCAGGCAACTGGGGCTTGGTGCTATCGGCCGCCTCATCCCCCTCGCCTGCAGCCGCCTCAAAGGAGATGGCGCGTACCTCAACGGGGTTATTGAGCACATTGCGCGCAAAGTCACGCACCCCAAAGCCCTCTAAGGTCGCCGAGAAGAGCATGGTCTGGTAGCGTGCATCAAGCTGACGCGTAATCGCGGCGATGTCATCGCGAAAGCCCAGATCGAGCATGCGGTCGGCCTCGTCAATCACGAGGATTTCTACGGTTTTGGGGTTGAGCCAGCCCTTCTTTAAAAACTCCAATAAGCGCCCCGGGGTCGCGGTCACAATGGTTGCAAGGTTCTCGCGCTGCGCCTGACGGTCGGCCCCACCGACCACCGAGCTACAGGTGATGAGCTCCTTGAGCTCGCCGTCGCCTGCCTGAAGCGACTCTTGCTGGAGCTTGAGTAGATCTTGCGCGTCACTTGTGACTTGAGCGGCGAGCTCGCGGGTGGGCTCTAAGATGATGCACTGCACGCCCTGACGGGGACGCTGCGCTAAGCGCGCAATGATGGGCAGCAAAAAGGCGGCACTCTTACCAGTTCCCGTGGGGGCACTGCCTAAAATATCCGCGCCCTCCAGGGCCTTAGGCACCACCAAGCTTTGAATGGCGGAGGGGGCTTCCCAGCCCAACTCGACCATGGCCTCTAACAGAAATCCCGGTAAGGCAAACTCTTCAAACATCACTGCGGCTCAATCCACCAAAAGTTAGGGCCCCACTGGGGGCAAGCAAGAACAAGAAAAGAAGGGACGCGGCTGGGGCCTAATCAGGCCCGCTGAAGCCGGATCAGGTACTCAGGGGCCGGATCAGGCCCGCTGGGGCCGGTTTCGGCGCGCGCTTAGACGCCCTCGCGCCCGGCGCGGCCGACGTGGCACTCAATAATGGTCTGAACCATCTTGCGGCGGCGCTCACTATCAGGCTCAGCCGTCTGGTGCAACCAACGGAAGAGCTCTAAGTCCGTGGCGTCCAGTAAATCCATGTAGTCAGCTAGAACCGACTCATCCATATGGGGTAAATCGTGCTCAACAAAAGGCAAGAGCATCAAATCAAGCTCGCGCATGCCACGGCGTGACTGCCACTTAATCTTACCCCAGTTAACTTCGGCCATGATGCCTCCCCCGCTGCGCCGACGCGCAGATTGTAGGTTAGATCCAAAAGCGCGCGATGCGCGCGGTCAGGGCATATTTTAGCGGTTTGCCCCAGTGGCGTTAAGTGCGCCGCGCCTGCGCGCGGCGCCCGCCACCGCGTGGCGGGCAGCTGGGCGCTGGGAGCCTATTCCACCGTGACCGACTTGGCGAGATTGCGCGGCTGGTCGACGTCGGTGCCATTGATCACGGCAACGTGGTAGGCCAAAAGCTGCAGCGGCACGGTGAAGACAATCGGCGCGATAAATGGGCTAATCGGACCGAGATCAAACATGGTGGCCTCATCGGAGTGGCCAAAGTTCTTGCCTGAGAAGATATAGAGCTTACCGCCGCGCGCTTTCACCTCCTCGATATTGGAGATCAATTTAGTCAGCCACAGATTGTCCGGGGCGACCACAATTACGGGCATCTTGCTGTCGATGAGCGCAATCGGGCCGTGCTTGAGCTCGCCTGAGGCATAGCCCTCGGCATGGATATAGCTGATTTCCTTGAGTTTCAAGGCCCCCTCTAAGGCAATCGGGTACATCGGGCCCCGCCCTAAGAATAAAGCATGCTCCTTGCCCACAAAATCTGAAGACAAGGCTTGAATTTGGGGATCTAAGGCAAGTACCGCCGCCACCGCCGCCGGAACGTGCTGCAGCGCCTGCACGAAGTTAGCCCCCTCACTGTCACTGATAGCGCCATGAGCCTGGCCTAGGGCCAGCGTCAGCAGCATCAAGGCTAACAGCTGGGTGGTAAAAGCCTTGGTTGAGGCCACCCCAATCTCGCGCCCGGCGCGGGTCAAGCACACATACTGTGACTGGCGCACCAAGCTGGAATTATCGACATTGCAAATGGCAAGGCTGGAGCGATAGCCTTGGCTCTTGCTCAGCTCTAAAGCCGCCAAGGTATCAGCGGTTTCGCCTGATTGCGATAAGGTCACAAAGAGGCTGTTGTGAGGCACAATGGTGCGCTTGTAGCGGTATTCTGAGGCAAAGGTGACATTGGCGCTGATGCCGGCATAGCCCTCGATAAAGTACTTACCGACTAAGGCGGCGTGATAGGAGGTGCCGCAGGCGACCAGCTCAACATGCTCAATGGAGCGCAGCACTTCAAGGAAGTTGGGCGCATCATTGTCCGGCCCTTGATAAGTAAAGGCATTGGCGCTTACTTGGTCGTCGCTTACGCGGCCCATCAGAGTGTTGCGCAAGGCCTCGGGCTGCTCGAAGATCTCCTTTTGCATGTAGTGCTTATAGGGCCCCTTGCCCAAGAGCTCAGGGTTGACCTGAATGCTCTGCACTGGACGATTGACCAGCACTTGATTGCGATCGCACAACATGATGTGGTCACGCCCAATGATGCCGCGATCGCCCTCTTCTAAGAAGATAAATTTTGAGGTCACGGGCAAGAGGGCAATGATGTCGGAGGCAACGAAGTTCTCACCGATGCCGCAGCCCACCACTAAAGGCGAACCCGAGCGTGCGACATAGAGCGCGTCCGGGTTCTCCGTGTCGATCATGGCCACGCCATAGGTACCTTGCACTTCATTTAAGGCGAGGTTAAAGGCGTTGAACTTACTGGTGTGAATCTCAAGGCTGGACTCATGCGGCAAGGCTTGGTGCTGATAGTAGTGAATCAGCGCCGCTAAGACCTCGGTGTCAGTCTCCGAGGCAAAGGTGTAACCGGCGGCACTGAGCTTGGCCTTGAGCGCTTGGAAATTCTCAATGATGCCGTTGTGCACCACGATGACATTGCCCACCTGATGCGGGTGCGCATTGACCTCATTGGCCTTGCCATGGGTTGCCCAGCGCGTATGGGCAATGCCCAAACGCCCATCGACGCCCTGTTCTGTCACCTTGGCTTTCAGCGCCGCAACCTTACCTGCGGTCTTCACCACGGAAGCGACGCCTGACTCCAGCACCGCAAGGCCCGCCGAATCATAGCCGCGATACTCTAAGGTCTTCAGGCCCTCTAAGAGCAAGGCCGCAATCGGGCGCTGCGCAATCGCACCAACAATTCCACACATGTTCCACCTCTAAAAAAATGCGAAGGTGCTGTGAGAATACGCAATTGCGTGCCACGGTGCAATGAATGGGTGCTCGTGCACCGTGCTTTAGCAAAGGCGTGCCCGCGCCCGCCCGGTGGGCCCGCGCACAGTGCGGGCAACGGGTTGAGCTAGGCTGTGAGACTAGACTGCTTTACTAAACCGCAATTGGGGCTTTGATCACTGGATATGGATCGTAATTGACCAGCTCAAAGTCCTCAAACTCGTAATCAAAGATGCTCTCTGGGCGGCGCTTGATTAGCATCTTAGGTAAGGCGCGCGGGGTGCGGCTTAATTGCTCTTGAGCCTGCTCTAAGTGGTTGAGGTACAGGTGGGTGTCACCGCCGGTCCAGACAAACTCGCCCGGCTCCAAATCGCATTGCTGGGCCATCATCATGGTGAGCAAGGCGTAGGAAGCGATGTTAAAGGGCACGCCCAAGAAGAAGTCGCAGCTGCGCTGATAGAGCATGCAGCTTAACTTGCCCTGAGCCACGTAGAACTGGAAAATCATATGGCACGGTGGCAGCGCCATCTGATCGACGTCGGCGACGTTCCAGGCGCTGACAATCAAACGGCGGCTGTTCGGGTTGTGCTTGATCTGCTCAACCACGTTGGCGACTTGGTCGATGACGCGGCCGTCAGCGCACTCCCAGCGGCGCCATTGCTTACCATAGACGGGACCCAAATCGCCGTTTTCGTCAGCCCACTCGTCCCAGATAGTGACCTTGTGGTCATGCAGGTATTTGATATTGGTATCGCCGTGTAAGAACCATAAGAGCTCATAGATGATGGAGCGCAGGTGCACCTTCTTGGTGGTCAAAAGCGGAAAGCCTTGGCTTAAGTCAAAGCGCATCTGGGTGCCAAATAAGGACAGGGTACCGGTGCCGGTACGATCGCCGCGCTTTACCCCCTCATCCAAAATGCGCTGCATCAAATCAAGATAAACCTTCACGCCACACCTCTTAAGCAAACAACCAAAAGCAAACAACAATGAGTGAAAACGGGGCTCATTGTGCCACAAAAATCCAAAAGCCGCTCTGAGGCCTTGGCCTCAAAGCGGCTTTTTATCAGCGCCGTCCGCGCAGGCGGCGAGCCGCCTGCGGCATGACGCACCCAGCGCGGCGCGTATCGCGCTCCGCTACTCGGCGGCAGCCAGGCTGTCCTTAGCGTCGACATGCACGGCGTTGGCATCACCATTTTCTTGCTGGAACAAGGCGATGATCTTGCCTAGGCCCTGCTGGGACGCGTACTGCTCATACAGGGCACGAATCGCGGCGCTGTCGGTCAAGGTCAAGGCCTTTTGCCCTAAGGCTCGAAGGTCTGCGAAGTTGACACGGCGCAGAATGTACTTGATGCGGGCCAAGTACGAATAGTTCATGCTCAGCGAGGTGTAGCCCAGCGATAACAAGAGCAAGGCGGACAATGGGTCACCGGCGCTCTCACCGCAGACCGTAATGCGCTTACCCATGGCGTCGGCCTTGGAGCACAGATCATTTAAGCAGCGCACCACGGCGGGATGGAAGCAGTCAAAGAAGCGCTTGACGCGTGGGTTGGAGCGATCGACCGCCAATAAGTATTGGATTAAGTCGTTGCTACCAATCGAGAAGAAGTCGACCTCGCGGCCGATTTCATCCATCAGGTAGATGCACGACGGCACTTCGATCATGACGCCAAAGCGCGGCAAGGTGACCTCTTGGCCGGTCTTAACGCGCAATTCGTTGGCAACCTCGATGATGGCCTTTTTGACAAAGAGCACTTCCTCGACCCGCGAGACCATTGGGATCATGAGCTCTAAGTTGCCATACTTTTGGTGAGCGCGTAGCATGGCCCTCAGCTGGGTGTAGAGGATATTCGGCATATCCATGGTGACGCGCACGCCGCGCCACCCTAAGGCTGGGTTAGCCTCCTTAGATGGCAAGTAGGACAGGCCCTTGTCCGAGCCCACATCCAAGGTACGCATACATACCGGCTTGGGCGCAAATTGCTCTAATAGGCGGGCGTACCAGTCGTATTGCTGTTGCTCGCTCGGGAAGGCGGGGCATAGCATAAAGGCAATCTCGGTACGGAACAGACCGATATTGTCGCTGGCATTGACCACCTCCGAGCTGTTTTGCTTTAAGCCCGCATTGAGGCCGATCGTGATGTGGCGTCCATCTAAGCAGGTGACGGTTGTGCCGCTCTCGCGCGCAAAGAGATCCATTTGCTCCTTGCTTTGCGCTAAGAGCTGCTTGAACTCATCGATCACCGACTCCGGGGGATCTAAGATCACCTCGCAATTGCGGCCATCGACAATCACCATATGACCGTCGATGTCCGCGGTGTTGAGGTTAACGCCTAAGACCGCGGGAATGCCAAAGTCACGGGCGAGGATCGAATCGTGCGAGCTGGCCACTTGCGAGGTCGCGATTAAGCCGACCACCTTATCGCCCGGCATCTCGGTGAGCATCGAAGATGGAATGTTTTCCATGATGAGCACTACCGGCTCTGAGACATCGACATCGCGGTTGTAGGCATGCACGAGGCGCGAAACGATGACTTGGCCTAAATCCTTTAAGTCAAAGGCCTCTTCATTGCGGCCTTGGGCCTGTGCCTCAGCGCTGCGGCGCTCAATTACCACACGGGTCGCGGCGGTTGCTTGATAGTTGTTGGCCTCAATCGTGGCCACAATCTCATCTTGAATCGAGGTGTCATCGAGCATGCGGCTGTAGCCGGAGACATAGCCGCTAGCTGTGGCGTCATCTTGGCGCTTTAAGGTGGCGCGATCCATCTCAATTTGCAGCTGGAACATGACTTGGTTGAAGAGCTCAACCTGCATTAAAGCGTCATCGCAGGTTTGGATCTTGATGTCATCAAGGGCGGTCTCAGGCTGCCAGACGAGCGCGCGGGCAATGGCGACATCGCCGGTCGAGGCAAAGCCTTTGACCCGGCGCAGCATGTCATCATCGACGCTATTGCGCTCCTTGCTCGAGGCGATGATCGAGCCAATCTGGGCGGCCAAAGTCACCATAAAGGACTCTTCTTGCTCGCCAAAGAGTTGCTTGACCTTGCTTTGGACCACCAAGACGCCCAAGGTCGTGCCCTGATTTAAAATCGGCACGCCCAGGAAGGAGAGATACTCATCCTCGCCCACATCCGGCAGGTACTTGAAGTTAGGATGCGACGAAGCGTCGGCCAAATTCAAGATTTCATTGGTGGAACCGACCACGCCGACCAAGCCCTCGTCGTAGCGCAAGGTCGCCTTGCCCACGGCCGATTGCGCGAGGCCATCGGTGGCCATTAAGCGATAGCGTTTACGAAAGTCGTCATATAAGTACAAGGAGCAGCAGTCGGCTTCAGTGGTACGACGGATATGCTGCACTAACAAAGCCATGGCCTTGCTCAGATCAGGCTCGCTGGAGACCTCCTGCGTAATCTGACGCAAAGCTTGCAAAAATACTTTTCCGTCCATCCCGACGATCCTCACTTTTCAACAAGTCTGTTGCTCTAAAACCTCAGGCCCCATGGTGACCATGGACTACGCCGAGGTCTGCTCCAAGAAGGCCCCACTCTCACAAGATGGGTTCACTCTTGAGCAAGTTCAAGTTCACCTTGCGCCATCTGACCTAGGCCAAGTCCCGCTTAAGCGGTATTAAAGCCTTAAGGCCGCAAGGCCAACCCCTTGGCACCAACCAAGCCGCGCCCGGCGGGCGGTGCCCTTGATGTTTAGTCCCTTGATGTTTAGTATAGCCAAGCTCTGCGGCGCTGACCGACGGGCTTTAGTCTTTTGTCACCGTGCGCGCGCACTAGAGCGCTGGGGCAGCGTCCAACCCAAGGTGGGGCCATGGTTAGCTTTTAGCTCAAGCCCCAGGGCTGCGGGCGCAAACTCCGTTAGAATCTTGCGGTAGACATCGCGCTTGAAGGCCACGGCATTGCGCACCGGATACCAATAGCTGACCCAGCGCCAGCCATCAAACTCCGGGCGCCGCCCCCGGTTAAAGCGGATCACGGCATCAAGCTCGACATCATCGTCCAAGGTCAACAGAAACCAGCGTTGCTTTTGTCCTTGGTACAAAGTGTCCCGATGGCTGGTCAGCATGCGTTTGGGGATACGATAGCGATAGTGATGGCGGGACGTTTGGACGATATAGACATCGTGTTGTCCCAAGCCCATCTCTTCATAGAGCTCGCGAAACATCGCTTGCTCTTCGCTTTCATCTTCCTTGACCCCACCTTGCGGGAATTGCCAGCAGTTTTGGCGCACGCGCCGCGCCCAAAGCACCTGCCCCTTGCGATTGAAGATCACCATTCCCACATTAGGCCGATAGCCATCTAGATCTAACATCGCATCATATCCACTAACACACCACAGCCCGCTCAAGTACCGGCACGACCACGCCGCAAGCACGGCCCCGCCGCCCCACCTACTAAGACAGCAGCCCCACCTATCTAGATAGAGCTTAATCAGCGCCCATAGTTCCACCGCGCCGTCCCCAAATAGGCTAACGCAGCTCCGTAAGGCGCCAACTCTCCACACGCTCACCACACGCGGATCCCGCGCCGCCACCTAGTGTTTAGGGTGAGCCTAAAACCTAGGTGCCCGCGCCTTGATCAGGTAGGGAACCAAACTCAAGCACAGCAATCATTATCCCACAGCGCATCATAGCTAGGTTGAGCGCACCTCGCACTTTCCATACAAAGTAGCGCACTTTGTCACCTCCGGGCCGCCGCGCTGCGCCCCGGAGCCGCCAGGCGGCAGCCATTTCGTTTTAGCGCCAGCTGGGCTAAAGTGAGAGGCCCTACGGGCATCATAATGAGCCCGGCTCAGCCTAGGCTTAGCACCAAGCACAGGAGCGAATATGGCACCACAATGGGATGAAGCGCGCGCGACCAATCAATTAGAGCAGGCTGCGGATGAGGACTTTCAGCTTGAACCGCAGCGCTTGGAGCAAACGCCCTTTTACCGCAAGGAGCTTGTAAGCCCCTTAAGCTTTGATCCGCCCACCTCGCGCGCCGAGCTTAGCGCGCGCCTTAACTTGATCATGGGGCACACCTTAGGGGAGCTGGCAGCACTCGCGCAAGTTGAGGTACCGGGCCCGAGTACGGGCAAGGGCTTTGCCGGGCAGCTCATTGAGCTCTTTTTAGGGGCCAACGCGCGCAACCTGCCGGTGCCGGACTTTATGGAGCTGGGCATTGAGCTGAAAACCCTGTCGCTCAGCGCTGACCTCAATCTCAAAGAGTCGACCTATATCTGCATGGCTGACCTCAAGCCCACGCACTTCGTGCCCTTTGAGCAATCGCACCTTTATCACAAGCTGCGCGATCTGCTCTTAGTCTTGGTGCTGGCGCCCCCCGAGCTCCCCCTATCCCAGCGCCCGGTAGTGGGCTACCTCTTTTACCAGCCCACTCCCAAGGTCTTAGCGCAGATGGCGGCCGACTACAATGAGTTTAATGAGCTGATCTGCTCCGGCCACAGTACTACCATCACCGGGAGCATGGGGACTATCCTCCAGCTGCGGCCCAAGGCCCTCAATTCCAAGATCACGACCTTAGTGCGCAATGAGCACGGCGACCTCGTGGCGGCCACCCCTAAGGCCTACTACCTGCGCGCCGATTTTACGCGCAAAATCCTCGCCCGCTTCCTGACCGACCTGGGGCTAGGAGCCCAGGATCTAACCTACCTCAAAGCCCTCCTGCCACCTCCGGCCTAACCCCAGGCTAACCCCG
>DXIF01000047.1 GCA_019113025.1 Candidatus Anaerobiospirillum stercoravium | reverse complement strand
ACCTTGAAGACGGCTAAGAGATCCTCTAAGTGCTTGGCTTCCTTGGTTAAGTCTTGCGCCAGCTCGGCCATGTTGGCGGAGGTATCGCGGGTTTTCTCTGCCATCTCGTTGATTTGGCTAAAGGAAGCGCTGACACTGCTTAACATGCTGCTTTGCTCGCGGGCGGCCTGGGAGATTTCCGAGTTTTGCTGATTGATGTCCGCCACGGACTTAGTAATGATGTTGAGCGAGGTACCTGCCTTTTGGGCTTGCTCAACTGAAAGTGAGGCTTGCTCGCGGCTTAAGTTCATGGCTTCGACCGCACGGCCCGTGTGCTGCTGATTGGATTGGATCAGCTCGATGATGCCGTTGGTCGAATCCTTGGTGCGCCCTGCCAACGCTCTGACCTCGTCGGCGACCACTGCAAAGCCGCGGCCGTGCTCACCGGCGCGGGCGGCCTCAATGGCGGCATTTAACGCTAACAGATTGGTCTGTTCCGCAATTTCGGCAATGATTTGGACGACCTTGCCAATTTCCTTGGAATCAGTATTGAGCTTGATGATGATTTCCGAGACTTGATCGACTTGCTGGGCGAGGTTGTTGATGTAGTCGATCGTGGTCTGCACCTCTGCATTGCCGTTTTGGCTCTCTTGCTGGGCTAAATCTGAGCTGTGCAGGGCACTATCGGCTAAGGAGGCGACATTGTTGACGCCGGCCATTAAGGTCTCAATGCTGGTGCCGCCGCGTTGCGTCTCTTCTTGTTGACGTTGGGTTAAGGCGTTGTTGTCGTTGGTGAAGTCAGAGAGGGTGACCGAGGACTCCGAGAGGCTGGTGGTGACATCACGGACCTTGCGCATCACGCCCGATAACTGTTCGGCCATCTTGTTGATGTCGTCTAAGATCGAGTCTTTATACTTGGTGTTGGCGCGTACCGTCAGGTCGCCGCGGGCAAATTGGTTGATGACCGTAATCGCGGTCTCAGGATTACCACCAATGATGCGCTTGATCTTGTCGATGATGCCATAGCCAATGACCACGCCTACTACGACGCTTAAGATGGCGGCCGCAATCATGATGTAAAGCAGGCTGGTGGTTGAAGTGCGCACATAGGCGACGCCATGCTGGGAGTTGGCCTCTTCGTAATCAATGAAGGCGTTGATAGCCGCAAGCCACTCCACATAGAGATTGGCCGTGGTTGAGACCAACTCTTGGCGCGCTGCATCCATGCGGTTTTGCGCCACTAGTTGTAAGAGGCGCTCCTTGGAGTCGCGGGTTTGGTCCTCAATGTTTTTGATGGCAGCGTAAAGCTCTTGTTCGCGTGCGGTGTGAATGGCGCGGTCAGCCACAAAGATGCGATCCATGCTCTGACGAGCCTTGTCGTAATCTTGGGCGAGCTTATTGATGGTGGCGAGGTGAGTTTGGCGTTCTTGGTTATTAGGAGCGAGGAGGACATCGCGCAGCGCAATCGAGCTGTCGTGCACGGCGCCACGGAAGTTAATCGCTTGACGCTGCTTGATCGCAAAGTTCTCGTTAACGTTGGTTAACGCTGAGTCAATATAGGAGACCTTGATGACCGCAACCGCAGTGATTGCTAACATCAGGGCGATTAAGACGCAGAAGCCCACATAGAGGCTCTTAATAATTCCAAGATTCTTCATATGACCGCTAAAACTGACTGAGGGATGACCAAACAGAGCATGGGCCACCATGAGGTGGGGGTATCCCACCGTGAAGTGGGCAGGTGCAACCGCAAGGTGGGGCATGGGGTGCTTGGCCCTGATTCGGCGCGGATCCTAAATTTATTGCGTTAAATCTAGATTGGGGCGCTTCGGTGGGGGCAACTGTTAGCACGCTGACAGCTGATTTGGCTTTATTATGCGCTTTTGCGGCCCCCGCGCGGCGCGCTCACGCCTATTTTGGGTATTGATGCAAAATTTTCTCCAGTTACTGGCTCTATTGTTGGGGCACGGGGCGCTGCCCGATGAGAGGGGGCAGGCGGGACAGGCGCGGTCAAAGAGCGTTTTTTATCGGATTGCCTCTTGCTTTGGGGACTTGTTTTTGCTATAAATGAGCCACATTTTGGCAACCTACTTGAGACAAGGGGCGTTAAACCTTGTTCAGGGGGTAAAGTGCCGCTCTCGCGTGCAGCGACCTGCTCGTTCTGCCGCCTGTGCGTGACGCAGCGATTTGAGCCAAGATGCATGGTAGTTTGCCTACTACGTCATCGCCCGATGACGTGCGCGTAGCGCCCTTAATTGGTGGGACGCTGCGGGCAAAAGGTGCAACTTTATTTGAAAAGAAGCCCCACAATCGGGGCTTTTTTTATGTCTGCAATTTCGGTTGCAGGCGCGGTCTGCGTCTGGTTTCGGTTGCAGGCGCAGTCGGCGCGGTCGTGTCCGCGCTCTGGTGGGGTTGCTCCTGGTTGATGAGGCGGGGCTTATGAGAGCCTTGCTCTTTAGGTTGAGGTCAAGGGGAGGGGCCCCTTGTACTTGTTTAGGAGTATGAATGGCTGGAAGTTTAGAGCAAAAGCTTCATGAGCTGGTCGAGCCTATTGTTGCGTCCTATGGACTTACGTTGTGGGGCTTGCGCTACCGTCAGGGTAGCTCAAGTGCTCACCTACAGATTTTTGTGGAAGGCGCTAACGGCGTGGACGCCGATGCCTGCGGTGAAATCACCAATGCGCTCTCGCCTTTATTAGATAGCGCCGATCTGATCGATCCAGCCTATATCCTCGAGGTTTCGTCCCCGGGCCTTGACCGTATCTTGTTTACTCCCGAACAGTTGCACCAGAGCGTGGGCCAAGAGGTGACCTTAACCTTGAAGATGGCCTGCGAAAATCGCAAGAAGCTGCAAGGCAAACTTATGGCCGTCGAGTCCGACGGCTCGGTGGTGATCGCAGATAAAAGCGCCGGTAAGGACTTTACCGTCGCTTATGAAAACATCGCCCTTGCACGCGTGGTGCCTGATTTTTCGTCATTGTTATAGGAGAGATGCTGAGGCATCCATTAGAGGTTAGACCAAATGGGTAAGGAAATCATTGCGATAGCCGAGGCGCTCTCCAATGAGCGTGCCATTCCAAAGGAGAAGATCTTCGAGGCCTTGGAAACGGCATTAGCTACGGCTACTAAGAAAAAGTATCCGATCGATATCGACGTGCGGGTTGAGATCGACCCGAAGGAAGGCAATTACACCACCTATCGCCGCTGGACCGTGGTGGATACCGACGGGCCTTTGGACAATCCGGTCCAAGAGATCTCCTTGGCCGCCGCGCGCGAGGAATACCCGAGCATCAGCGCCGGTGACATCATCGAAGATCAGATTCCATCGGTCTCCTTTGACCGTATCACCATTCAGACCGCCAAGCAGGTGCTGTCGCAGCGCGTTAAAAACGCCGAGCGCGAGCAGCTGATCGCCGAGCAGCGCGAGCGCTTGGGCCATGTAGTTAACGCGACCGTCAAGCGTCCGGGCCGTGAGTTCATGATCTTGGATCTGGGCAATGGGGCTGAGGGTATTTTGCGCCGCGATCAAATGATTCCGCATGAGTCCTTTGGCCGGGGCGATCGCATTCGCGTGCTCTTAATTGACATCAAGCCTGAGGGCAAAGGCCCACAGCTGGTGTGCTCGCGTACCGCGCCTGAGTTCTTAGCCGAGCTCTTCCGCATTGAAGTGCCCGAGATTGGCCAAGATGTCATCGAGATCATGGGCGTGGCCCGTGACCCAGGCTCGCGTGCCAAGATCGCCGTGCGCTCTAAGGATAAGCGCATCGATCCTCGCGGTGCTTGCATCGGTATGCGCGGGGCACGCGTCATGGCCGTGTCCAATGAGCTCTCGGGCGAGCGCATTGACGTGGTGCTGTGGGATGAGAACCTCGCCCAATACGTCACCAATGCCATGGAGCCAGCCGAGGTGCTGCGTATCGTGATCAACGATGATAGCCACAGCATCGATGTCGCGGTGGCCGATGACAATTTGGCGCTGGCCATTGGCCGTAATGGCCAAAACGTGCGCTTAGCCTCGCAAGTTTTAGGCTGGAACCTGCAAGTTAAGGCCGAGAGCGCCATGGAGCAAGAGCTTGCAGCTGAGGCTGCTGAAGTGGTCAAGTTCTTTGTCGAAAATCTCGATATCGATGAGGAATTTGCCCAGGTATTAGCTGACGCTGGCTTCCATACTTTAGAGGAAGTGGCCTATGTACCAGCCGAAGAGTTCTTGATGATCGAGGGCTTGGACGAGGAGCTGGTGGACGCGCTGCAAAACAATGCGCGCAAGGCGATCGCCAAGCACGAGGCTGAGCTCAAGAGCCAAGGCGGCGAAGAGTTAATGCGCATTCGCGGCATCGACACCGAGCTGGCGTTAGGCTTGGTCGGTAAGGGCATTAAGACCTTAGAGGACTTAGCCGAGCAGGCCATCGATGACCTGTTAGATTTAGGCATCGACCCACAGCGTGCCGGTGACATCATTATGGAAGCCCGTAATCTGACCTGGTTTAAGGAAGAGTACGAGGCTCAATTAAAGGCTCAGGCCGAAGCTGAGGCCGCCGAGCGTGCCGCTTATGAGGCCCAGCAGGCCCAGTACGAAGCTGAGCGTGCCGCCTATGAGGCCCAGCAACAGGCTTTAGCTGCGGAGCAGACTGAAGGTCAGGCTGAGGGTCAGACTGAAGGTCAGACTGAAGGTCAGGCTGAGCCTAGCGCTGAGCAGGCTGCTGGCGCCAATCACTAACCTCAACAGTGGCAAGGGGAAGAGTTCACATGGTTGATGAAGTTAAAAACGACGAGGGCAAGGCTACTAAGCGCATGTCCTTAAATCGCGCTGCCCACGCTTCTGTTAAGGTTCAAGATTCGACCGGCAAGCGTAAGGTAGTCCAAGTGGTCCATAAGAAGAAGCTCGCGTATGACACCGAGCAGCTGCGCAAGGAGCAAGAGGACAAGGAGCGCTTAGCCCAGGAAGCCAAGGCTAAGGCCGAAGCAGAAGCCAAGGCCGCCGCCGAGGCTAAGGCGGCGGCAGAAGCTGCGGCCGCGGCGCAAGCTAAGGCGGCAGCTGAAGCTAAGGCAGCAGCACAGGCCGAGGCCAAGGCGGCCGCGGAAGCTCAGGCTAAGGCCGCGCGCGTCAAGGCCGCCGCTGAAGCCAAGGCCAAGGCCGGTACCAATAAGAAGGATGATGCGGCAGCGGCCGAGGAAGAAAAGCTCAAGCGCGCTCAAGAAGAAGAGCAGGCTCGTAAGATTGAGCTGGAGGCTCAGCGTCAGGCTGATGAGGCCCGCCGCTTAGCTGAGGAAAATGCAGCGCGTTGGGCCGCTGAGGAAGAAGAGCGCAAGCGCATTGAGGCTTCTGATGGCCTGTCCACCACCTCCGTCTACGTGCGTGAGGCTGAGGCCCGCCAAGAGCGTGAGGATGAAAATCGCGGCCGTCACCGCAGCACCGATCGTAGCGGTAAGGTTGGGGTTAAGAAGCGTGACGACTCCGATAGCTCCGGCTTTAACCGCGGCGGTAAGGGCGGCAAGAAGCTGGGCGGCGGCCGCAATGCCCGCGGTCAGGGCCCGAAGGGTGGTGCCAGCCATGGCTTTAACCGTCCGGTTGCCCCAATCTCGCGTGAGGTGGTCCTAGGTGAGACCATTACGGTCGCTGAGCTGGCGCAAAAGATGGCGGTCAAGAGCGCTGAAGTCATCAAGTGCTTGATGAAGTTAGGCGAGATGGTCACCATCAACCAAGTCATCGATCAGGGCACTGCTCAGATCGTGGTTGAGGAAATGGGCCACAAGGCGATTCTGCGCAAGGAGAATGAGTTAGAAGAGGAGCTCTTAGCCGATCGCAAGAGCGATGCTAAGGCGCTGCCGCGCGCTCCCGTCGTTACGATCATGGGTCACGTTGACCACGGCAAGACCTCCTTGCTGGACTTCATCCGCAAGACCAAGGTCGCCGCGGGCGAAGCCGGTGGTATTACTCAGCGTATCGGTGCCTACCACGTTGATACCCGTGGCAGCGGTATTACCTTCTTAGATACCCCAGGTCACGCTGCGTTCACCGCGATGCGTGCGCGTGGTGCTCAGGTCACCGATATTGTAGTTTTAGTCGTCGCCGCCGATGACGGTGTGATGCCGCAGACTCTAGAGGCGATCCAGCACGCCAACGCCGCTAAGGTGCCATTGATTGTCGCTATCAACAAGATCGACAAGCCCGGCGCTGACCCAATGCGCGTCACCAACGAGCTGATTCAGCACGGCGTGATCCCGGAGAGCATGGGTGGCGAGGTGCAGTTTGTTGAGGTTTCGGCCAAGACCGGTCAGGGTGTGGATGAGCTCTTAGAGGCCATCATGCTCCAAGCTGAGGTCTTAGAGCTCACCGCCGTGGCTGACGGTTTAGCCTCGGGTGTGGTTATCGAGTCGCGCCTGGATAAGGGGCGCGGTCCGGTCGCCTCGGTGCTGGTACGTGAGGGTACCCTGCACAAGTCCGATATCGTGCTGTGCGGTTTAGAGTATGGCCGTGTCCGTGCGCTGCGTAATGAAAAGGGTCAGACCTTAACTGAGGCCGGGCCATCGATCCCAGTTGAGATCTTCGGTCTGTCGGGCGTGCCGGATGCCGGTGATGAAGTTACCGTCGTTCGTGATGAGAAGAAGGCCCGTGAGGTTGCCTTATTCCGTCAAGGTAAGTTCCGTGAGCTCAAGATTGCCAAGCAGCAAAAGGCCAAGCTTGAGAACATGTTCAAGGACAACCAAGCCTCGGAGCTCAATGTGGTGCTCAAGGCTGATACCCAAGGCTCGGTTGAGGCCATCTCTGATGCCCTCAATAAGCTGGCGACCGATGAGGTTAAGGTCAATATCATTGGTTCGGGTGTCGGTGGTATCACCGAAACCGATGCCACCTTGGCCACCGCATCGTCGGCCATTATCGTGGGCTTCAACGTCCGTGCTGATGCTCCAGCCCGCCGCGTGATTGAGACTGAGGGCGTCGACTTACACTACTACAGTGTAATTTACGACCTGATCGATGACGTCAAGAAGGCCATGTCGGGCTTACTGTCGGCTGAGATTCAGCAGCGCATTATCGGTATGGCGGATGTCCGTGAGGTCTTCCGTCATCCTAAGTTCGGCTTCATTGCCGGCTGTATGGTCACCGAAGGTGTGGTCAAGCGTTCGGCCCCAATCCGCGTGCTGCGTGATAACGTCGTTATCTACGAAGGCGAGCTTGATTCGTTACGTCGCTTCAAGGATGACGTCACCGAGGTCAAGAACGGCAACGAGTGCGGTATCTGCGTCAAGAACTATCAAGACGTCCGCGTCGGTGACCAGATCGAAGTCTTCGAAAACGTTGAGGTTAAGCGCAGCTTATAGCGCTTACCATGGTGCTGCGCTTTGCGCGGCGCCCTTATGAGCGTCCCAGCGTGCTGGGGCGCTTAAAGCTCCCACTAAGACCGCGTGCGGCCTTAATGGGAGCTTTGTTGTAACTAACGTCGGGTGACGTGAGTGGAGGAAAACATTATGCCTAAAAGCTATGGTCGCAACGAGCGCATTGCTGCCGAATTGCGCCGTGAGGCCGCTCAGATTTTAGCGTCCGAGATTAAAGATCCCCGCGTGAGCTTAGCTACGGTGACGGAGGTCAATGTTGCCCCCGATCTGCGCAATGCCACCATCTTTGTCTCGTTCTTAGTGGACGATGAGGCCAAGGTCAAGGAGGCGATGAAGGCCTTAAATAAGGCCGCAGGCTTTGTGCGCAGCACCTTAGCTAGCCGCTTAAAGCTGCGTTACATGCCTAATATCCACTTTGAGTTTGACCGCTTGGTCAAGGATAGTATGCGCCTTGATGCCTTAATTGCTAAGGGCCTCGGTCAAGAGCGTACTGAGGGAACCTTAGCCTCAGTGACAAACGATGCGGCCCCATCTTCGGCTCCATCTGATGAGGAGCAGGCCCAGTAAGCGCTGGGCGACCTAAGATAAAAAAGAGCCCGCAGGGTTTACCCGGCGGGCTCTTTTTTGGGCCGCCGCGGCGGCGGCGGCTGCGCATTACGCGGCGATTACCGCCGCGGGGCAGGCCCGGCAGTGGGCGCGGGCGCTTGGTTAGAGCACGTATTTTAAGACAAAGAAGCAGGCTAAGATGGCGGTGGCAACCGTGATCTTCTTGGCCTTGCCCGTGATGAGGTTGATCAAGACAAAGGACAGTAAGCCTAAGGCGATACCCTCAGAGATCGAGTAGCTCAGCGGCATGAAGATGACGCAGATAAAGGCTGGTACCGACTCGGAGTAGTCGTTGAAATCCAGCTTTTGCAGCTGGCTCATCATCATTAAGCCGACAATGATGAGTACTGGGGCAGTGGCTGCACCTGGAACGGCTAAGAAGAATGGGGCAAAGAATAAGGCGATTAAGAAGCAGATGGCGGTGACAAAGGAAGTTAAGCCGCTGCGCCCGCCTTCGGCTACGCCCGAGGCCGACTCAACGAAGGTGGTAACGGTCGAGGAGCCTAACATGGCACCGGTGGTGGTGCCGATGGCATCCACTAAGAAAGCCTTCTTTAAGTGGGGAATGCGGCCGTTCTTGTCGACCATACCGGCGCGGGTCGAGACGCCCACTAAGGTGCCTAAGGTATCGAAGATGTCAACAAATAAGAAGGTGAAGACCACAAAGGCCATATCAGTGCTAAAGACGTGATCCCACTCGAACTTGAGGAAGATTGGCTCAATTGAAGGCGGGACACCAAAGATGCTGTCTAAGTGGGTGACTCCCAGCGGGATGCCCACTAAGGTGGTAATTAAGATGCCTAACAGCAGCGAGCCGCGAATACGCAAGATGAGCAAGACCGCGGTGATGATGACACCGATTAGACCTAATAAGGCCGGGCCTGAGGTGATGTTGCCCAAGGTGACTAAGGTCGCGTCAGAGTTGACGATGATCTGCGAGTTTTGCAGACCAATGAAGGCGATAAACAGACCAATACCCGCAGAAATCGCGTATTTAAGCGACATCGGCAGCGCGTTGACAATGGCCTCGCGCA
The DNA here is from genome assembly GCA_019113025.1 of Candidatus Anaerobiospirillum stercoravium. Taxonomy (GTDB): domain Bacteria; phylum Pseudomonadota; class Gammaproteobacteria; order Enterobacterales; family Succinivibrionaceae; genus Anaerobiospirillum; species Anaerobiospirillum stercoravium. The sequence continues at coordinate 7,129 of DXIF01000047.1, read as the reverse complement.
CATTGGTCAAGGTCAAGATGATGAAGATGATGCCTTCTATGAAAACCGCGGTTAAGGCAAATTGCCAGCTGTAGCCCATGGTCAAGCAGACCGTGTAGGCAAAGAAGGCATTTAAACCAACACCAGGGGCGAGGGCAAAGGGCAGCTTAGCGTAGATACCCATTAAGACGGTGGCCACAACCGTGGCTAACACGGTGGTGGTGAACAAGGCACCCTTGTCCATGCCCGCAACCGACAGAACATTAGGAGACAAGGCCAAGATGTAGGCCATGGTCAGGAAGGTCGTGACACCGGCTAAAATCTCGGTTTTGATGTTATGGACTTTGGGATCAAAGCCAAATAATTTTTGTAACATGGAGGCCGTCCAAGCTCACGATCTAACCTGTGATTACTAATCTGTGATTATTAACCATGGATTACTAACTTGGGGTTAGACCCTGATGTTGTCGTAAAAAGAAAAGAGCAGCGGTGCGCCTGCGCGCCCCGGCCGTGCGGCGCCCGCATAATAGCACTTAGCCTGAGCGCGATCAATGTACTAGGCGCCATCTTTTGGCCTATATATGGGATTTTCGGCTGTAAAAAGCGCGCCGGGACGCATGGCCAGGCGCGCTTGGGGTCGGCGCGCTTGAAGTGAGATGGCCGCGCTTGGCGTGCTCCGGCGCGTTGAGGCGCTAGGCTCCGGTTTGCTTGTCCGAGTCGGTCTCGGCTGGAGCCGGGGCGGTCGCGCCTAAGGCGGCATAGTCCTGCTCATCGTTGTCGGCGATGGTGTGCCGAATGAGATTACGCTTGGCCTCATAAAGCTCGTTGCGCCGGGCGAAGACCACAGCCGTGGTGTCGCCCACCCCTAAGTCGATGGCGGCATTGTAGGTGATGGCGCTGGTGCTAAAGCTTGGGGCTGATTGGTGGGGCTCGCGTTGCTCGGGCGTGGCTGCCGGGGCTGGTTGCTCCGGTAGTTGCTCGGGCAGTGGCTCCTGTGTCTGTGTCTGCGTATGCGCCTGCGTGTGCGCCAGCGCCTGCGTTGGCGTCTGCTCCGGTGCTTGTTGCTGCTCTTGGGCCCAGAGGTTGTCCTTGGCTTGGGTGATGAAGAGTTTGATGCGGTTGAGCACGTTTGATTGCGCGGAGCCCGCCTCAAAGTCAATGGCGCAGGTATTAGCCTCAGGATAGAGCTCGCGGAGCGGGCGCATCATGCCCTTGCCCGTGACATGGTTCGGCAGGCAGCCAAACGGCTGGACGCACAGGATGTTGCTGACGCCGTGCTCGATAAAGTCGATCATTTCGGCGGTCAAGAGCCAACCCTCGCCTGCTTGCTGGCCGAGACTGACCAGCTTTTGCCCTGAGGCTAAGAGCTCGGCAAAGGTCGGCGGCGGCAGGAATTGAGTGTGCTTGAGCTCGGCTATGATGATGCGGCGATAGCGCTCGAAGTGCTGCAAGGTCAGATGAGAGAGCCAAGCCTTAAGCTTGGAGGCTTTGAGATGTTGGGCTTGGAACACCACATCGTGTAAGCAATACAAGACAAAGGCGGTGATATCGCCTAAGACCGGCTCGGCGCCTTCGGCGATGATGTGCTTGACTAAGTCGTTGTTGGCGGTTGGGTGGTACTTGAGCAGGATTTCGCCCACGATGCCGACCTTAGGGCGGCGCTCGCAGCGTAGTGGAATTTGCTCGAAGTCGGCCACGATTTGCTTAACGCGCTGGATAAAGGCCTGCTTGGAGGTCAGATCCTTGCCCTTGAGCTCTTGCTGGTATTGTTCCACCAGCTTTAAAGCGGTTCCCGGCACTTGCTCGTAGGTATGGCAGTGCAGATAGAGCGTTTGGAGCAAGTCGCCATAGAGCAGGGCGAGGATCAGGCGCTTGAGGCCGCTCAGGCCCAGCTTTAAGTGCAGCTTCTCATCCTTAAGATCGCTGCCTTGGACAGTTACGATCGGGATGTTCTGGGCCTGCAGGTCATCTAAGGCCCATTTGAGCAAGGCCGGGTAATTGGTGGCACGGCACGGACCGCAGGTTTGCGCCAGCAGCAAGGCCGAGTGCTCGGGATCAATTTGCCCTTGCGTGATCGGCTCTAACAGCTGGCCGATGGCGACGATCGCAGGATAGCAGGCATCGTTGTTGATGTGCTTTAAGCCCAGCTCAATGGCGTGGGGCGATACGTCCTCGAGCAGTTTGATGTGGTAGCCCTCTGCCTCTAAAGCGGTAGCCAGAATCGGGAAGTGGATCGGGGCCATTTGCGGCATGTACAAGGTGCGCTGTTTTAAGGTGTCTTGGCTGAGGGCTGTGCTCAGGCTCTGGATGGTGGTGCTACCCGTGGTACTTGGGTATTGGTCTGGGCTTTGATTTGAGCTTGGTTGGTGCTGGGTGCAGGCACTTGCGCTCGTGGTGCAGGCAATGGCGGTATGCGCCAACTGCGCGCTACGGCGCTGATCTGCGCAGGCACACAGCAAGGAGCGCAGGCGAATTTTGGCCGCACCTAAGGTATCGCCTTCGTCGATCTTGAGCATGGTGTAGAGGCGCTGGTGGGACTCTAACATCTTCTTGACTTGTTCGCTGGTGATGGCGTCGATGCCGCAGCCAAAGGATACCAGCTGCACCATTTGGGCGTCGTCATGCTCTAAGACATATTGGGCAGCGCGATAGAGACGGCTATGGAAAGCCCATTGATTGACTACATCGAGCTTCAGCGCGCTTTGAATCATCGGGGCGACCGCATCCTCGCTCACTAAGACCGTGCCCATCGAGGCAATCAAGGCCGGAAGGCCGTGATTGATCAACGGATCTAAGTGGTACGGATGGCCCGAGAGCACGATGATCGGTAAGCCTTGGGCCCGGGCGCGCAAGATTTCTTGCTGGGCGTGGCGCGTGACCTGCTGGTGATAGCTGTGTAACGCGTGGCGTGCCTGCTCAATAACCGGCTTGATGGTGCGCGCCTTGAGGCTGGGATCAAGCTCTTGGAGCGCGGCGATGATCGAATGGTCCGACTCCAAGGAAACATATGGGGTGTAGAGCTCAAGCTCGGGGTAGGTCGACTTTAAGTTGAGCTTTAAGGCCTCCGGGTAACCGCCGACCACTGGGCAAGCATAGCTGTCATCGCCTTCGACAAAGCGCTCAGCGCTGTTTTCGCGCGGGACGCACGGCAAGAAGATGCGCTTGATCCCTTGCTCGGCTAAATAGCATAAGTGGCTATGGGTGAGCTTAGCAGGAAAGCACAGCGATTGTGACGGAATGGTCTGGGAGCCTAGGGCGGCGATTTCCTTAGAGGAAACCGGGCTTAACTCGACGCTAAAGCCCAAGCCCGTCAAGAGCGCATGCCAGAACGGATAGTGCTCAAACATATTGAGCACGCGCGGAATGCCGACGGTGCCGCGGGTTGCGACCTCAAAATCCGCCGAGATCACCGGTTGCCCGGCAGGCGTCTTGATCTCCGCAAGGGGGCCAAACGGGCTAATGCGTTGTTGGCGGGCGAGAACCTCAGCGGTTTGAGCGGCCTCGTGCACGGTGCACGGATGGGCGGTCGCGGCGGCAATGCGCGCCGCGGTCTTGATTTGGACGACTTCTTTGACCTTGGCCTCAGCCCACGGGCTAGCGCTAGGGTGAGCTGGGGCTTGCTCTTGCTCTGGGGAGCTTGCGGCGGCCTTACGGGCGCGCGCTGCCGCTTGCGCCGCGGCTTGGGCCCGGGCGCTGAGGGTAGGGCGGGCGCCCGGTGCGCTACCTGTTTGCTCGGTGCTGCCGGGCGCTGCGTTTTCTTGCTCCTTGCGCTTTTGGGCTTTGCGCTCTTGGGCTTTAGCCAGGGCCGCTTGGCGTGCTAGCTCTTTTTGCTTTTGTAAGGCTTCAGCTTTAGCGGCGGCCTCGGCATGTTGGGCGCGGGAGTACAGAATCGGGCGGTTGAAGAGTAAGTCGAGCTTGTAGCTGTAGAAGTCTTGGTTGGTGCCATCCTTATGGGCTTGGCCCCCATGGTCGAGGGCAAAGTCGCAACGATTGCCGCTTAAGTACTTTTGCCCTGATAAGAAGGTGTTCATGGTTAGGGCGCAGTGATTGTTGCAGCCCTTGCAGCGAAATGAGCGGGTCTTGATAGTGCTAAGGTCAAATTGCTCAGGGCTAAAGCTCATGCGCTCTGGGATGAGCGCGGCGCTGGTGCCACTATGGGCGCTCGTATTTTGGGACGCGCGGTCTTGGTGGTAGCGCTCTTGGGCGATTAAGGCGCAGCCATAGGCGCCCATTAAGCCCGCAATATTAGGACGGATCACGTCCTTGCCGAGGTTGAGTTCAAAGGCACGCAAAATAGCGTCGTTTAAGAAGGTGCCGCCTTGGACCACAACATGGTCGCCTAATTGGGCCGGATCATGGATCCGCAATACCTTGTAGAGGGCATTGCGGACAATCGACAGGCACAAGCCCGCGGCGATGTCGCCGATGGGCACATTGTCGCGCTGGGCTTGCTTGACCTTGGAGTTCATGAAGACGGTGCAGCGCGTGCCCAAGTCGCAAGGGGCTTGGGCGTGCAAGGCCGCTTGCACGAAGTCAGGCAGTTTAAGTTGGAGCTGGGCGGCAAAGGTTTCTAAAAACGAGCCGCAGCCGGAGGAACAGGCCTCGTTTAATTGGATCGAAGCGATCACGCCTTGATGCACTTTGATGCACTTCATGTCTTGGCCGCCGATGTCGATGACATAGCTGACCTCGGGGTCAAAGGCGACCGCCGCTTTTTGGTGGGCGAGGGTCTCAACCTCGCTGTAGGCGGCATTGAGTGCGGCCTTAGCTAAATCAGCACCATAGCCGGTAGTACAGCAGGCGGCGATGTAGGAGTCCTCCGGCAGGTTGGTGACAATGCTTTGTACTTGTGGCAAGAGATTCTTAAGCGGTTCGCCGCCATTGTGGCCGTAGTAGCTGGCGACGATTTCTTGCGCTTGGTCGGTGACGACCAGCTTGACCGTAGTTGAGCCTAGGTCGATGCCTAAAAACAGCGGGCCATGGGCTTGGGTTAAATCTTTGATCGCGACGCTATGCTGAGCATGGCGGGCGCTAAAGGCCTCATAGCTTTCATTAAGACCATAAGGGCTAGTAGCATTAGGCGTTGCCGGGGCTAAGCTGCGTTCAGCAGAGGTACTAAGTGCCGCCGTGGCGTTAAGTTCTGGAGCGACCTCTGGGGCGAGGTTGGCACTTGAAGTGGGGTCGGCACTTGGAGGGAGGTCTGCACTTGGGGTGAGGTCTGCACTTGGGGGGAGGGCAGCAGGGAAGAGTGGGGTTAGGCGGGCTGAGCCGGTTTGGCTGGTGGTGTGCTCAAGCTTACGCTTTAACACGGCAATGGTCGTGGGAGCAGCGCGCAAGGAGGTGCTTTGCGCGCCAAGATCTGGCGTGCTTGAGCTGCTAGGTTCTCGAATCGCGGTACTCTCGCTGGAGGAATTAGATCGTGAGCGCGCCGGATGATGCACATCAAGGCAAGGACTAGAGCTTAAGGCGCTGGCTTGGTGCGCGGCACGCAGCTGTTCTTGGTGTTCTTTGAGCGCACTTAAGGCTGCGCCATGGGCGATGGCGTACTGGGTATCGCTGAACTCTAAGAAGTTGACCGGATGGGCACTGGTGGCCATTTGCTCGATCTTGGTGATAAAGCTGGCCTTAAGCTCAGTCAAAAACGACAGGGGGCCACCTAAGAAGGCGACATTACCTTCGATGGTACGGCCGCAGGCAAGTCCTGAGATAGTCTGCTCGCAGACCGCATCAAAGACTGATTTGGCGATATCGGCTTTGCTTATGCCTTGGTTTAACAATGCGACCAAGTCGGTTTTAGCAAAGACGCCGCAGCGTGAAGCAATCGGGTGGGTGCTTGTTGCCTGCTGCGCCAGCTCATTTAACTGCATGGTGCTGACATTGAGTAACGTGGCCATCTGGTCGATGAAGGCACCGGTGCCTCCAGCGCAGGCCTCGTTCATGCGCAGTTCTACGCCATTGTTTAAGAACAAGATTTTGCCATCTTCACCGCCTAATTCGATGGCGACATCCACCCCGTGCTCACTGTTCTTTAAGAAGGTAGTGGCAGCAATGACTTCTTGGATAAAGGGGGCATGCAGGGAGCTTGCTAAACTCAGCGCAGCCGAGCCGGTAAAGGTGACATAAAGCGGAGCTTGCTCATACTCTGAGAGCATGCTGAGCTCCTTTAACAGCACTTCGACGACGGCACTTTGGTGGCGTACGTAATTGTGGGCTAGGACCTGCCCTTGAGCGTTGAGCAGCACGTATTTGGCGGTAGTTGAACCTAAGTCAATGCCTAAAAAGCAGCTATGGTCATATGCATTGACGGTACGGTCGTTGGCAGTCTTCATCAAACTGGCCCTCTTCCTTAAAATCAGAAATCAAGTGAAAAGCGCTAGGCGGCAGCATGGTTCGGACGGTGGGGGGGGCACCTGCGCGTGAGTGGTCATATCAGCTGTGATTTTTTGCTAAGAGCCGCACGCGCATTCTCCGCTGCCTGATGCAATCGCAGCACATGGTCAGTCAGACCCTGCATCTAAACACGCACCGGCAGTGCTGCGGTTAAAGCGGATAAAGTTTAGCAAGTAGCACCAAGCTCTGGGCGCAGGTGCACCAAAGTGCCCCAATTAAGTGGCGCTCCGCCGCGGGCACAACCTAGGGCCCATGGCGTAGCGTGGCTACAGCGGCGGCAATTGCAGTGGCATTGGTCGCGGCTGTGGCCTCAGTAGCTGCATTAGCGGCAGTGGCGGCATAAATCCGTCCCACGGGCGGCAAGCGTGACGCGGTTGAGCCCCAACTGTTGCGTGCGCAACCGCTGCGTTAGCAACCGAGGTGAGCGCAGTTGTTGCGAGCTGTGCGTGGGGACAAGTGCCTACTCACAAAGCGCAGTGGTTACTTGCGTAAACGTTTCCAATAACTGCATCTTACAACATTGCTCTTAGCGCTCGGGGGCAAAGTTGGGAAGTTTGGGGTGTTGCGGGATGGATCGTTGTGGGGGCAAGGGAGCATTGTCGCGAAGCTGGGGCGCGGGCTCTTGTTAGATCAGTAGGTACTTATGGAAATTCCGAGAAGTTTATACGACAACAATCTATACTGTCACATGAAATACGATAAACATGCGGTTTGTCAGTGAAACTCCGTCCTTTGGTTAGATTTCAACAAAGTATGACGC
>DXIF01000046.1 GCA_019113025.1 Candidatus Anaerobiospirillum stercoravium | reverse complement strand
CGTCTTCCATAAGGTCGGCCTCATCGCTGGCGGTGCTGTCGCGGCTCTGGGCTCGGGCCTTGAGCGCGGCTTGCTTAGCCTTGGCCACCGCCAAGGAGCTTGCCGTGGTGGCATTGGTGGTAGGTACCGCTTTGACCGCTTCACTTGGGGTGTCGGCTGCGCGCGCGGCGTGCTCAGCTTTTTCCTCTTCTAAGATATCTGGGGTCAGTGGCGCGGAGACCAACTGGCTGCTTTGGTCTAAGACCTTGACCATGCCCGCTTGAGCTAAGGTCGAAGAGACTAAGCGCTGCTGGGCGGTGACGTCTTTGGCCGAGGCGCCTAAGACCGTGACTTCAGCCTTGGTTTCCTTTAAAGCCGCTTCAGCTGCAGCGTTGGCCGCGGCAGTGACCTCCGCCACTTGCTGGGATGAGCGCAGCGCATCGGCGTTGATCGCAGCGCCCACGCTTTGGGCGTTGAGCTGCGCGACGGCATGCTCGCGGTCAAACCAGCTCTCAGGCACCGTGTCGATATCAGCAATACCTGGGGCTTGTTTGAGCGCCACGTCGTTACCAACTAAGGCGCGCAGCTTCGTGATGGTCTGAGCCGCAATATCTTGGCCGTGCTGTAAGGCGGCAGCTTGCTCTTGAAGCAAGGCTAAGGCGCCTTGAGGTAAGCGCAAGCGCTCCATGGTCGCGGCATCCGGGGCCATATGGGCACCGTGTGGGGCGTTGTAATGGAGCTTTTGCTCGCTTTGGGCTGCCTTTTCCGCCTTCTCGGCATCAGCGCGCTTGCGCTTTTGCTTCTTGACCATCGAGAGCCAGGCAAAGAAGGTGAAGATCGATACGATCAAGACGATGATTGTCGCTAAGGCATTGATCTCCGGGGACAGACCACGGCGGACCGAGGAGAATATCAGCATCGGTAAGGTGGTGGAATCTGGACCGGCGATAAAGCTGGTGATGACCAAGTCGTCCATCGACATGGTAAAGCCCAGTAAGAACGCAGCCACCTCAGCAGGCATCAGCGCCGGGAGGATCACGGCAAAGAAGACCTTGATCGGGCCTGCGCCTAAGTCCATCGCCGCTTCCTCAATCGAGACATCGAGCTCTCTAAAGCGGGAGCGAATCACGACCGTGGTGTAAGCTGAGCAGAAGGTGACGTGTGCGACCCAAATGGCGAAGATGCCGCGGTTGGCAAAGAGCTCAATCTCGCTGCCCAAGGTGACGAAGATAAGCAGCAGCGCAAGGCCGGTGATGACCTCAGGCAGCACCATCGGCGCGGTCATGAGCAAAACAAAGAGGGTCTCGCCGCGGAAACGGCCCACGCGCACTAAGACAAAGGCGGCCAAGGTACCGATAACCACCGAGGCGCACGCGGTCATAAAGGCGATTAAAAGGGAGATGCCGACGGCGCGGATGATATCGGAGTTATGGAAGAGGGCGCGATACCACTTAAGCGAAGTCTCAGTCCAGACCGTGACCATGCGTGACTCGTTAAAGGAGTACACGATCAAGGTGCCGATGGGCAGGTACAAGAAGAGCAAGGCGCAGATGATGATCACCGTGCGGATCAGGGCGTTCTTACGTTCCTTAGTTACGTGCATTGATCTTCTCCTGCTCTTTGCGTTCTAGCTTGTAAAAGAACACAATCGGGATGACCAAGATGATGAGCATCAAGATCGCCACGGCGCACGCCAGCGGCCAATCGCGGTTGTTAAAGAACTCTTGCCACAAGATACGACCAATTAAGATCGAGCTCTTGCCGCCTAAGAGCTCTGGGATGACGTACTCGCCGATCGCCGGGATGAAGACCAGCATCGAGCCTGCGATAATGCCTGATTTGGTCTGCGGAATTAAGGTGTTAAAGAAGGTCTTAATTGGGCGACAGCCTAAGTCTGAAGCCGCCTCAATCAAGCTGTAATCGACCTTCATCAAGGCCGAGAATAAAGGCAGCACCATGTACGGCAGATAGCAGTAGACAATGCCGATGTAGACGGCAAGGTCGGTTTGCAGAATCTGCACCGGCTCATTGATGATGCCCAGAGCCATCAAGACATCGTTGATGAGGCCATCCTTCTTCATCAGGGTCATCCAGGCGTAGATGCGTACCACAAATGAAGTCCAGCTCGGCATGATCACCAGCATGAAGAGCACGTTGCGCAGCGCAGGCTTTGCCGTGGCCAAGGCCCAGGCAATGGGATAGCCGATCAAGAGGCAGAAGAAGGTTGAGAACGCCGCCACCTGCAAGGATTTGAGGTAGGAGCGCACATAGGTGCCATCGGGGTCGGTAAAGATGTAGGTGTAGTTTTCTAGGTGCAAGATGATTTGCATCGCCCCATCTTCAAAGGTCACCAAAGGTGAGTAGGGCGGAATGGCAATTGCCGTCACCGAGAGGCTGATCTTAAAGATGATGGCAAAGGGCACCAAGAAAAATAAGATCATCCATAAGTACGGCACCATGATGATGGCCGCACTACGCCACGAGCTTGACTGGGCGTTAGGATGAGTCGGTGCCTGCACGATGCGCTTAGGTAAAAAAGCGCGGCGTACAAACGACAGATTGGAACTAAGGCCAGTAGTCATACAGCTCCAAGTCTCCAATGATTGCTTCCCGCAAGCATATGCATAAGCATAAGCAGAACTTACGCACTTGCGGTAGCTCAGATCTCAATCTGACCAGTGGCCCCAGGGGGCCTTACAGTGCGGCGCCAGTTGCACCTAGCATCCGCGCGGGGACTGCTGCTGCGGCGCGGCTGAGCGCATCTTAGCGCTGCTTATCAGCGTGGTTCATCAGCGCAGCTAAATCAGCGCTGCCAACCAGCACGGCTAAATGGTCAGGGCGATGCAGGAATCAGGATCCCAGCTTAAGTAGACATGGTCATCCCAAGTTGGCAGACCCTGCTTGAAGCGGTCGACGTTAGGTAAGGTCGAGGTGATACGACGGCCGTTGCTGAGCTTGACGTAGTAAATCGAGACGTCACCTAAATAGGCGATGTTCTCGACCACGCCCTCACACCAGTTGGTGTTGCTCTCCGGGCGCTCATGGGAGATGTAGATCTTCTCCGGGCGCATGGCGATGATGAGCGGCATGCCGTCGGCCAGGTCGATATCATGCTCGAGCTCAATTAAGTGGTTGAAGTCACGGGCCTTAATTAAGGCTTGATCCTTAGAGGAGGTGACCAAGGAACTCTCGAAGATATTGACCGAGCCGATAAACTCAGCGCAGAAGCGGCAGTTCGGGTTCTCGTAGATCTCACGTGGGCCGCCGATTTGGATGAACTCACCGCGATCCATGATGGCAATGCGATCGGCCATGGTCATGGCTTCTTCTTGGTCGTGGGTCACCATGAGGCAAGTTACGCCAACCGAGTTGATGATGTCGACCAGCTCTAAGCGCATTTGCTCACGCAGCTTCTTATCCAAAGCGCCCATCGGCTCATCCAGTAGCAACAAACGCGGCTCCTTGGCAAGCGAGCGGGCGAGCGCGACACGTTGGCGCTGACCGCCTGAGAGTTGGTACGGCTTGCGGTCGACGTATTGCTCCATGTGCACTAAGCGCAGCATGCGGTCGACGCGTTCGGCGATTTCGGCTTTAGGCAAGTGGCTTTGCTTGAGGCCGAAGGCGATGTTCTGGCCTACGGTCATATAAGGGAAGAGGGCGTAGGATTGGAACATCATGTTAACCGGGCGCTTGTACGGAGGTACGCCGATTAACTCTTGGTTACCCAGCATGATGGAGCCAGAGGTTGGGGTCTCAAATCCGGCCAGCATACGCAGCAAGGTGGACTTGCCACAGCCGGAAGAGCCTAAGAGCGCAAAGATTTCGCCCTCATAGATGGTGAGGTCGACTTCATCGACGGCGATGAAGTTATCAAAGCGCTTGGTGAGTTTCTTGATCGTTAAGATCGGCTTACGCTTTTGCTCAGCAGGAGATGGCTTTTGGCCCGGTAAGTCGCCGGGACGGTGACTAGGAGCAACGCTTTTAACGGCGCTCCCTTCGGCCTCTTTGGTTGCAGCGGAGGCTGCCCCAAGCTTAGTAGTGTTTTCCACTAGATCCAAATCCAAAATGAGATCATGCCTCATGCTGCAGGCCCCAAGCCCAAAGCAGCAGCGCCCAAAAGCTAACCAAAATCAAAACGGCGCTACTGGGCTGACGCCCTCAAGTAAGCACAGCACGCAGCACGTGCCCGTAAGCTCACTTAAGCCGTCACGGGTCAGAACACAAAAAGAATGCAGCAAGGTTGTAGGCAGTGATCAAGCACATGAAAAGAAAACTCGCTTGCAACGAGAACCAAAATTGCCGCTTATCTTACTGAAAATAAGAGGCAGCGGGGGATTTTTTTCAGGGGAATTTTGCCCCAGGAAACTAAGCGCGCTTCCAGCGCCCCGCGCTCTAGGAAACAGCCATACCTCGATCCACGCACCAAGCCCCATTTCATGCGCTCTAGCGCGTATTTAGCCTAGGGCGCCGTAGCCCTTGGGCTTGCCCCAAGCCGCGCCGCCCACACGCTGAAGATTAAGTGCTGGTTAAGCTTAAATCATGTCCTTTGTTCCAAAATGACGCACTTATCTGCTCAAGATCACCACTTTGCCCTATCAGGAACCAGCGCCCGCACCATGAGGTAGCGCTCAAGCGGAGCCCGGCGGCACAAATCGCGCCCCCGCGGCGCTAACTTGAGCCAAGCTGCATACGAGAGTACATGGGGTGAGTGGGCCGGGCCGCAGTTGCGCCGCTCGAGCTTTGCTTGAGGCCTACGGGCGTGGTTTGCCTCCGCCATCTGAGGTCAGGTCGGAGCGGTCGGCTCAAGCTAGCTGCTGGTACCATAGGTCGGGCGGCAAGTTGAGCGGTGGGGCCGGGCTTAGCACGTTGGAGTGGGGCTGAAATCTGGCCTTGGTGCCAGCCAGGCGGCAGCTTGTTAGTTTGACACGTACCGCAGGTCGCGGCGAGGCGAAAAGCTCTGCACCTTAGACCAAAAGAGTCTTGTACGTTGGTAGCAGGTGGCTGGGCTGGCTGGATCGGGTAAGGGAGGATGAGGGCGAAAATGGGCAAAAGGTTGGGGCTTGCTGCTGATTGGGCGAACAGAAGGATAGCTGGGCGCTGAGTACGCGGAAGCGTGAGAGCTGGAATGAGCGTGAAAAGGGCGGGAAAAGGGCGGGAAAAGGACGGCGGGAGCGCGAACTTGCGGAAT
>DXIF01000045.1 GCA_019113025.1 Candidatus Anaerobiospirillum stercoravium | reverse complement strand
CTCAGCAACTTGCGCGGCGGCCTGTTGCGGCCCCGAGGTTACAACTTGCGGAGCTGACTGGGCAGCTTGCTGGGCAGGTGTTTGCTGCGCCTGCAGCTGTTGGGCCGCGGCCTGAGCCTCAGCTGCGACTTGTGCCGCGGCTTGTTGCGGCCCTGAGGTTACGACCTGAGATGCCGACTGGGCTGGTTGCTGCGCAGGCTGTTGCGAAGCTTGCTGCGTTGGCGTCTGCTGTGCTTGCAGTTGTTGAGCCGCGGCCTGAGCTTGCTCAGCAACTTGCGCGGCGGCCTGTTGCGGCCCCGAGGTTACGACCTGAGGTGCTGCCTGAGCTGGTTGCTGCGAGGCAGGCTGGGGCTGTGTCTGTTGTGATTGCAGCTGTTGGGCCGCGGCCTGAGCTTGCTCAGCAACTTGCGCCGCGGCTTGCTGCGGGCCTGAGGTTACGACTTGCGGCGCTGACTGGGCAGCTTGCTGTGCAGCTTGCTGGGCAGGTGTTTGCTGCGCCTGCAGTTGTTGAGCAGCGGCCTGAGCTTGCTGCGCGACTTGTGCTGCGGCTTGTTGTGGCCCAGAGGTTACGACCTGCGGGGCGGGCTGGGCAGGTGTTGGCTGCGCCGGCTGTTGGGATTGCTCAGACAGGATTTGCTGGGCGGCCGCTTGCGCTTGGTTGGGCTGCGCGGCCGTCTTGGTGGATGCAACGAGCTCTGTGAGATTGTTGCTTGCTTGGGCTTGTTGTTGCGCTGCTAAGACGCGCGCTTGCGCCTTTAAGATCTCAATGGCCTTGTCATTAGGGGTAATGACTTCGTTTTGTAAGTCACCAAAGTGCGAGACCGGAATAGTCATGCCGGGTATGACATCGAGATCACCATAGAGCGTGCTCTGGACCGCTTGATACGAGACGTTGAGCGTGGTGTTCTTAAGCAAGCTCAAATCAAGTGGTTTGGCGCTTTCGGCAGCAGGGGCTGGCGTAGGCTTGGCTTCAGCAGGTTTAGTCTCTGGGGCGGGCTTAGGCTCGCTGGACGGTTGTGCTGGGGCTTTGGCATCAGCAGTGACCTTGCTTTCAGGAAGCGGAGTGCTCGCTTGCGCTGGGGCTTTGGCGTTTGGTTCGGCGGCTTTGGTTGCGACGGCCTCTGGCTTGGTCGGGATGGTGCCCTCTTGCTCCATGGCGTCAGGTGGGACGCCATGGGCGATCTTGGAGGCAAGAGCGGCCTTGGCTTGCGCTAAAGCGGCCATGAGCTGGCGCGTATTGTTCTCAACATTGCTCAGCGCTTGCTGGCGCGCTTGACTCTCTGGGGTCGGCTGGCTTGCGGCGGCCTTGGGCGCGTCAAACTTGGTCTCAGGCAGCTGCGCGGGGTTAGGCAACTTGCCCTCAGAGACAATGCGCTGGCGCTCCTCTCTAAATTGCTGTTGGAGTTTGGCGGCGCGGGCGCTTAATTCACTTAAAGAGAGGCCGCGGACGGCTTCGGCCTGCGTGGCCTTGGTAGTGGTGCTGGGCGGCAGCGTGCCATCGGGGCCTTGGGCGGCGCGTGCCTTTTGCTGGTCGGTGGTGGCACGGTCGAGCATGCTTTGCAGGCGGGTGCCATGCTCGCCTTGAGCGCGCTCGCGCGCTGCGCTGACGGTGCGGTCAAAGTTCTCGGCCTCCTCGGGGGAGAGGCGAATTAAGTTGCCACTTTTGGCATTGCTCGCGGCCTTAGTGATGAGCTCATGAATGCGCTGCGAGATTTCCGCGCTCATGCGGTCATAAGCGCCGCCCTTGCCTTGCGGAGCAAAGGGAATGCCTTGGTTGACGCCCTGGGCCGAGCGCTGCTTGAAGATATCAAGATAGGTCTTGCCCTCAAGCTCGGCATCGGAAATGGTGGACTGAGCCTGTTGCGGCGCAGGCTGATGCGGCGCAGGCTGATGCGTTGGCTGCTGCTGCGATTGGGCGCTGGGTTTGGGTTCTGGTTGGGGCTGCTTGGTAAGTTGGTCTAAGACCTCTGGCTGGTTTTGCTTGATGTAGTTAATCGAGGCGGCTAAGACCTTGGCGTTGGCCTGCTGCATCCGGGGGCTGACTTGGTGCTGGGGCACGCTGATTTGGCGCATCGCCAAATCACGCTCTAAGCCAGCGCCCATGTTCTTGGTGTCAGCAAGCTGCACCAAGTTTTGCACCATGAATTTAGCCAGCTCTTTGCCGCTTGTGGTGCCCTCTTGCAGGCGCTCGGGGAGGCGCTCCATTGCCTGTTGCAGGCTGTGGGCGGCGTCCTTGGCTTTGATCGGGTGATTACTTTCTGAGAGGTTGTGCGCGACGCGATTTTGCAGTCCTTGATCGCGGTCAATGAGCTTGCCAGCAAGCTTGGTGTACACCGCCATAGACTTTGCTTGGGCATCGACCGGGGCGTCGGCATCATCGGGGGCATAGCTTGCCTGACTTAAACCTTGATTGACGCGATTGATCGAGCGCGCGAGGGCCTCGCCCACCTCATCTTGCTCATGGGCGATCTGGTTTAAGTATTGGGTGGTGGCCGGGCGATTGAGGGCCGGACGCGGCGCCGTCTGCGCCGTGCCTTGGGCGGGCGTGGCGTTACCTAATGCTTTGAGCGAGGCCTTGCTCAGACGCTCTGGACTTGACTCCAGCGGACGCTGCAGCTTGCTATCAAGATTATTGTTCATAGCCATAATCCTAGGTCTTGCTCTTCCTCAATGCGCGATCGCTGGTGCCTGCTGCGCTCAAGCTGGTTCCAAGCTTGAGAAAAGCGCAGCTGCAAGCCTCAACATCGCCATTCTAGCATGCACCAAGCGTGCTCAAGAGATTAATCCTTGCCCCCGCTCACGTTATGAGGCCAGGGCGCTCAGGTTAGGAGGGCTAATTTGGGGCAGTTGGCACTTAGTTTGCGCCCCCACTCAAATTGTAGGAAAGTGTCTGGAAATCCTATCACTTTTACCGTCTGCGCACAGCAGAACTGCTATGATTGGACTAAGAGCAAAAGATGATCTAAAAATGGGGTTATAGGTCGCCTTTTGGGGCTGCCTTGTAAGGATGGGTTATGACCACCGCCACACCGGCCGCTGCGATTTTCAAACTAGGCGCCGCCTTGCCACGGCGCTGGTTGCGCACGGTGCCGCGTTTTGTACGCGCACTGAGGCAGGCTGTGCCTATGGTGTTGCTGTGTTGGGGGTGGACGGTAGGTGTCCAGGTCCCAGCCGCGGCCGCGTACCATTGGTCCTACGATCGTCATATCGATGATGAGCTGCGCTTGCAAGTGCAGTTGCACCTGCTGCACGTCAAAAAGGCGCAGCTGAGGCTGCTCTCCGGGCAGCTGGCGGCGTCCGATGTTGCTGCGTCTAATGTCGCGGCGTCCGATGAGGCGGCTCATAACGCTGAGCTAAGCTCAAGCGCGCAGCATCCCCCTGACGCGGTGGGGCGTGAGGCTGAAGCTCGCCTCAGCGCCTCAGGGAACGTGGCCCCGTCTGCCCCCACCCTAGGCTCTTATGATTTGGACTTAAGCGGGCGCTACGGCCCCGAGAGCTTTCGCCAGCGCTACTTGGCGGCGCGGCAGCTTGCTAAAGACGGCATTCGTCCTTATGAGCTGGGCGCAGAGCAGCGCATGTCGAATTATCTGCACTCGACCATGGGCATTATGGGCACGGAGGCCGGAGTCGAGAGCTATATGCGCACGCCCCAGACCGAGTTTATAAACACCCAAACTCAGCAGGCGCTGCTTGATCATTTAGAAACCGCGTTACCGGCCTTATTAGCGCGGCGCGGACGCAATTTTCTTGAGCTTACCCCGCCGGACGGTAAAGATGCGCGCGGCCAGGAACTTGACACCTTTGATCACGAGCAGGGCTCCTTTATTTATTACTCGGTGCTCTATCTGCAAGCGCGCTATGGCGAGCGCAGCCGCGGCATCTTTATTAAGGGTACCTCGCCTGAGGCTGAGCCCAAGGCAGCATCCAAGGCAGCATCCAAGGTAGAACCAGCAGCAGCCGCGCCCTTAGAGCAAGGGGCCGTTCCGCCGCGTGCGCCTAAGAGCGGGCCTACGTTGTAGCTATTAGCTAGGGCTAGGGCTAGGACAACAAAGCCATGCTGGAGGGCATGGCTCTGGATGAATGCACTTGCGGTGAAGATCACCTGCGGGCTTACTAGGCCCTCGGCTGTTAGGCCCACATATTGTCGGTATTGGTGTAACCGGCAATGGAAATTTCCATGGTGGGACCATGGTAGGCGTCAGGGTTGACGACGTTTTGTAGGAAGTAGTCGTGGATTAATTGGTCGCCCATAATGACCCCCAAGTTCTCGCCTTGCTGCGACTCAATAAACCAAGGGGTGCCCGGCGCGGTTAAGAAGTCAGTGAGCTGGTCTGAAGGCATGCGCGCAAAGTTATCTACGGTCTGGTTGATGACGTAGAGAATGGCTGGTGGGCAGAGGTTTTGCTCCAGCGGATTTTGCTGCTCAGAGAAGTTGAGCTGGTGGTGCATGTGGTCAAACAAGGCGCGCGGGAAAATCGGGCCTGCTTCCCACGTAATGGGGCGCTCATCGGTTAAACGCATCTCAAATAAGGCCATAACCGAGCCGTAGCTGCAATAAAGGAGGCGTTGGGCCTTAGCTTGATTGATGTGGTAGCCCTTGAGGTAGCATCTCTTGATGATATAGGTCAGAACTTTTGAACTGCTAAAGAAAATCTCGCGCATACATCCTTCCTTGCTGTGAGCCCGGGCGCCGGGACGCTTTGCTGCAGCTTAGGCGCTAATAGCATGTCACTATCCCCCATTATCGCCTAAAAGCGCCGACTCGTACCAAGATTTTAGCGGCATGCTGCCAAGTTTGGGCCGTTTTGTGGGCGCGCTGCCATTTTTAGGGCGCGCCCCGCTTAGGATGATTGCCGCGGCAGGACGCATGGACGCCGCGCTTAGCTCAAGGCGCTCTTAGCGCTCTGTGCGCTCTTAACGCTCTTAGCACTCGTGCCCCTCTTAGGGGGCTTGGCACTTGGGGCGCCTTGCCGTGCGGCCAGATAATGGAAGATGCCTTCCCAGATGTATAAGGCGAGGGTCAGCTGCGCGCCGAGGTTGTCCGTATCAGCTGCATCTGCATCTGCATCAGCAGCTGCGTTTTCAGCTGTATTGGCAGCTGCAGCCACAAATTCTGGGGCCGCAGCTGGCAGTCCCAGCTGTGAGCCGGGCTTAGCTTCAGGATGCGAGTTGTACTGGTCGAGCACGTCGCCAATTTGGTTAAAGTCGAGGCGCGAGGTGATAAGTGGCATGCTGTAGTGGCGCATGGTCTCATCGTCGAGCGGGCGATCTTGCCAGTACTGTTGAAATTCCTTGAACTCGCCCCACTGCTCCAGCTCAGTTAAGACACACAAGAGGCGCTCGAAGTTATCGCCGCTTGAGACATCGACATCGGTGAAAAAGTACCGGGTACGAGCCTGCGAGGTAATCACCTGCGGGTTAGCCTGCGAGATGTAATCTTTGCGCTCATATTGGATGAGGCTGCGCACCCGCGGGTACTGCTTTAAGATGCGCTCGCGCAAGGTCTTGCCGATGTGGTCTAACTTGATCGCTTGGACCGTGGTCTGGCAAGGGCAGCGGTGGTAGTAATACGGCTTGCTGGTAAAGCTCAGGCGATGGTCTTGAGTTCTCCCGCCGCGGAAGGGGCGCTTTAAGATCGTTGCGACTTCGCGGCCGCGCAAGTACGCCGTGGCATCAAGTAAAAAGGAGTTGCCGGTGTGCAAAATGCCGGAAATCCAATCAGGATGTAATTGCTCCGGGGTAAGGCCGATAAAGATGCAGGAGCTGCGCGCAGGCAGGCTTGCTTTGAGCACGGGGCTGATTTCATCGACCCATTGGTCGTTGAGCTCTTGGCCACTGGCACTGCACTCGCTGGGCTTAGCGGTCACCTGATCTAGTTCAAAGGCTTGTAAGCGCAGCTCGTTGACTTGCTGGAAGCTGCAATTGTACAAGTACAGCAAGTTGATGCGGTTGCTGTAGATGCCACCTATGGGGAGCAAGGTGATAAAGCGGGGCTTGCTGACGCTGCACTCAAAACCTGAGACCAAGCCGTGGGGAGGGCAATAGGAGGTGAGCGGAGCGTGGGTTTGCTCGTATAGGTGCTGCCAATTGTCAAAGTATTGGCTGCACGCGTCGTTGCCGTCCTTGAGATAGCTGGCGCTTTGGTAGTACTGCTGACAAAACAGCTGGAAGAAGCTGTGGCTCCAGCTAGCGTCAAATAAAAACGGTGGGGCCGGAAGGCTCGGCACGAGCGCGCAGATCACCGCGCGTAAGGCCATGGCACAATTAAGGCGCAAGCTCCACTGTTCGATATTATCTTGGCCGCACATCACACCTAGAAGCGAAAGCCCAATGACTTGGCCTTCCTCCCAGACGATGAGGCGCGGATCGCGATTTGGCGCGCGCGCATTGAGCGGCTCCATCAAGGAGCGCAGCTGCTCAATGCCCGCTGTAAGCTCAGGATGATGCGTTAAATAGCTCTTGGTGGCGTTGTAGTAGTGGCAAAACTCGTGCGCGGCCGCTGCGCTCAGATGAAGTGCCTTGAGCAGGTCCGGGGCGATGGTGCCATTTGCAGCCTCGAGCTCTTGGCACAGATAGACCGGTGCTAGCAGGCTGGCAAGGCTGCTATCGTCTTCGGGCATAACAACCAGATTATCCAATAAGGCGCGTATTTGTGCGCAGTTTAAGGCCGCATCTGCATCAAGTTCCATAGCCACTTCTCTCCCAGCCGGTTATGCAATGTGCGCCTTTAGTTTACTAGGGTCGAATTAAATTACTCAAGTTTGTTTGCTCAGAATTGATAGTGCGGCGTCGTAACATCAGACCAGCAAGGGCGGTGAGTACCATCAGCACCAATAAGAGGCGATTACCCCAGCGCCCAAATGGGGTCTGGCCTTGAGTCGGTTCAAACTCCACTTGCAAGACGCCATCGACGTTTGGAGGCAGGCGCTTGATCAGCGCGCCGTGGGCGTCGATATAGGCCGTGATACCTGAATTAGTCACGCGCATCATCGGTTTTTGCAGCTCCAAGGCGCGCATGCGCGCAATGGCCAAGTGCTCCTCGGGGCCGCGGGTATCGCCATACCACGAATCATTGGAGACCATGATGATGCCATGGGTTGAGCCATCTGCCATCCCGGCAATTAGCTCCGGGAAAATCGATTCATAGCAAATCGCCGGCACAAAATTGAGGGTGCGGCTGACCTCAGCGGCGTCGGCTGCGGGCACAGCTACGTCAGGTGCGGGCACGGCTGCGTTAGCTCCGTCAGTTGCGTCAGCTGCAACTGGGGCGGCGCTATGGTCGTAGACCTTGAGGCTAAGCTGCGGTTGGTCGTGCGCGCCGCGGGTGAAGCTCGACATCGGGAAGTTAAAGAGCGGACCTAGGGAGCGCAAATGCTGCTCGAGCGGAATGATTTCGCCAAAGGGCACCAAGGCGCGCTTGTCGTAGACTTGCGCCGCCTCGAGGCTCAAGTCTTGGCCCAGCAGATAGATCGAGTTGAAGCTGGTGCGCGGCGGCTCATAGCGCTGGATGCCGATCAAAATCGGGCTATGGCGCTCATAGGCATGGTAGTTGAGGTCGTCCATGAGCGGCGCCACTTGCGCCATAAAGACCGGCAGCGCGGACTCAGGCCAAATAATAAGGTCGTTGTGGCCCAACAGCGGCTCAGTCAGATTGAGGTATTTGTCGATCGTCGGCAGGGTATTGCGCGGATCCCACTTAATGGCTTGAACGATATTGCCTTGTACTCCCACCATGGTGACCGGTGCCAAGGGCTTAACGAAGCTGATGCCTTGAGTAAAGAGCGCAATTAAAAAGAGCACTCCCGCGATCGGCAGATAGATGTAGCTGCGCTCAAGGGTCAG
>DXIF01000044.1 GCA_019113025.1 Candidatus Anaerobiospirillum stercoravium | reverse complement strand
GTATTAAGAGGCGGGTAGCATGGCGCCATAACTGCTGGTTAGGCGCCGCTTCAACCTAGAAGTTGGGATGATGCTACTGGGACGCTGTTACTGGGATGACGCTACTGGGATAACGTCACTGGGGTGATGTTACTGGAACGCTGTTGGTAGTCCGGCTCCCCCGCTTAGTTCCTACGGTTCCTCCGTTTGGTTCCAGCCCTGGCTCCCATAGGTTAAGCCGGTGGGCCCTTGCCCTTACCTACTCTCAGCACGCTTTAGCCCCGGGCAAGACTCAGGTGCTTGCGCTGAGCGGGGCGCACATCGTGTCAGGTTAGTTTGTGCCGTAGCAAATTGCGCGGTCACCCTTTAATTTTGGTGGTGCCGCCCCCATCTAGATTTTTTGATCGGCCAAGCCGGGCTCACCGTGGTCTGTTCGTGAGATCTGCTTTGAGCTTAGCAGGGTGTTGGTGGGTTGTGGCCCCAAGCCGTGCGCGTCGCGCCGGTATCAAGTTTCTTTGTTAGGACGTACGTCCAGCGGATTAAGTCTTTTGGGACTTAACTCCCAGCTTCGGTCGGAGCACTGAGGTCGTTGTACTGATTGCAACCAGTGCGCTTTGACCGATTCACTCTTGTCATTTTTGATCCAGCGTTTGATTGGCATGACAGCAAATTCATCTTCTCGTAATGGCAGTCGGGGCCCTCGCGGGGGCAACGCCGCTACCAAGCGCCCAGCGCATTCCACCCGTAACGCCAGTGCTCATAAGTCAAATTCTCGGCGCAGTGCAGCCTTGCCGAGCACCGAAATCATCATCGGTTCGGCCACCGGCCGCGTGCGCATGGTGCAAGATCGCAAAGGCGCGACCTATCAAGAACGCGAGCGCCCGCGCCGTCGCGTCAGTAAGCCTCTGGCCGAAGTAAGTGAAGTGACCCCTACTAAGGTGAGCCGCCCTAAGGCTAACTCCCGCAGTGGCGCGGTTAAGCGCGCCGCCGCCTCAGCCGCTCCTAAGGCTCCAGCTAAGAGCGCCGCGCCCAAGCAAGCTAAGCCCAATAAGGCCACTGGGCTTAAGGCTGGGCCTAAGGCAGGGACCAAAGCTGCGGCCAATGCCGCGGTGAAGTCAACGGGCAAGTCCACGGCGCGTACCTCCCGTAAAGGTGAGCTTAAGGCCTCAGAGCGTCATGGCCGTACTAACACCAAGCCTAATGCCAAGCAAAATGCTAAGGGCACGAGCCGCAACGCTAAGGCAATGCCGGTCAAGTCGCGCGAGGAAGAAGCTGCCATTTTGCAGCGCTTTAAGAACCTGATGTCGCAAGGCCCTGAGCCCAGCGGCGTGGTCACTTCGTCGGCCCCGCTCTATAACCCTTATGACGTGGACGAAATGGGCATTCAGATGCGGGCCCGCGGCTCCAATCGTCCTAAGGCAGAGGTTAAGGTCACGGTGCGCCGCAAGCGCCTGAGCACCGAGCAATTAGCCCAAGCCCAAGACGCCGCTAAGAATGAGACCAGCGTCGCCGCGGTGGATGATGTCCCCGAGGTGGCAGCAGCTCCGGTCAAGAGCGCGCCGACCACTCTTGCTGCGACCTTGGCCGCCACCCCGGCTGCCACTCCAGCAGTACCTCCAGCGCTGGCCCCGGCGGCGACCCCCGAGAGCTCGCTTGAGGCTTTACAGCGTGCCGCAGCCATGGTTTACCCAGACAGTGTGCCTGAGGTGAAGCCGACGCAGCCTGCAGCGCCGACTCAATCAACTACGGCCGCTCAGAGCGCTCCTGCCGCCTTTAATGATCTCGACGAGGCTGAGGCCGATTCGGTCGCAGCTGCGATCGCCGCCGCTGCCCTGAAGGCGACCAAGGCTAAGTCCGCGGCAAGCAAGAAAAAGAAGGCGACGCAGAGCGTAGCTTCAGCGGCCGCGTCGGCCGCTGCCGCACCGAGCGCCGCGACCGCACCGTCAATTGCTGCCGAGCTCGACGCTGCCTTAGAGCATACCGAGGTCGCTGCGCCTCAGGCTCCTGCTAAGACGACCAAGCGCGCCCGCGCTCAGAGCAAGGCGGCCGCGCCTGCGTCCACCAAGCGCCGTGTGACTAAGCCTAAGGCCACGGCTGCCACTGCCGCAGCTGCTGCGGCTGAGGCGCCTGTGGCCGAGCCACCAGTCGTGCTGGTTGAGACCGCTCCTAATCTTAAGATCCGCGCTGCCAAGCAAAAGGCCGCCGCCGCGGTGGCACAGGCTTTAGAGGCTGAGGTGGCAGCAGAGGCGGCCGCTAAGCCTAAGCGCAAGGCGCCAGCGCGCAAGAGTAAGGCAGCGGACGCGGCCCTCAGCGCTGAGGCCGCCCCAGCTGCCGCAGCGACCAAGCGCCCGCGCAAGAAGGCTGTTACCAAAGCTACCGCCCAGGCTGCAACCAAAGCTACCGCCCAGGCTGCGACCAAAGCTAACGCCAAGACAGCGGCTAAGGCGAGCGCCAAGACGGCCGCTCAGGCTGCGACCAAGGCGACCGCCGCTGCCGATGCTGCCGCTGCCGCTGAGTAGCTTGCGCCCCCAATTCTTAATTCATGCTCATGCCTAACATGGCTTAAAGGATGTTTATGGCCAATCTTGATGACGTCAAAACAATGTTAGTCTCGCTTTTGAAGGCCGGGAGCCCCAAGCCTCCGGCTTTAGAGGAGACAAGCAAGGACGCCGCGCATAATGTTGCCGACGGATTTGACCCAGATAACCTCTTGGCTCATACCGACCTTTATCGTGATGAGCAAGGTAATCTTTTACCATCCAAATTACTGGTGGTCCCCCTCATGGGCCATCCCGTGTTACCGGCGCAATTGAGCACGGTGCAGCTGAGCATCAGCTGGCTTGATATCATCACCGAGGTCATTTCCTCCTCGCACCATACCTTTGCGCTGTTTAACATCGACGAAAGTGCCGCGGGTAAGAAGTCCTTTAGCTTAGAGGATCTGCCCAAGGTCGGCACCGTCGTGCGCTTAATGTCGGCGCGCTCAACGGGTGAGGACATCGACCTCATTGTTGAGGGCGTACGCCGCGTCAGCATCATTGAGCACGACCCTGTGACCAACTGGGCCTCGGTGCGCTACCCTGAAATTGAGTATCGCCTCGCCAACCCGACCTTAAAGGACAAGCTCTTTGCCAACACCCAAGCACTGCGCGATAGCTTGACCCGCTCGGTCGAGTTTGAAAAGAAGATCGCCGCGCTGCGCCAAGAGCGCTTTGAGTACGCGCGCGACATTGGCATCGAATTAGAGCCGGTCGCGCCGTCGCCTGCGGCGGACAGCACCCCAAACTTAGCGCAATGGCGCTATGTGCTCACCCACGATGACAAGCGCATTGGCTGCCTGTCCAAGGCCAAGCTTAAGACCTTATTTGAGTTCTTAGGCTTAGGGGACTTAAGCCCTGAGGCCAAGGAGCGTATTGCCATTAATTTGGCGCGGCCTAGCCAGCTGGAGCTGGATAAGCTCAACGAGTACAACCGCGAAATCAACGATTTACTCAGCGAACGCAGCGCGCAGCTGATGCAAGACTGGGAGACCTTAGCCCCTAAGTCGCGCGAGCTTGCTGCCTCGCTCTTGAGCCCATCCGAGCGCGAGCTTAGCGCCGTCAAGTCAGTCTTAGAGGCAAGCCGTCCGCTGGAGCAGAGTTCAAGCTCTACGTCGGCACCGGCCGCTGCTGACGAGCCCACTGAGGCCAAGACTGAGGCTCAGGTTCAGAGCGCGGCTCAACCTGAGGCCCCAGGCGCGGCTCAGGACCCAAGCGAGAGCGCAGATCAGCCGCTCAGTGCCCTGACCGCGGACTTCTTAAAGCTGCTCAAGGCCGAGCGCGTGCGCTCAGCGTCAGAGGATGAGGCCCCGTATGTGGTCGCGGATAGCTTAGGCCATAAGGCGCCTGAGGCCGAGGCCGACGATGCCCAGTTCCTATCTGCGATGAGCGCGCTGTTAGATGCTAAGTCGACCCAGGATCAAGGTAGCCGCCGCGATGAGCTCTTTGCCCTGATTGCCAAGGTCGGCCGTCAGGAGGAAAAGGACACCCAGCAGGCGGTCAAGGACTTTACCTCCAAGGCGGTGGCCGGCATCTTAGAGCAGACCCCCAAGGAGCAAGATCTCGAAGCGCCGGTGACCGGTCCTAATATCGGCTTTATCAATGACGATACCGCGGTCGTGACCTTTATGCCGGGGCGTGAGTCCTCCGAGGACTTGCTGCTGCGCTTAAATGAGATCCAAAAGGAGCACGAGCAGCAACTGCGCCGTGATGCGGCCGCTTCCAAGCTGATTGCTCAGGTCGATGACGTAAGCGGCGCGGCCTTAGCAGATGACGACGCGCCAGGCGCCTCCGGGGGCTTTGATATCTTGGGGGATCAGACCAACGAAGATGGCTCGACTGAGACCCGCATCGTCATCGACGGCGATAAGCCGATGTCCCCGGATTTAAAGGAGCTCTTGAGCTACTTAATGCAGGGCAAGGACTTATCCCAGATTGCGCTCTCAGAGCGCGAACAGGCCGAGTCTGAGTTTAAAGATCAGGCCGAGCGCGACCAAGCTGACTACCAAGACAGCGAGGCTAAGAGCGCCGCGACTGCGTCCGGCGATGCCGCGGAGGCTAGCGCAGGTGACAGCGCTGATAAGACCAAGGCCAAGGCCTTAGGCCTGGGGCGCAACGATAAGTGGGGCGCGCTGCAACGTGCGGCCATGATTCGCTCCAAGCTCGCCGCGCTCTTAGGGGGCAAGGTCATCTTTGGGGTGAGCAACCTCGATGAAAACCAAGAAGGCGCTCAGCGCGCGTTAGAGCTGCGTGCCTACAGCCTCGGTATCACCTTAGCGCTGCAAGAGCTGGTACCAAATCACCCGCTCATCACCGAGGAGATTCGCCAGTACTTGGCGCATCTTAATATGTCCGATCCGTCGGTACTTGCCGACTGTGCTGCCGCCTTAACCAGCGCCTCCAACGAGGAGCTGCAACAGGTCTTAGACACGGTGCCGGTGCTGCCGCGGGCTAAGCTGAGCTTTGAGCTCATCACGCGCGATCTGGCGGCAGTCAAGCTGCAAGATAAGATTCGCACCTCGGTGGTCGACAACATCCAAAAGCGCCAAAAGGACTACTTCCTGCGCGAGCAGTTAAACGAGATCAAAAAGGAATTAGGCCTTGTGGCCGACGAAAAGGATCTCGATGTCGAGAAGTTCAAGGAGCGTATGGCCAAGCTCAATCCACCAGAGCACATCAAGGCCCGCTTTGAGGACGAAATTGCCAAGCTCTCGCTCTTGGAGACCGCAAGTCCTGAGTACGGTGTCACCCGTAACTACATCGACATTCTGACCACCATTCCTTGGGGTAAGAAGGCCAAGGACCTGATGGCTCAGCCGGAGGCGGATGCCGCCCCCCAAGACGAGACCAAGGACGAAGCCAAGCCGGAAGCCGCTCAAGACGCTCAAGCGGATGCCGCTTTAGCCGCCAAGGCCAAGGCTGAGGCTAAGACTGACTCCAAGGCTGAGGCTAATACTGACGCCGATACTGACGCACAGGCTGACGCCGATACTGACGCACAGGCTGAAGCCGATACTGACGCTCAGGCTGAGGCTAAGACTGACTCCAAGGCTGAGGCGCAGCCTGAGGCCAAGGAGAGCTTTGATTTAGAGCGCGCCCGCGCGATCTTGGATGAAGACCATGAGGGCCTGCAAGACGTTAAGGATCGCATCATTGAGTTCTTAGCCGTTGGTGCCTTAAAGGGCGAGACCTCTGGTCAAATCATGCTCTTTGTGGGCCCGCCAGGTGTGGGCAAGACCTCGATTGGTAAGTCGATTGCGCGAGCCCTAGGCCGTCCGTTCTATCGCCTGTCGTTAGGTGGTATTGATGACGTCTCGGAGATCAAGGGTCACCGCAAGACCTATGTTGGCGCGATGCCGGGCAAGATTGTGGCGGCGCTGCGCGAGACCAAGGTCATGAACCCGGTGATCATGCTCGATGAGATCGACAAACTGGGTAAATCCTATCATGGTGACCCTGATTCGGCCTTGCTTGAGACCTTAGATCCCGAGCAAAACAAGAACTTCCTTGACGTGTACTTAGATGAGAAGCTGGATTTATCGGGCTGCCTCTTTATCTGTACCGCCAATGGTACCGAGACCATCTCGCCGCCATTGTTGGACCGTATGGATCCGATTCGCCTCTCCGGCTACATCGCCAAGGAAAAGTTTGCCATTGCCCAAAAGCACTTGATTCCACGCGCTTATGAGGCCGCGGGCATTAAGCCTAAGAGCCGGATCAAGATCCCTGACGAGACCATCACCAGCTTAATTGAGGGCTACGCGCGCGAAAGCGGGGTGCGCAGCTTAGAGCGCGCTATCGCCAAGCTCATCCGCAAGGCCGCGGTCAAGTTGGTTGAGGGCAAGAGCCGCATCACGATTAAGCCGGGTGACTTAGAGGCTTACTTGGGCACCGCGCCATTTCGACGCGAGAAGATGCTCCAAGGCGTAGGCATTATGACCGGCCTAGCGTGGACCTCGGTGGGTGGCGCCACCTTACCAGTGGAGTCGATTGTCACCAACCACGACAGCGCTGGCTTTAAGCTCACCGGCTCATTAGGCGACGTCATGAAGGAGTCGGCCAATATTGCCTATAGCTTCATGCAGTCGCACTTAGGCTGGTACGCGGACTTAAAGCAGCTTGCAGCCCGCGACGCGGCCGAGATGGAACTGCTCTATGGCCCAGAAGAGCCTGAGGCGGAGGATACTGACAGCAATGACGGCAATAACGGCAAGAGCAGCAAGAAGCCACGCCAGAGCTTAAACTTCTTTGCCAACAAGACGGTGCACTTGCACGTCCCAGAGGGCGCCATTCCTAAGGATGGCCCATCGGCGGGCGTCACCATGGCCACCTCGCTCTTGTCCTTAGCCTTAAACGAGGCGCCAAAGTCCGGTTATGCCATGACCGGCGAGCTGACTTTAACCGGTCACGTACTGCCGATTGGCGGGCTGCGCGAAAAGGTCATTGCCGCGCGCCGCATGGGCATCTTTAACCTCATCGTGCCGATTGGCAACGAGGGTGACGTCAAGGAGCTGCCAGAGCAGGTTAAGAGTGGAGTCACCTTTACCTACGCGGACACCTTCAACGACGTCGCTTATACCTTGTTTGATGACGTCAAGGAGCGCCTCAAGCTGCGTCCTAACTTTACCGCGCCTAAGAGCGAGCACTTCAAGGTCAAGCCTGAGGCGGAAGGGGCTAAGGCCCCAGCGGCCAAGCAGCCTGTGACCAAGAAGCCAGCAACCAAGGCTAAGACCAGCGTGGCTGAACTTCAGGCTGAAACGCCCCAAGCCCCTGCGATAAAGAAGCCTGCGGTTAAGGCTAAGACCGTCGCGGCTCAGGCCACCAAGAAGCCTGCGGCTAAGACTAAGACTGTCGCGGCCCAGGCCACTAAGAAGCCTGCGGCTAAGACTAAGACTGTCGCGGCTCAGGCCACCAAGAAGCCTGCGGCAAAAACGGCACCGGTTAAAGCTAAGGCCCCTGCTAACAAGGCGGTCAAGCCTAAGGCTGGGAGCAAGGCTAAGCCTGCGGGCAAAGCTGAGCCTAAAGTCGGGAGCAAGGCCGGGAGCAAGGCTAAAGCCAAGAAGTAGGTAGTAGGGCAAGGAGTCTTGCCGACCATGAAAGGGCGCCCGCGGGCGCCCTTGCTATAATGGGCGCTGTCGTTGTGGAGGATTTTTAATATGAGTGAGCACGTTGATTACGTGGTGGCAATTCCCGCCCGCTATGCCTCAACCCGCTTAGCGGGCAAGCCGCTGGCGCAAGTGGGCGGCGAGCCCATGATTTGCCAAGTGTGCAAAAAGGCGCTAGCCTCACAGGCGCTGGGGGTAATTGCCTGTGTTGATCATGAGGCCGTGGCTGCGGCCTTAGCGCCGCTGGCGCTGGAAAACTCGCGGCTGCGCGTGTGCATGACCTCGCAGAAGCCGCGCTCGGGCACCGAGCGGATCGCGGAAATGCTGGGGCTGGAGCACTATCCGCAAGACCTGATCTTGGTCAATGTCCAAGGCGATGAACCGCTGATCACCCCCGAGCATATCGACACCGTGGCCTCCCTCATTGCCACCAAAAATGCCGATATGTCGACCCTGTGCAGCCCGATTACCACGGTGCGCGATGTCTTTGACCCAAATTGCGTCAAGGTCGTGTTCAACCAAGATCATTTTGCCCAGTACTTTAGCCGCGCTCCGATTCCTTATGAGCGCGATAACTTTATGGCAGGCGAGGTCACTGAGCTTAAGTTCAAGCACTACCGCCACATCGGCATTTACGGCTATCGCGTGCGCACTATTCTCGATTACTTGCAGCGTGAACCGGCAGAGCTGGAGCAAGCTGAGAGTTTAGAGCAGCTGCGCTTGTTGCACTACGGCATGTCGATTGCGGTTGCGATCACTGAGCGCCCTCCTGAGTGCGGGGTGGATACCGCCGAGGACTTAGCGCGCGTCAACCAAATCTTAGCTGCGCAAAGCTAAGCGCCAACGCCCCTCCAAGATTTAGGTTCTTGCCTCAATGCACCAAGCCCACGGCCGCATGGCGGCTGTGGGCTTGGTGCAAATTGAGGTGCAATGCGATGAGCGCAGTTTGCTCATCGGCGCGCGCTGTGGCGCAAAGCGCCACGCGCGGGCTACATCGCAGCGATGATAGCCTGACCAAATTCCTTGGTGCTTAAGGCCTGAGCGCCGTCCATTTGCGCGGCAAAGTCGGAGGTGACGTGACCTGAGCTGATGGCGCCTTCCATGCCCTTGATGATAAGGTCGGCGGCCTCATCCCAGCCTAAGTGACGCAGCATCAGCTCAGCCGACAGGATAATCGAGCCTGGGTTGGCGATGCCCTTCCCGGCAATGGTCGGGGCGGTGCCGTGAGTGGCCTCGAAGATCGCTGCCTCCGCACCAATATTGGCACCTGGAGCGATGCCGATACCACCGACAATGGCGGCTAAGGCGTCGGAGATGTAATCGCCATTGAGGTTCATGGCCGCGACCACATCGTAGTCTTGTGGGTACAAGAGGATGTTCTGCAAGAAAGCGTCGGCGATGCAATCCTTGATGACAATCGGCTGGCCGCTCTTAGGATTAGTAAAGGAGACCACGCCCTTATCATCGGCTGTGGCACCATACTCGCGCTGCGCTAACTCATAGCCCCACTTCTTGAAGCCACCTTCGGTGAACTTCATGATATTGCCCTTGTGGACAATCGTGACCGACTTGCGGTCATGGTCGATGGCGTATTCGATCGCAGCACGAATTAAGCGCTCGGTGCC
Source organism: Candidatus Anaerobiospirillum stercoravium (assembly GCA_019113025.1). GTDB lineage: Bacteria > Pseudomonadota > Gammaproteobacteria > Enterobacterales > Succinivibrionaceae > Anaerobiospirillum > Anaerobiospirillum stercoravium. Next base: position 2,906 of record DXIF01000044.1, on the reverse strand, counting down.
CGGCTTACTCATTGGCTTGACGCCAATGCCGACATGCTCGGTAAAGCGCAGCTTCTTCACGCCCATCTCATTTTGTAAGAAGGCTACGACTTTGGCCGCCTCAGGGCTATCGGCCTCCCACTCAATCCCGGCGTAGATATCCTCGGCGTTCTCGCGGAAGATGATCGAATCGGTCAGCTCCGGATGCTTAACTGGGCTAGGGGTGCCCTTGAAGTAGCGCACCGGGCGCAGGCAGATATAGAGATCTAAGCCTTGGCGCATGGTGACGTTTAAGGAGCGAATGCCGCCGCCGACTGGGGTGGTGAGCGGGCCCTTGATCGCGACGTGGTAGTCGCGGATTAACTCCATGGTCTCGTCAGGCAGATAGACGTTTTCGCCATAGACCTCGCAAGATCTACCACCGGCGAAGATCTCCATCCAAGAGATTGCCTTCTTACCGCCGTAAGCCTTAGCCACGGCCGCATTGACCACCTCATGCATCACCGGGGTGATGTCTGCGCCGATCCCATCACCGCGAATGTACGGAATGATAGGGTTATCAGGCACTGACAACTTACCGGCGGCATCTAACGTGATCTTAGCGCCTGTAGGCACGACCACCTTACTTACAAAGCTCATGAGCAACCTCTAGCACGAAGCAAATAGCATGAAGAAAATAGCATGAAGCAAACACAAATATGAGCGTAGGCAGCGCGCTTGACAGCACGCTTGGCAGCGCGTTGGGCCGCGCGTTTTGTGGCGCCACCTACGTTAATCGCTCAATCCTAGCCCATAGCGCGCGCCACGGCAAAAGCGCTCTATTATGGAGCAAGGTAGAAATTGACTGCTTTATTTGGGGGCACTGAGCTCGGACTCTAGGCTCGGACTATGGGCAATATGACTAGGGCGCGCGCGCAGGCGGCGGTGCGTCCGGGGCCAAGTCCGGTTGCGGCTGAGCATCGACATAGCGATTGATCTCGGCATTGACGATATCCTCACGCAAGCGTTGCTCCTCTGAGGTTAAGGTCGTACGCTCCGTGGCAACATAGGTCCCAGCCAAGTCGGTGTGCTGCGCGGCTTGTTGCAGCTCTAGGCGCTGGCGCGCGGCGGCAATATCGGCGGCATCAGCATCCGCTGGCAACAGGACGTCATCCAAGGTCTGAGGCGCCTCAGAACCCCTAGCTTCCACTGTCCCCACCTCAGCCGGGGCTGACGGCGTAACCCCGTCTGGGGCGGCTGGGGCGGCAGCAACTTGGGCGCGCAGGTCTGACCGCGGCACAAAGACGCTGTTGCTACTACTGCCCCCAAGGTCAGCCATGGCTGGGGCCGTGGTCGCGTTTGGTGAGGGCGGCTCTAAGTTCGGGAACGGACGGCCGTCGTTAACGGGAATTGGCGCGGTATCAACTTGCTGGGGCTGCGCAGGCGGCGGGGGCGCGCTCACTTGCACCGGCTGCGCGGCTATGTATTGCTCGTGCGGCGGTTTGGGCGTCAGCAGCGCTTGGCTTTGGCGCTCGGCGGCGGCTTGCTTACTCTGGGCGACCATGGCGCTATGCTGAATTGCTTGCGCTAGGTAGCTGCGCAATGGATGGCGGTTGTGGTGTTCCACCAAGCGCAAGAGCAATTCCTTGACCGTGGCATCCTCTGGGGTAATGGTGCTGCCTATTTGGCACATCTGCTTGCACTGCATGCGCTCGCACACTGTGTCTTGGTAGGTTGGAGCGCAGATCACCTGCAAGTAGGCGTTGATCACCGGCACTGCCTTGATCACGTTTTCAATACAGTTTTCGATGTTGACGTCGACAAACTCGTTGACCCGATTGATATGCAAGAGCACGTCTTCAGGGATTACTTGAATGGAGTGCTCGATACCTTGCTCGTCGCGATAGCGCCCCTGCAAGGTGCCGTTGGTCAGTCCCGTGAAGCTATAGCCCACTTGCTCGTTGCTTGAGCGATCGCGCAGGCGATAGGACATGGTCAAGGTGCTATAAGGGGTATTGCTCAAGTCGTGGATCATGTGGACGTAGTTGCCAAAGTCCTCGATGTTGAGCACATATTTGGAGTTCTTGGAGATTTCCTTTTGATAGGTGATGAGGTTGACCTTATCGACAAATTGCAGGCTGACGATCAAGTCGTTGTTGATATGGTTGGCATTGATGGTGATGCCTGAGCTTTGGTAGCGATTGGCCTTGCCATAGAAGAAGACGGTTTGGCTTTGCACCGTGGTGTTCTTGGCATAGTAGATCGTGGTGAACTGCGGCTCATCGGAGTGGAAGTTGCCCAAAAGCTCAAAGGTCTTGCGCCCGGAGTCGACTACATAGACGCGGCCAAAGCCTTCAGCTAAACCGTTTTGGCACGAGCCTTCCCAAAAGACGATCGACTTATCGTTACCGATGCCATTGAGCAAATCGGTGTTGATGAGGCACGGCTCGGTCTTGTTCGCAGGTTGCTTACCACGATTAACCTCATCGTAATTGCTGTGATAGCGTTTGACCAGTTGATCGTGTTGCAAGAGCAGGGTGCGCTCATACTCAAGATTCGGGCTATTGCGCAAAATGTTTTGAGAGGAAATGTCCGGCGTCGGATGGGCCGGGCCTAATGTAGCTTCTTCCTCAAGATTGGGGGCGACATCTTGCGGCGCTAAGCGCTGGGCATTAGCAGTCTGAGCAGTATTAGCAGCTAGCTCACTGGGACTGCCCACTTGGGGCACGGCGCCAATTTCCACCTCAGGGTCGGCCGTCGCGCTATTAATGCCAGTAACGCAGAGCGTCAGCACTAGGGCCAAGCGCGCGCCGCGGCGCATGACGGCACTCACGGCGTTAACTGCGCTCACTGCACTCACGGCGTTAACTGCACTCATTGCGTTAACTGCACTCGGGGGGCGCGCTGGGGGAGTTACAGCCATGAGATCAGGTGTGCCTGTGGTCGGC
>DXIF01000043.1 GCA_019113025.1 Candidatus Anaerobiospirillum stercoravium | reverse complement strand
AGCCAATGGGGGCTTTGTGGACAAGCCCGTAGTGATCCGTAATTTGCATCAAAAAGCAGATGCCGGAGCATTACTAAAAGCAAGGCAGCGATCTTGCGAAACCTCGCACGTAAGTGCGTAGGTAGTTCATCTAACCCCAAAGCAACTTGAGTGCTAAGAGCTAAGAGCCATGACCACCACAAAGACTGCGACCAAACGTGCCCGCAAGACGGTAGCGCTGCCGCCCTATGTCTATCCGTTAGATCCCAAGACCAATGTCGTGTGCGGCTTTGATGAGGCCGGGCGTGGCCCTTTAATGGGCGATGTGGTTGCCGCGTGCGTCGTGCTCGATCATGACCACATGATTGAAGGGCTCAATGACAGCAAGAAGCTCTCAGAAAAGAAACGCGATGCCTTAGCGCCCATCATCAAGGCGCAAGCCAAGGCCTGGGGCATTGGCCGCGCGAGCCCGCAAGAGATTGACCAGCTCAACATCATTGGCGCGACCTTTTTGGCGATGCGCCGCGCTTACGATGAGATGTGTGCTAACTTCAAAGTTCAAGTCAATCTCGCCTTAGTCGACGGCAACTTAGTGCCCCCGACCTTACCGTGTTACAGCGAAGCGGTGGTCAAGGGCGATGCGCAAGTCGCCGAAATTGCTGCCGCCTCGATTTTGGCCAAGACCACGCGCGATGCCGACCTCTATGCTTTAGATCAGCAGTACCCACAGTACCAATTTGGTCAGCACAAGGGTTATCCTACCGCCGCGCACCTTGCTTTAATTCAGGAGCTGCCGCTCTTGCCGTGCTATCGCACCAGCTATGGCCCGGTCAAAAAGCTGATTGCCGCGCGCAGCGCTCCAGCGCAAGTGGCGTCCCACCAAACATCGGCGGCCCCAACGACGTCGGCCCCAACGGCGCTTGGTCAGGCTGCTCCCGGTAAGGTTGCGCCTGGAAAAGCCGCCTCCCAGTCGGTGGACCCGACCTATTACACCTTAATCGAAGATCCTGATTGGCAGCGCTAATGCAGCGCCGTGCGCTTGAGGTCGGGTGTTATTGTCATAGCAGGATAAATCCCCTCGCGTAAGAGCGGGGAGGAAGTCAAGACTTGAGCAAGTCGTCTAGGGCTGGGACGCGGGTAAGCCAAGGCAATAACTCATCGAGACAGGCCACAATGTGCTGCTGCTCGGATAAGGGTGGTACAGGGATGAGCACGCGTTCAAGCTTGCTCATAGCAACGTGTTTGATCCCGGTACCGTTGCGATTGCTTTGGAGCCATTTTTGAAAGGCAGGGGCACGCAGCACGTAAAAAAGAAATTTTGGTACGATGAGATTGGGGCGGGGCTTAATTAGCGCCAAGCTATGAGTAACAATGAAGGGACGTTCAGTCTCAACCAGTGCCACTTTGCCTGATAAGCCGGTTGCCGCCAAGATGACATCATTGGGTGCTATGGGGGCTCTTTTGTTTTCGTCGCGCCATGATTCAGTCGCGACCCAGCGCTTTACGGCAGAAAAATTTAGTTGCCCGGAACTGCTGATGTCAGCTATGGCAAGCAAAGGAAAACCGTGTTCGGGCCCAACATTATGGGGGATGTTATAGACGCCTCGTGTGATTTTGGTGGTGAGTTGGCCTAAACGCAACCAGTGCCAAGTAGGTGGAAGTGCATCAGGCTCTTTTTCTCGAGTAACAGGACGCAAAGAGTTTGAGGTAGCGCTGCTGATAGCTGAGGTGACATGCGCTGCTGTGGGGGTGTTTGCTGCGTTGAGCTCTATCTGTGGTAACAACTGGCCACGGGTGGCAAGCTCTAGCAGCTTTTGTTCAAGTTGTATGGCAATTGGGCCGCTCAGCTCTTGGTAAGCTTGTTCCATGCGCTCAACTTGCTCCATGAGCGCATCGAGCACGGTGCAGATCGAGCGCTGTTCTGCCAAGGGGGGGAGGGGAATTAGGCATGCACTAAATTTGCTTTTAGCAACCTCTTGGAAGATGGAGCCTTTGCCCTGCTTTTTTAGTGCTGGGGTGACAAATTGTAGGGCGTAATAAAGCCATTTGGGCTCAATTAAGTTGCGCTTTGGGATTAAAGCCATGCAGCCTTGGTTAGTACAGCTTGGCTGGGCGGTCAGCGCCACCAAGCCTATAGTGGCGCGTGTGGAGTAGATGACGCTGTCTTGGGGCACTAAGTTACAGCGGCTGTTATTGAGCCCACACGGCGAAATCTTACGTTCCGAGTTGGTGATGTAGGGAGTTTGGCTTTGCCGTAGATCAGCTGGAGTAATCCAGTTGATAGTTGGGGGCTCCCAATATTTTGCATTGGACGCAGGTGTATGGCCTGCGATAATGGTACTGATTTGCTTGAGTGCTACCCTTTGCCAGTGTGGGGGCAGGGCTAAGGGCTCATCTGCTACGGTTGGGGACGCTAAGTCGTAGTTAGTCGCCAAACTTGAGGGGGAAGGAAGGGCTACCAGTTGACCGCACATGGCTTGTGCGAGCAATTTGGTTCGTAATTCCCCAAACTTCCAGTTGAGGGTATCTTGGGGCAAGTGGACTTTAGAACGCATGGTGAGTTAGCCTCATGTTTAGGGCAGGCGCGCAGCGCGAAGTTTTGGTCTTGTTTGTGTTGCCCAGCTGGAAGTGCTTGAGGCAATGGGTCAGTCTGAGCAAATTCAGGCTTGGGGCAAGGCTGGTTCAGCGGTTGGGGGCGTTGGGCCCTGCGGCGGGAGCAGGCACTTGCGCCGTTGGTTGGGGTTGCCCGGCTTGGGCAAGGATGAGCTTAATTTGGTGGTGCGCGTCCAAAATGGTGTGGGTGCGCGCTTCAATTAAGTCGAGCAGTTGGCTCAAATCAAGCTGGGCTAAGGGATTGGTCGGCGGTTCAATCCAGGTCTCGACAAAGAGACTGCAATACTGATCGTTGAGAAATGAGCTGACCGGGAACTTGCGCCAGCATCCATTTGGGTTGAGCTCTGGGTGATAGGTTTCACTGCGCGGACCAAAGATACCCTTGCCCGTCGGGTTATAGCACTTAATGAAGTCTTCTAAGTGTTGGCGCTTGAGCGGGTTGTGCACCGGGGTGAAGTTTTGATTGGTGTGCAGGTCGTAGTGCCAAATTTCTTGAGTTGGCTCGCCTTTGGTAAAAAACAAGATGTAGGTGTTGATCTGATCGACGAAGAAAATGCCCGCTGGGAGGTGCAATATAGTGTGCAGGTTAAACTGGGTCAACAAAGCCCGACGAATGGCGGTTCCCGCCTGACAAAACAGGATGTTTTCCGGCACAATGACCGCAGCGCGGCCACCATCTTTGAGTAAGCTCATGATGTGCTGGAGGAAGTTGAGTTGATTGTTATTGGTCTTGGTGATGAAGTCGGCGCGCTCAATGGCAATTGAGCCCTGTGCGCGCTCGCCAAAAGGCGGATTGGCCAGCACGACATCGGCTGCGCTCTCCGGTAGCTCTAAGAGCGAGTCACCTAAGGTAATGGGGCTTTTCTTACCCTCAATGCCATGCAGGTACATGTTCATGGCGCCCAAAGTGACTACCATCGGGGTATTATCTTGCCCATGCAGGCCTTCTTCTTTGAGCCACTGCAGCTTGCTCTCGGACAGGGTTTGACGCTGGGCCCATTTGTAAGCCCTGAGCAATAGGCCGCCAGTACCGCAGGCGGGATCCCAGATCACTTCGTCACTGTGGGGGTCGCTCAATTCAACCATCAGATCGACCAGCACCTTGGGGGTGAAATATTGGCCCGCACCACTCTTGGCATCTTGCCCCGTCTTTTCTAAGAGGTGCTCGTAGATCGCGCCTTTAACGTCGTTATCAAAATCGAGCCATTGAACCTCATCGATCAGGGTGATGATCTTGTTAAGGTAGATCGGGTGGTCGATCTTGTTTTGGGCTTGGGCAAAGATGCTGCGCGTTAAGGCATCCTGGTTCAGAGGCGAGGCCAGACGCTGCAAAATCTCATTGTAACGCTGGCGCTGTTCGTCATAGCTGAGCGGTTCGTCAGGATTGACCAAGCTATTCCAGCGACAGTTGGGAGGGAGGCGTGAGGCTAAACCAAAGCGGTCAAGCTCGTAATCCATCTTAAGGAAGATGAGGTAGGTTATAGCACTTAAGTAGTCGGTACCGCTTACTCCGTAGCCTGAGAGGACCTCAGCCATCTCATTGAGTTTGTGTTTGATCTCTTGAGGGGTAAGTGGGGCGCAATTATTCATAGCCAGGAGCAATCCTTACGGTGACAGGAAGCAGAACACCAGACAGATCGCCAGACTGCAGGGCCGAAGCTATGTAGCTGACGCAAACTGCCTCGGTAGTTTATGACGATATGTGCCCAAATTATTTGAGCGCGTTAACAAATTGCTGAAGTTTCAAGGGCGTCGCACTGGTTGCAGTGGATTGGTGCGGCGCTGAGTGCTGCAAGCTGAGGCTGAGGGGCCTTAGCACGGGCTTGTGGGCACGAGGTTTAAGCGCGGGCTTAGGGCGTACGGTGCTTGGGGCTGATGGTGTTAGCCGGTCAATAAGATGAGGTCGTTGAGGGAGCTGAGCTCTTGCTCCATCTCCTGTAGTGCTAAGCTGCGTTGTAGGCGGTAGAAGAGGTCGGAGTTAGTTAGGCGTAGGTGCTGGATCTTACCCATGGCGCCGTTGATCGCGATGTACTGGGCCAATTGGTACCATGCTTGCCGTCGCTCAGGAGTGATCTCGTGGCCCAGCCCATGAGCATGCAAGAGGGGTTCGCGCGCTTGCGCCTCGTGGCGTTGCTCCAACCATTGCGTCAGCTTGGCGTCCAGAAACTGAGGGTTGGCGCGCGAGACTAACTGCGTGCTGCGCTTAAAGGCAAAGTTGAACAAGGTCAGCACGTTGGTTTGCGCCTCACCCTCGTAGCCTTCATCTAACTTCAAGGGCACGACGTTGTGCGTACCCAATGCCGCGGCCAAGACGGAGTAGTCGAGCCACAAGCCATTGAGGGTGAATTGCGGGTAGCGGTGGAAGAAGTAGCGTTGCAGATGACTTAAGTTCGCGCCGGTGAGGCGTTCAACAGGCGCTGTGCCTTGTTTGATCTGCGCCAGCAAGGCATGTTCTTGCGCGAGGCGCTCCAATAACTGCTCAAAGAGTAGCACTTGGTTTTTGCTGTCTTCACAGGAAAAGCCCGCGCTGGTGATAAGGTCGCGTTGTTGGGGGAGGAGCTTGACGTAACCGTAGCTGAGCTCAATGAGCTTGTAGCGTACACTGGGCGGCGTGAGAAGGCATGCGATTAGCTGCTTGCGCTCGCGATTGGGCGCATTACAGTCCTCATAGAGTGGGAGCAAGCCGTGCGCGCAGGCATCCTTAAGCTGTTGCGCTAAGTGCTTTAGGTCCAAGCTCGGTGCCAGCTCTTTGAGTTCAGCCAGCTCATCGGGAGCAGTGCGTTGTGCTAAGAGCAGCAGCCGGTGCGCCAGCCACATGAAGTTGTTATTAGATACAATGCCGCGCGCAAGCTCTTGTAATAAGAACTCAAGGGTAGGCAGCGGTTCGCGGCACTTGGTATTGACTCGCGGAATGAGCTTATCTTCCGCGGTGACGCCCACGGCATCGATGATGAGGAAGTGATCCTTACAGCGTGCGTTGGGGGTGACCTTGCGTAAATGGTCATCAGGAATGGTACGCACGCCGCGCCCACGCATTTGCTCATACAAGACCTTGGATTGTACTGGGGTCAAAAACATCAGTACCTCGAGCGCGCGGATATCGGTACCGGTCGCCATCAGGGTCACCGTGACCGCGATGCGCACTTCCTTACTAGAGCGAAACTCGTTGATCAAGGCCGTGGAATTGGGAACTGAGTAGGTGATCTGCCGCACCAAGGGATCACGTTCATCCAAGTGGAAAACCTCGCGAATAATGGTCACCACCAGCTGCGCGTGGCGTTCGTTTTTGGTGAAGATTAAGGTCTTGGGCAGCAGGCGTAAATTGGGCTCACGCTCGGGAAAATGCAGCGGGTAGATCGTGTCTTTGTACTCTTGGATAATGACGCGAATTTGGTCGGGGGCCAAGTAGCTGTCGTTAACTTGGCTGTGCCCGTACGTTTCGGTACTTGGCGCTGAGGTGAGCTTGGTTTTACCGCTATGGCGCGCGCTAACTACCATAGTTTCCCCAGCTTGCACCGTTCCGCCGTGTTCTGTGATCGCGGTGCTAATGCGGTAGATGTAGGGGATGACGTTGATGCCGTCGAGCACCGATTGCTCATAGCTGTAGTTTATCGCGACGTTGCCGTCAAACAGCTCAACCGTCGCATCAATGGGGGTGGCCGTAAGGCCCAAGAGCAGCTTGGGCTGAAAGTAGGACAGGAGCTCGCCCCAGTGGTGGTAGATCGAGCGGTGACACTCATCGGTTATGATGGCATCAAAGTAATTGGGGGCAAGCTTGGCTTTCTTTGGGAGCACGATGCTAACCGGAAGTTCCTCTTCCTCTAAGACGTCAGGCCCAGAAGCGGCGCGCTTGGAGCCGACCGCGCTAGCTACGCCATTTGCGTTTGATTTAGCGCTTGGCGCAGTGCTCAAATCCTGGCCACCCATCAGTACGTAGAGGCCTTGGATAGTGCCGATAAAGACGCCAACCATATTGGGCTTGGGGGTGCTGTCGGTGGTGAGCTGATAGAGCCCATAGGAGTGGGCAAAGGGACGCTCCGTGTCAGCGCTGAATTGGTTAAAAGCACGAAACGTCTCTTGCGCAAGGTGCACGCGGTCGACTAAGAAGAGCACGCGCTTAATCTCCCCGCTATAGCGCAGTAGCCGGTAGATCGCAACGCATGCTAAGTAAGTCTTGCCCGAGCCGGTGGCCAGCACCATTAATTGGCGCTTTTGTCCCTGCTTGAGCCCGTGCTCCAGCTGGTTGAGCGCGGTAATTTGGCACGAGCGCAAATTAGGCAGATTAAGGGGTGGGAGCAATTGATAGTGATTGGTCGCGCTCTTGGGGCAAAGCTCCAAAGATTCTAACAGCTTGAGCACTTCATAAGGCCGTAAAAAACGTTCGCAACGCAGGTATCCATCTTGGTAGGGCTGATGCTCGGGAGTGAGGGGCGGGCTCATTAAGATCTCATCGCCATTGGCCAAAAAGACCAAGGGCAGCGGGATGGACCAAGCTGGAAACTCAGGGCGCTGCAAATAAGCGTAGCTCTCCGCTTGAATCTTGATCCTCAGGCTGTTTAGCTCCAAATCGGGCCGTTTGGCCTCAATCACGCCCACCGCCTTACCCAATAAAAGCAAGACATAATCAGCGCGCAGGGCGCCTTGGAGCCGCTCTTCGCGCACGGCTTGTGCGGAGTATTCCGGCGCAATTTGGTCGTGATTGACCACCACCCAGCCTTGTGCGGTCAGCTGCGCATCGATCTTCAGCCGCGCCTTTTGTTCTGGTTGCATACGCCCTCCTGATCTGAGTTTGAACCCATCGAGCTCATTCCCTTTTTGGGGGGAAAGGAGCTCTAATTTCAGGTTAACGCAAAAGAAAGGCAGTGGGGCAAAAAGCGCCCCCTAAAACCCCAAGCCCACTTGGTAGGTGTTATTTAGTCTGAGACTAACACAAAATGCTTACGCGTAACGGCTGGATAAAGGCGTGAGCGGGTCGCACTTAATGGGCGCTGGGCTGGGGCGCAGTTAATGGATGGCAGTTAGTTAGTGGATGGCAGTAAGTTGGGCTGAGCGCAAGGTCTTGAGGTGTTCCTCGAGCTCTTCTAGCATTTGCGCTTGGTGCTGGCGGTAGCTCTCAAGCGAAGCTTCGCGCGCGGCGCGGGCGGATTTAAGGCCTGCCATCGCCTCGCGAGTAGTGCGCAAATAGTCGCAGATGTGGTTGACGTTATCACCGTTAAAGAGCGGCTGCGGCGTGGCGCACTTTTGGCCGTGGTAGCGCTCCAGCTGCGCTAAGCCCGCGTTAATCTCTGCGTCAATGTCATCGGTGCGCTCCTTCACCTGCGCTTTGAGCTGCGCGATATGGGCATTAAGCTCAGTCAGCTTTGGGCTTGATTGGCTGAGGATTTGGTCTTGCTGCGTTTGGTTGTCGCGCACTAAGATGCGCCCGTCTTTAAGCCAAATAAAGGACAGGCCGACCGTGGTAGCGCCCTCGAGCAGGCGATAGGTGCGGTCAATAGAGCTTAAGACATTGTCGTGGGCCTCTAAGAGGTCGTGGCTGAAATTAGGATAAGCCAAGATAAACGAGCTCTCGCCATTTAACAAGTCGACCACCTTGGTTGCACTGACAAAGTTGGTCGTGTCCTCATAGCGATAGCTTAAGTCATAATGTCCGGCCGCCCAGTCTTCGTAAGAGTAGCCGAGGGTCGCGCTGTGCCCGCGCAGCTTGCCCGAACTTAATTGTAAGAAGCTGGTGCCGACCTCACTTTCAGCGCGCGCGACGCTGTAATGGAGGTAGGTGTAAAGGGTATGGGGCTCGTGGGGCTTGAGTTCAGCTAGCAGCTCGGTGGTTACTTGGCCGTTTTCGGTGCGCACCACGCGCCCTAAGCCGGTGGCGTAGCCCTTATGGCACGCGCCATCCCAGTACAGGGCAACCGTGCCTTGGTCATTGTTAACCAAAAACGGCAGCAAGCACTTTTGGCTTTTGTTGCGCGGCTGCATGCTCTCATCGTAAATGTTATTTTGGTTGAGCTGCGCCGAGACTTGGGCAATGAGCTCATAATCGCTCAGCAGGCGCTCTTCAAGGTGCATTTGCGCGGTAAGCTCCAAGGTAAGTTTATCCGCTTCTACTGCAGCATCGTTGGGACCTGGGGCGGTTGTGGCACATCCGGTTAGCGCCAGTACCAGAAGTGCACTGACCGGGCTGGTAAAACGCAATGAGTGCATCCGCATAGCTTACCTCCTTGGGCTTGAAACCAAGAGCGTCACGCTCTTGGCTCAATCTTAGCACGGGGCGGGCGCCTTGGATTGAGGCGCAAGAAGGCCGGGCGAGCGCAACTTTTTTGCCGCCCACGGGAACTTTAGCCCCGTTTGGGTGCTCTAAGGTAACGAAAGCAGAACGAAAAGCGCTTTTTTATCTATCCCCAAGCGGCTCGAGCCTATCCCCTCGAGCCGCTTTTGCATTTATGGGGCAGCGGCACCGCGCCGCTAAGGCGCCGCTGCGTGCTGCCGCGCGAGTGTCAGCAGGCGCCGTGTTGACCTAGAATCGTCGGCGCATGCCCCACTCGTAAGAGTGGGGTTAGCCGATGTTAATTTATCTCAAAAATTATGCTGTTGTCGTAGCTGTGTTTATAATGTAAAATGAAAAAGGTTATTGTATTAATCGGAGGAGTTGCTCTGTAAATGCTCATCCCACGCAGCTATTCAGTCGTCATTTCCGGAGGTTCAAATCTTCCGAAGAAGACACTGCAGAATACGGTGGATATCTTCCGTAAAGCGGTGGGG
>DXIF01000042.1 GCA_019113025.1 Candidatus Anaerobiospirillum stercoravium | reverse complement strand
GGGTGGGGCGCCCTCAGGGGCGGCATCCGCGTAAGCTTCCTGCGTGGTCTTAGTGGTAGTGCTTACGTCATTAGGGGGCGTGGCCGCGGCCTCTGAGGAGGTGCTTGGTGCGCCACCAGAGCTGGGGGTTGCGCCGTTATTTGCTGCAGTGCGTGATGCCGCTGCTGCATCGCTAGATGCATCGTGTGACGCCGCCGATGCATCAGGTGACGCGGGCGCGCCTAAAGCGCGCGCTAGGGCGTCACCCGTTACATTATTATTTGCCATGGAAATCCTAAAGTCAGTTGGTAATCAGCCTTAGTTCGGAGTCTTGACTTAGGTTTGGGGTAAGGTCGGCGGGGTAAGCGCTAAAACGGATTCGAGCGGGCATTAACTCAAAGGAATAGTCAGGGCATCCTTACAAAAAATTTGGGCCGGTGCACTCATATTAACACCAATTGGTGGGGTGGGGCGCACGGGTAAGCCTAGCGTTAAAGCGCATAAAATGCGGTTTTAACGCTAGGTTTGGGCTACGCCTTTGCGGCTTGCCGCCGATATTTATCAGCTTTAGGCTAAGGGGCCATGAGGGCGCGCTCAACGCTCAGGCAAAACCGTGTATAATCGCGAGTTTGCGAGGTTTTCGCTAAAATTTGCGTGACCTCACATTTGTGCCGGTGGTGACTGGGGGATTTGGGATCCTTTGGTGCGCGCTGTTGGTTTGTTTTTGCTAGTCGTAAGTCGGTATGTCTGAGAATCTGATCAACTTAATGGATTTGGATCCTGATGCCTTAAAGGAGTTTGCGCTCGCCCATGGCGAAAAGCCATTTCGTGCGACTCAGCTCCTCAAGTGGATCTATCAATGGGGCGTCGTGGACTTCGATGAGATGACCAACATCAAAAAGGAGACCCGCGCCCTGTTAAAGCAGGTGGCCTGCATTAAGGCCCCGGAAATTGTCTCCGAGCAGCGCTCAGTCGACGGCACCATTAAGTGGGCCTTAGACGTGGGCGAGGGCCAGCTGGTTGAGACCGTGTTCATCCCAGAAAAAGAGCGCAATACTCTGTGCATCTCCACTCAGGTGGGCTGCCCGATTAAGTGCTCGTTTTGCCGTACCGGTAAGTCCGGTTTTAACCGCAATTTGACGGTCGCGGAGATCATCGGCCAGGTTTGGCGCGCCGCCTCGCGCGTGGGCTTTAGCCAAAACCAAGAGCAAAAGCCGATCTCCAACGTGGTCATGATGGGCATGGGCGAGCCGCTGCTCAACGTCGCCAACGTCTTGTCGGTGGTTAAGCTCCTGCTCTCAGACAATGCTTTTGCGCTCTCCAAGCGCCGCGTCACTATCTCAACCTCAGGCGTGGTCCCGGCGATTAATAAGATTGCGGGCAAGGTTGATGTGGCGCTCGCGCTCTCGCTGCACGCTCCTAACGATGAGCTGCGCGATGTCTTAGTGCCGATCAATCGCAAGTTCCCGCTGCGCGAGCTGATTCCGGCCGTGCGCAACTATATCGATAATTCCAACGCCAATTGCGGCCGCGTCACTATTGAGTACGTGTTGTTAGATCACGTCAACGACAGCACCGATCAGGCCCATGAGCTGGCCTATTTGCTGCGCGACTTGCCGTGCAAGATTAACCTCATTCCGTTCAATCCGCACGAGCAATCGGACTATCAGCGCCCCAGCAATAGCCGCATCGACCGCTTCTATAAGGTCTTAGTCGAGCAATACGGCATGACCGTGGTAACCCGCACCACGCGCGGCGATGATATTGCGGCTGCCTGTGGGCAGCTGGCAGGCCAAGTGACCGATCGTAAGCTGCGCGCGCAGATTGAGGCCGCCGAGCGCGAGGCACTGCGCGCGGATGACAAGATTAAGTTTCAGGTTAAGCACTAAGGATAAGCGCACGCCGCGCACGCGCCGAGCCAGCGCCGCGCGCACAGCGCCCCCAGCACGGAGCGTCGGGCGCTCCACTTTGAGGCTGAGGCCGTGGGACCCCGTTTTTGGGCTTAGCATATGAGGCCGGTGGACGGTGCTAGGATGGCGCCGCGCGGTCAGGGGCTTGGCGCAAAGCCGAGCATGGTTTGGATGTGGGCAATTTCATGAGTAAGAAGAGCAAGAATCGCGATTTAGGTCGTAACGACCAGCCGCAGGCGGTGGATGAGCCTCAGGTTAACACTTCTGCCCTCGAGGCCTCGCAGGCCTTTGTTGAGAGCGCAGAAGTTCTCAACAAAGGCGCCGGTTCCACCCTCGAGGATGCTTTTGCCCCCGACCAAACTGTGCGCAGCGCGCCGCCTAGTGCGGTCGGTGCGTCTGGTTCACCGGGTGCGTCAGATGCGGCCCCTGCGGCCGCAGAGCACGTCCCTGAGGGGACTACGCCGCAGGATGCCATGCCGCAAGGGACCACGCCGCGCGTGGGCACCAGCGACAGCGGGGAGGCCATTTTGCATAGCACCCGCGCGCTCGAGGACGATCCAGCCATGAAGGCAGCCCAAGTGTTGGCCTTGGATAATGCCGCCGAGCAAGCGGAGCGCGAGGCCTTAGAGGAAGCGGCTGAGGCCGAAGAGCTGCGCAAAACCACCACCGAAAACCTCAAGATGCCCCCGCCTAAGCCGGTGGATAACCCTGAGGACTTAAAGACCGCAGGTCAGGTGCTGCGCTATCACCGTCAGCGCATGGGCTTATCGATTAAGCAGGTGGCCGATCAGTTAAAAGCGCGCGCCACCACCATTGCTGACATTGAGGCCGATCGCCTCAATGCGCCGAGCGTGGTCAAGATGGTGAGCCGCCAAGTGAGCAGCTACGCCATCTTGCTCAACTTGGATGCCGAGGAAGTCGTGCGCCTCTATCGCCAAAACATCAAGGAAAACGTCACCATTGAGCACGTTGAGGTGCGCCCTAAGAGCGATGGGCGCATGAACCGCATCTGGCTCTTGGTCGTACTCATGATCTTGGTGGCCACCGCCGGTTATTTTGTCTTTGGGGGCGAAAATAAGGATGATGCCCCTAAGTCCGGCGCGCTTAAAGATCCCGCGCTCACCACCGCGCACGATACGGCGACGGCCTTGGTGACCTCCGACTCTAAGCTCACCGTGGGGGAGCCGGTGGTGATTGAAACCGAGCCGGACGCCCACGCCCCAGCGGTTATGGTAGTCGACGAAAACACCGCGCGCGCTACCGCCCAGCAATATGCGCTGCAACAACAAAATGCAGCCGCTGCGGCTGCCCAAGCGGCGCAAGCACCGGTTGAGCAGCCCGATGCCTTGCTGCTGCCTGCAGGCGTGGCGCACGATGACTTAAAGCCGCAGGCGCCAGAGTCGAGCTCAACGGCGGCGTCGCTCCCAGTTGAGGTGGTGGTCGCAGAGCCGACGGTGGTGACGGTTGATACCAGCCCTGCGGCTAACCTCCCTGAGGATCAAGCGGTGCTGGAGCCGGCCCGCCCGGCCCCAGCGGCGATGGTGGCCCCAGAACCTGAGTCCAAGCTCGCGCCCGCGCCTGAGGCTGAGCCGGTGGCCGCACCTGAGGTAAAGGCACCTCAGCTGGCCGCCCAGCTTAAGGATATTTCCGCGCAGGTTAAGGTGGTCGGGCGCGATGGCCTGGCGTCCTTAAATCGCGCGGAGCTTAGGGTAACGGCCCCCGTGGCCCTAGAGGTGACCGACGGTCTTGGCAAGACGGTCAAGTCCGGCACCTTTAACTCAGGGGAGGTGGTCAAGATTACCGCCATTCCGCCTATTGTCGTAAAATTAAGCGACACCAGCGCCGTCAAGATTTCCTATATGGGCGGCACCATTGCCATGCCTGAGGCTAAGCAAGTGCGCTTTGAACTGCCGCAACGCTAAGCGCAAAGCACAAAGCACAAAGCGCTAAGCGTAAAGTGCCAAGCGCAAAGTGCTAAGCGTAAAGTGCCAAGCGCAAAGCGCAAAGCGGAGCGAGATGCTCGGGCGTGACCTCAGGGCTTGAGAGGATTGTTTTCATATGGAGTGGCAGGCACCTAAAATTGAGCGCCGCAAAGCGCGCCAAATTAAGGTCGGCTCAGTCTTAGTGGGCGGCGACGCCCCGATTAGCGTGCAGTCGATGACGTGCACCGATACCTGCGATGTCGCCGCAACGGTGGCCCAAGTTAAGGCTCTCGCTGAGGTGGGCGCCGATATCGTGCGCGTCTCGGTGCCTTCGCTTGAGGCGGCCGAGTGCTTTAAGGCCATCGTGGCGCAAAGCCCGGTGCCGATTGTGGCTGACATCCATTTTGACTACCGCATCGCCCTGGCCTGCGCAGATAATGGCGCGGCGGCGCTGCGCATCAATCCGGGCAATATTGGCGCCAAGGAAAAGGTCGCCGCGGTGTGTGCGGCGGCCGCTGAGCACGGCCTGCCTATTCGCGTGGGTGTCAACGCTGGTTCCTTAGATAAGGATTTATTGGCCAAATACGGCGCGCCCTGCCCTGATGCCATGGTCGAAGCGGCGCTGCGCTCCGCTGACATCTTAGAAAGCCACGGCTTTCGCGATTATGCCTTCTCAGTTAAGGCCTCTGAGCTCTTCTTATGCGTCGCGGCCTATGAGCAGTTAGCGCAAGCGACCGATGCGCCGCTGCATCTGGGCATTACCGAGGCGGGCGGATTGACCGGCGGTACCGTCTTGTCCTCAATGGGCATTGGCATGCTGTTGCGCCAAGGCATTGGTGACACCTTGCGCGTGTCCTTAGCCGCAGATCCGGTTGAGGAGGTCAAGGTTGGCTGGGCTATTTTAAAGAGCTTGCATCTGCGCACCCGCGGCATCGATATTGTGGCCTGCCCGACGTGCTCGCGCCGGGGCTATGATGTGGTGGGCACGGTCAAGACGCTCGAGGCTGAGTTAAGCGACGTGCGCGCCCCGATCAAGATTGCCATCATGGGCTGTGTGGTCAATGGCCCGGGCGAGGCGCTGCATGCTGATGTCGCCATTTGCGGCGGCAACAACGGTAAGTGCCTGATCTATGAGAAAGGCCAGCTGTTAGGCCGCATCGCCACCCAAGATATTGTCGCTGAGGTGGCAAAGCGCGTGCGGGCCTTAGCCGCGGGCGCAGCCAGTACCGTAGCCGCGGCCCACGTGGCCCATTAGGGGCATAAGCATCGGTAGATGCAGCCCCGGCAGACGAGGCCCGGCAAGTAAGGGCAGCAGACGCAGCCAGCAAGGGCCGTGGCCCAGCAAGGGGCCGCCGCCCCGGTAAATGCGACGGTTTAGTTTTCTTTTTGGTTGAGGGAATGTAATTAGGTCATGGCTCAGTCGATTCAGGCGATTCGTGGTATGAATGATTTGCTGCCGGCGGATACCTCCGTATGGCAGCAGGTAGAACAGGTGATCCGCTCGACGGTGCGCGCTTACGGTTACAGCGAAATGCGCATGCCGATTGTCGAGCAGACCAGCCTCTTTTGTCGCGCCATCGGTGAGGTCACCGATGTGGTCGAAAAGGAGATGTACACCTTTGAAGATCGCTCGGGCGATAGCCTGTCGCTGCGCCCTGAGGGCACCGCCGGCTGCGTGCGCGCGGCCTTAGAGCACTCCCTGATCTACAACCAAGAGCAGCGCCTGTGGTACATGGGCCCAATGTTTCGCCATGAGCGGCCGCAAAAGGGGCGCTACCGCCAATTCCACCAATTAGGCGTGGAAGTATTTGGCTTAAATGGCCCGGACATCGACGCTGAGATCATCGCCTTAACCCATGACTTATGGGTCAAGCTCGGCATTGCCGACGACCTGTGCTTAGAGCTCAATACCCTGGGCTCCAACGAAGAGCGCAAGGTCTACAAGGAGAGCTTGGTTAAGTTCTTAGAGGCGCACTTTGATGAGCTCGACGAGGACTCGCGGCGCCGTACCCACACCAACCCGCTGCGCGTCTTAGACAGCAAGGATGAACAGGTCCAAGCGCTGCTTAAAGACGCGCCGGTGCTATCGGACTTTTTAGGTGAGGAGAGCCGCGCTCACTTTGAGCAGCTGCAAAACTTGCTCACTGCCTTAGGCATCAAGTTCAAGCTCAATCCACGTTTAGTGCGCGGTCTTGATTACTACAACTTAACTGTGTTTGAGTGGACGACCACCGCCTTAGGCGCGCAAGGCACGGTCTGTGGCGGCGGCCGCTACGACGGTTTAGTCGAGCAATTAGGGGGCAAGGCAACGCCGGCGGTGGGCTTTGGCCTAGGCTTAGAGCGCTTAATCCTGCTCTTAACCACCCTAGGCAAGTTTGCCCCGCAGCGTGCGGTCGACGTCTATGTGTGCGGCATGGGCCGCGAGATTGAGAGTGAGCAGCTTAAGCTGTGTCAAGAGCTGCGCGCGGCCTTACCTGAGCTTAAGATCATGAATCATTGCGGCGGCGGTAACTTCAAGCGCTTGTTAAAGCGCGCCGACAAGGTCGAGGCCCGCGTCGCGGTCATCCTAGGCGACAATGAGCTGCAACAGGGCACGGTCATGATCAAGGACCTTCAGACCACGCAGCAAGAGGAAGTGGCCCGCTCTGCGGCGGCAGCTAAGATCGCAGCGCTGATGGCTGCGCACTAGCCGCGATCAGTCGGCTGGCCCCAACCGGCCGTCGCCCAAGAGTCGGCCCCAAGCGGCTGACCCAAAGAGTCGGCCCCGACCGGTCGGCCCCAAAGAGCCGACCTTGCGGCGCGGACCCGCCGCAGCGACCAGAGGCAGCGGACGCGCCTTGCGCGGCGCTCCGCCCCCGCTTTACCATTATTTTTTTAGAGACCAGTTTTATGGACATTTTATCGGACGAGCACGAAAGAGAAGAGGCGGTGCGCAAGTGGTGGCACGAGCACTGGAAGCCGATTGCCCTGGGTATCGCAATTGCGATCGGTGGTTTAATCGGCGTGCGCCAGTATCAGGCCTACCAGTTAGAGCAAAGCCAGCAAGATGCTTATGCGGCCTACCAGCTGCAAAGCCAAATCTTCAGCCGTGGCACCGCTGCGTTTGCCGCAGCCGATCAGTACCTGCAAGAGCACGAGGATATCTACGGCGCCATGCTCGCCTTAGATATGGCGGCCACCTTGATTCAAGGTGAAAAGTACGACCAGGCCTTAAAGTATATTACCTTTGCCCGCGACCACGGCGGTGAGCTCACCGCCCCGCAGGCGAGCTTGGTGCTGGCACGGCTGCAAGGCCAGTGCGGTGATTACTCCGCGGCGATGGCGACCTTAGATGGCCTTGCCAACTCCGCATACCAAGCTGAGGCCGCGGAGATTCGCGGGGATCTGTTCATGGCGCAAGGTAAGAGCAGTGAGGCGCATGATGCCTACGCTCAGGCTATTGCCCACTATCAAGCGGCTCAGATCACCATCAGCCCGATCTTGCAGATGAAGTTTGATAACGTGATTGAGTCAGGGGACAAGCCGGCCTATCAGATCATGGCAGAGCAAATTGAGGCGCAAAACGCGGGCGAAAGCGGCGCTGCCGCCAGCGAGTCCTAGCCGCGCCGGGACGCCCAGCGCGCCGCTCGTCAGGCCGCGTGAACTTAGTTCATGGTCCGGGGTCTAAGCCTTGTTATAATTGGGGCCAAGGTCTTGTTTGGAAGTTTAATCATGCTAAAGACGAAACTTGCTCTGGCGCTGCCGCTAGCGCTCCTCACCTTAGTGGGCTGTTCGAGTTCTAATACCCGTTACCAGCCGGTCGAAGCGCCCGAGATTGAGAATAGCTTGGAGCTTACGGAGTATTGGAACGCCTCAACCGGTGGCGTGGGTGACTACTACTCGGAGCTGACCGCAGCCTTTGACGCCAGCCATATTTATGTGGCCGGGCGTGACGGCGAGGTTTCGTCTCTGACCAAGACCGATGGCGACCGCGTTTGGCGCGTTGATTTAGCCGATGAGCCCGAAAATGAGGATAAAGATTCGGCGCGCCTGTCAGGCGGCGTGGCACTGCATGGCTCAATGCTGGTGCTAGGCTCAGAGAACGGCTATGTCTACGCGTTAAATAGCGGTGACGGCTCCTTACTGTGGAAGTATTACTTAGGCGCCGAAGTGGTCGCTAAGCCTGCTTTTAGCGCCTCAGGTAACAAGATTTTTGTCTTAGACAGCCAAGGTAACTTCACCTGCCTTGATGCCTTCGCCGGTGACAAAATCTGGGTCACGGGTGATGCGACGCTGCCATTGCGCTTACGCGCGCAGGCCAATCCGCTCACCATTGGCGATGAGTATGTCTTAGTGGGTACCTCAACGGGCAAGGTTAACGTCTTGTTGCAGGCTACCGGGGCCACCGTCAACCAGATCAATGTCGGCGACGCGATTGGTGCTAACGCCTTAGAGCGCATTGCTGATGTGTCGGCCAGTCCGCTCGTGCTGGGCAACGTGCTTTATGCCGCTGCCTTCTCAGGGGGCTTGGTGCAGTACGACTTTGGCACCTTTAGTTACTTAGCTAAGCTGGGTTACCAGACCAGCCGCGATTTAGGCTTTGACCAAGACAGCATTGTGCTGACCGCCGATGATGGCTCGGTCACCTGCATCAACCGCGCGGACAATTCGCAGCGCTGGGTTAACACGCAACTGAGCTACCGCAATGTCACCGGCCCTGTGGTCTTTGGCAACTACGCGGCCGTGGGCGATTTTGAGGGCTACCTCTACCTCCTGGATATGAGCGATGGCTCGATTGATTACATGATCGAGGCTGACAGCTCGGGCATCTACCACCAAGCCCAAGTCGAGGACGGCAAGCTCTATGTCACGGCCCGTGATGGCACCTTGATGTGCTTTGGTTATGCTGATCAAAGCAAGGCCCAGCAGGCGCGGGGCGTCGAGCAAAGCAATGATGCGGTGCTCGCCTCGGCCGCCCAAGGCCTGACCTTAAATCACCCGGGTGTCTATAACGCGGGTATTTACGCCCCGGCGGCTATGACCGAGGAGCAATTAGAGGCCCGCCGCGCCGCGATCAAGCGTGCGGTCGCCCAGCAAGAGGCTCAAATGGCGGCGCAGCGCCGTGCCGCGCGTGAGGCGGCGCAAGCTCGCGCCGAGTACGAGGCTCAGCGTAAGGCTTATGAAGAAGAGCGCCGTGAGCGCCTGTCAGGCTTTGGTATCGCCCCAGGTGTGCGCGCCGATATGGACCAGTAGCCGAATAAGTTAACTTATCACAGCCCCGCGCAGTGCTCCGCTTAGCGTGCAGCCCGCCGCGCGGGCCTCGCTCCGCCCTGTAACAAGGTGCGGGGCCTCGCTCAGCTTGCGCTGAGC
Organism: Candidatus Anaerobiospirillum stercoravium; assembly: GCA_019113025.1. GTDB lineage: Bacteria > Pseudomonadota > Gammaproteobacteria > Enterobacterales > Succinivibrionaceae > Anaerobiospirillum > Anaerobiospirillum stercoravium. Next base: position 2,681 of record DXIF01000042.1, on the reverse strand, counting down.
TCCAGCCTAAAGCGGGCCTGAACTGCCGGTGACCCCGGCAGGTCAGGTCGGCTTTAGGCTTTGCTGTAATTTTTGTGGGACTGCATAGGACAGTGTCACCAGTGCGGCGCTCAGCCCAGTTGCAGCGGCGCGCCAATCCGCGCAGGCCTTAGCCCGGTACAAGCTAGCCTCCAGCAGGCCGCAAGTACCGGGGCTTAAGCCTCAAGCCCAGGGTATAAAGCCTAAGCGCGGGGGAGCGGCGTGGCGTTGTGGCGACCGGCATGCGGCGCACTGTTCGGGAGTTTCCCGCTTCCTTAGGAGCATCGCTTAGGCAATGCGTTAGACTGAGATTTGGGCAGGATAAGGCGCTCTTTTTAGCTGCTGTAAGCAGTAAGCCCGGAGGGGACTTGCCCGGTGCAGGTTAAAGCCCCGGAGCTTAAGCTAAGCGCTGTGCCCCCGTTTTTTTGGATGTACTATAGTGAAGGTTGTAGCCTTAGTCGGTTGCCCTAATGTGGGCAAGTCGACCTTGTTTAACCGCTTAACTAAGACTCGCGACGCCTTAGTGGCGGACTTTCCGGGTTTAACCCGCGATCGTAAGTATGGCCGGGCGCTCTATGACGGCCGCGAGTACATTGTGATTGATACCGGCGGTATCGCCGAAGACGCTGAACAGCCGTCGGATTTAACCCAGCGCATGACCTCGCAAGCGCTGCTGGCTATCGATGAGTGCGACCTCGTGCTCTTTATGGTCGACGCGCGTGCCGGGATCATGCCCGGCGACTACAGCGTGGCCGACTATATTAGAAAGTCGGGCAAGCCATGCGCCATTGTCGCCAACAAGATTGATGGCCTCGACCCCGACATTGCGGGGGCCGAGTTCTATGGCTTAGGTCTAGGCGAGGTCTACCAGACCGCGGTGGTCCACGGCCGCGGCGTCAACATCCTGTTAGATGAAGTGATCGCTCCGGTGCTGCGCGAGGACGGTCCGCTCGACAGCGATATCCCTGATGACGACGAGTACGAAGAGGTCGACGACCTGGGCGAGGACGAATTTGGCTTAAGTGAGATGGCCAAGTCGGCCCACACCAAGGCCAAGCTGCGCGGCGAGCTCGACGCTGCTGACGACGCAGACTATGACGACGCCAACGACGAGACCGACGACACGACCGAAGACGCCTGTGATGCAGCTGACGCAAGCGACGACCTCGCCACGGCCGCGTTAAATGAGTTGCTCGAAGAGCAAGCCGATGCGGTAGCCGCCAAGCTGCGCCGCGGTGCCGATGAGTCGCAATGGGAGCAGGGCTTTGAGTTCTTGGACAATGTGCCGGTTGACTACACCGGCGGCGGCTACGATTGGCACGCCTTCCGCGAGGCTCAGCGCACCCACGCCAAGGGCGAAATGACGGAGGCCGAAAAGGCGCAGGCTGAGGCCAGCACCAAGACCCCATTTGCCGATCTGCCGATCAAGTTTGCCTTAGTGGGCAAGCCTAATGTTGGCAAGTCGACCCTGACCAACCGCATGTTAGGCGAGGAGCGCGTGGTGGTCGCCGATATGCCGGGCACCACCCGCGATTCGATCTACATTCCGCTCGAGCGCAATGGCCAAAAGTACATTGTGATCGACACCGCCGGTGTCCGTAAGCGCCGCAAGGTCAATGAGGCGATCGAGAAGTTCTCGATTGTGAAGACCTTAAAGGCGATCGAAGACTGCAATGTTGCGATCTTGGTGATCGATGCGCGCGAGCACATCACTGACCAAGACCTGTCCTTATTAAGCTTCATCCTAGACTCGGGGCGCTCCTTGGTGATTGCGGTCAACAAGTGGGATGGCCTAACCCAGGAGTTTAAGGACGAGATCAAAAAGGAATTAGACCTGCGCTTAGGCTTTGTCGACTTTGCGCGCGTGCACTTCATCTCGGCGTTGCACGGTACGGGCGTAGGCAACCTCTTTGATTCGATCAACGAGGCCTATGAGTCCGCGACCCGCCGCAACAGCTCTTCGACCTTAAATCGCGTGCTGCAAGCTGCCACTCAAGAGCACGAACCGCCGGTCTCAGGCGGCCGTCGCATCAAGCTTAAGTACGCCCACGCCGGTGGTTACAATCCACCGCGCATCATCATTCACGGCAACAAGGTCTCCAAGATGCCAGATAGCTACAAGCGCTATCTCATCAACTGCTATCGTAAGTCCTTAGGCATCATGGGCAGCCCGATCATCCTCGAGTTCAAGGAAGGCGAGAACCCATACGCCAACCAAAAGCCAGCGCAAAAGCGCCTGACCCAATCGGCCCAGCGCGCGGAGCGCCGCAAGGCCGAGACCCAGCGCCGCTATGCCCGTGCCGCCAGCAAGGCCGAGCGCGCTCAAAACCGCGCCATTGCCGAGGCCAAGCGCACCGGCGCCGGGGTCGTGCTCAAAAAGCGTCCTAAAGCCAAGTCCGGCAGCAAGTAAGCGGGCGCAACGGCGCACCGCAGCGCTAGCCGTGGTCACCCGATAAAAGTGCGGGGCGGGAGCCAGCATCAAGCTGACTTCCCGCCCCGCACTTTTGCATCCCAGTGAGCTAAGTTGGGCCTGGGACCGTGACTGGGCAGATATTTTTCGTGAATTATCGTCCCCGCCAAAATCACTGTTTTGCGGGGATTTCGTTCGATTAGGCGCATTAAGTTAAAATCACACTAGTCCCTGATATTGGAGGGGTGACTTT
>DXIF01000041.1 GCA_019113025.1 Candidatus Anaerobiospirillum stercoravium | reverse complement strand
AATGAGAACACCGCGGCGGCGGTGGCCACGGGGCTGGGGCTTTATCTTTTGTATTGCCTCAAAGAGCGTCAGCTTAAGCTGTGGCAATGTTTAGGCTATGGCGCCTTCTTAGTGGGCTTTGCCTTATTAGTATTGGCTCCGGGCAATCGCGCGCGCTTAGATTCGATGGAAGAGGGTGGCTTTGACTATATACAGCACACCTTGGGCGCGGTCGGCATCTTCTTTGAGTCGCTTCTGATGTGCGCGCTCTTAGTCATTGCGGTTATTTACCTGTACCTGCGGGTGCGCAAGTTCATGCTGCAATACACCTTGCCCGGCACCTATCACGGTGCGATGTGGTTTATCTACACCGGCTTATTTTCCTTGGTGCTGATGATTTTCAGCCCGAACTTCCCGGCGCGCAGCGCCACGCCGTTCACGGTCTTCACCATTGTGGGCATTATGGGGCTAGGCGCGATTGTGCTGGAGCGCTATCGCAGCATTTTGCCGCGCAAGCTTGAGCGCGGGCTTTTGGGCCTGGGCGGCGTGCTCATGCTCGGCATTGTGGCCAACATCATTTACTGTGCCGCCAGCTTAAACAACGACCATCGCGTGCGTGAGGCCGAGATCCTAACTCAGCTCGAGGCGGGCAAGCGTAATTTGGTGGTGTCGCCGCTGCATGTGCAATCGTACAAGTACTTGCTGGTAGCCGATGTGCGCGCCGAGCCTGATTACTGGACCAACAAGATTGTCGCCTCCTTCCTCAACGTTGAGTCGATTGTGCGCACCTGCGATTACGAGCCGCGCCTGTTGCCGCTTGACCTCATGTTCTTTGGTACCATCAGCCCTGAGAGCGAGTGCCGACTTTATCCGGCAACCACCCCAGCGCAAGCCCAAAAATAAGCACGCCCCGAGGCGGCGCCGCCTGCGCGCGCACGCACAGGGCACCTTGGTGCTTGAGTCTGCGGTCGCAGGCTGCGTTGGCGTGGGCTTACCAGAACTAAACTGGGGCCCGGGCGCCGGTTTAGCCGCGCCGAACCCCAGTGGTCCGCTCCCTGTGGTCAGATCCCAGTGAGGAGACCCGCGGCTGGGGCCGCGGCAGGGCCCGTAACTGGTTGTGGGGCGCCGCGATGGTGCCGCCAAGCGGCTGGTTAAGCGGCTTATGAGTCAGCTTGCGGGCGGATTTTGAGCGGGGGGCCGTGCGTGGCGTTAAGCGGTTACTGGTGCTGAGCTAAAGCGTCCTCTTGCTCTTGTTGCTTGCGCTTGGCCTCTTGCTTGACCATGTCGGCAATGCCGATATTTTGGGCTACGAGCTCAGCGGGCTCTTCGCTTGCGGTGTGCTCTGGGGTCATGTACTTGAGGTCAAAGGCCGCAGCCGGAATTGGGCGGTCGTAGTAGAAGCCTTGGGCTAGGTCGCAGTCGATGCTCTTTAAGAACTCGACGTCTTCGTTGCGCTCGACGCCTTCAACCACGGTGCGGATGCCCATTTCCTTGGCGAGCTTAGAGAGCACGCGCAAGATCATGTGGTTGCGCTTGATTTGCTCCGGGTCGTCGGCCATTAAGAACTCGCGGTCGAATTTGATTTCGTCGATATCAAGACCGGCCACGATGTTCAAGGACGAATAGCCCGAGCCAAAGTCGTCTAAGGCGATCGATAAACCTAGCGACTTGAGCTCCTTGATGTGGTAGTTGAGCTCCTCGACGTTGTGGGTGGCCAAGTCCTCTAAGACCTCGATGACGATGTACTTAGGCGGAATATTGTACTTTTGCAGGATGGCACGCAGCTTGTCGGTGTAGCCCTTTTGGAAGATCAAGAGCTTAGTCTGGTTGATCGAGAAGTAGATCGGCTTGATGTTGTGGTCGAGGTAGTAGCGGATCTTTTGGCAGGCCTTGTCGAACATATAGAGGTCGAGCTCAGTGCAAAAGCCATTTTGCTCAAAGAGCGGAATGAAGTCGTTAGGGTAGACGATGACGTCGCTATCGGAGATCCAGCGTACTAAGGCCTCCGCTGCGTAGACCTTGCCACTCTTTAAATCGATCTTAGGCTGCAAGAAGAGCTTGAACTCTTCTTTTTCTAAGGCCGCGCGCATGCTCTTTTCGATGCTGTGTAAGAAGGCCTCCTTTTTGTAGGCGTTCTCATCATAAAAGCGTACCGCGTGGGTGTAGGTCTTGACGATTTGCTTTTTGGCAAACTCGGCGCGCGCCACTATCTTATCTGGGGTCATGTCCGGATAGGTAAAGGCGACACCGGCGTACATGACGATCGGAATCGAGGAGACCTTGGCGCTGATCATGGAAACGCAGGTGTCCATCAAGGAGCGGACCTTGGTGTCGACGTCGTTTTGCTTGTTGGAATCAATGATGAGGTAGAACTGATCCACTTCGTGGTGGCAGAAGATAACGATGTTCAGCTGATCCTTTTGGGTGCGCAAAACATCGGCGATGGTGCACAGCATCTCATTGGATTGCTGCTCCCCGAGCATCTCTTGAATATAGCTGTAGTCGTGGATGTTGAGCGAAACCACCGCGTAGTTGTGGGCGGAGGTACTCTTGTAGTCGAGGCGCTCAAACTCCAAGATGAACTTGGGGTAGTTGTAGCACGAGGTGACCGGATCGTAGTGGGCGATCAACAGCTGGGTGTGGTAGCTGCGCTTCATGCTAAAGAAGAGGTAGATCGCGATGAAGATGCACAGCGCCAGGATGACGCTCACCGAGAGAATGAGCATGCTCAGCGACTTGTAGTAAGGGCTGGAGCTGATTTCATTGCTGCTTAAGGTGCACAGATACCAATTGGAGAAGCCCAGTGGGGTTAAGGTAATAAGGTAGCTGTGGCCGTCAATCTCACTTTCCACTGAGACCGGACTATTGGAGACGAGGCCCAGCTTGATGTGGTCAACCGTAGCCGCATCAAAGCCGGAAAATTCGGTGATGTTCTTAAGCGAGGTCGGGATAACGCTGTTTAAGCCTTGCGAGAAGATTTGGCCCGAGGAGGTGGCCAAAAAGGCGTCAACCCCTTGGTTGACTAAGGCTAACTGTTCTAAAGTCTTATCAAAGCTCGCTTGACTGACGGCACCAGAGAGCGCGCCGATGACCTTGCCCTCATTGGAAAACACCGGAGCTACGTAGGTCACCATCTCATCGCCAATGGTGGGAGAGTAGTAAGGAGCCGAGACCGTGGAATGGCCAAGCCACGCCGAGGACACTGCGAGCTTAACTTGCGGCGGCAGATTGCTATAGGAGGAGTCAGTCTTAACTCCAGTTAAAGAGACCTGTTCGCACGAGCCATCTAAGTACCAAAAGCCGACGACTTCAAAGGGAACGTTGTCGTGGCCGACCTTGCTGTAGGAGCTGATGAGATCGGCGCCTGACTTGGTGAACATGGCCAAGGTCCGCAGGGTGCGCAGCTCCGACTGTGCTTTGCGCTTTAAGTTTGTGCCGTATTCGGTGACCGTGGCCTCAAGCTGATCGGCGTTGGAGCTGGTGTAGACGTAGGAGACGATCTTAAATGTCGCAATGGCAAAAGAAATCAGGAGGACGATGCTGATAAGCGAGATCGCTGCGACTTTGCGCAGTTCTTTTTGGAGTTTGATTTCACTGATGTAACTGATCATAGACAACCCGCAGCAGCTCGTTTCACTCGATGAAGCTAGCTTAGCGCAGCGCGCATAACGCGGTATCTAGATGAAGCGACTAAGCTACATCTAGCACTTAGGCACTAAGCCTGATTCTACTTGCGATTGATTATACCGGGGTGGGGCACAAGGTATGAGCCCTGATGCGGAAAATATGAACTGGCGCCACAAATTTAGGGTCGCGCGCAGCCTCGCTGGAGCCACAATGGTGCCGATATGGCAGCAAAACCATACCAAGCCCATCCGGACCGACTCAGCAGCAAAGTTAGATCCGGCGTCACCTGCCACGATTTAGCCAACAGGCTGCCGCCCCGTCCCGTCAGTCCGCCCTTGCGGCCATCCCTTTCGTCCACCGCCCCGTCCGCACCGCTTGGCACCATCAGCAGCCTGCACGGCGCTCAGCGCAGGCGAACTCAGGGGAACTAGGTGGCCCTCAGAGGCGCCGTACCGGCTCCCAGAGGGAAGTATTGGTTTTAAGATCATAGTTTGTTGTGTTTGTCAAGTGTTTTGCGCTCTAATTAATGGCGCGCCCGCCGCGCAATAAAGCCACTAAAGTTAAACGCGGCGCGTATTAACGCCATCGCGCGGTGCGCCGAGCGTTCGGGCGCTGCGGACGCCATGCTCTAAGCAATTGGGCGCAATATTTCCCCACTTTGTCCCCAAAGGGGGTATGCTTGTAAGTAGGGGCAGTAGCAGTTTGCGTGACTATGGTCCAATTAAGTCGGCACGCTCAGACTTGCCCGCGCCGCCACGGCGCTGAAGCCGCAAGGCTCATCGCCCCGTACCGCGCGCCTGGGCGGCGCGTTACCCACTAATCTCATGAGGCGGAGTGGTTGGAGCGTTATCTTAATGCGTCAGTCCATCTCCGCCGGGAATAAGGAGACCGGGGACTAGGGGCTTTAGGCGCCCTTTTTCCTCAAAGTCAGCCCACTTAGGGCTAAGCTGTGAGCGAGGACTAACAGCTTCGGCCTAAGCGGTGCGGGCAACTGAGCAGCGTCGCGCCGCTTTGCCTCATCAGCCGCTCCGCGCCGTTCACCGTAGTTGGCCGGGCCTAAGTCTAATTCGGTGGTTGCACCTTAGCACCTTTTCCCTTAACTGACGCAAGGTGATGCGTTTCCGGCTGCAATTTTAAGGCGCTAGGGGCGTTGGAGGCCCTTTTTACTCTTTTTGCTCATGAAATTGCGTAACCTAGGGTGTAGCGCTACCGAGTTTGCTGTCCTCTCGTCAGGACCTCTCTGGTACCACAAGTCCAACTTGCAGAATATCCAACTTGCAGAATATTGAAGGAGGGCATATGCCTCAATCTTCTCATGAGGGCATGACCCCAAACGCCATCCCAATGGACGGGGTGCAGTCTAATGCTGAGACCGCTTCTGCTCAGCGCACGCGCGCGCAGGCAGATCTTACGGCGCTTACCCCAAGTCCAGTGCTTAACCCCAGCCCGGCGCTTAACTCAAGCTCAGCACTTAATCTCAGCGCGGAGCCTGATGCCTGCGCTCAGTCTGACTCCAGTACGCAGTCTGAATCCAGCCTGCAGTCTGACTCAGGCGCGGTGCTTGACCCGGCGGCGTTAGCTCAGGCTCAAGCCAAGGCGCGGGCAAAAGCGCGCAAGCTGCAACAACTCAAGCTGCAAGCGCACGCCACCGCAGGCGCCGCTGCCCGCTTCTACCCGGCTCCTGAGGGGCGCGAGGAGGTGCCATTATCCTAAATATAGCGGCCAATACCCCGTCCGTAAGGGCGGGGATACGGCCGCGCCAGTCATGGAACTGTGTAACATTGTTCAGGG
>DXIF01000040.1 GCA_019113025.1 Candidatus Anaerobiospirillum stercoravium | reverse complement strand
CTAGTCAATGGGGGCTTTGTGGACAAGCCCGTAGTGATCCGTAACCTGCATCAAAAAGCTGATTGCGGAGCATTACTAAAAGCAGTTGCGACGCTGCGAAACCGCTGACGTAAGTCAGTCGGTAGTTCATGCAAAGCAAATCCGTGTATAATATAACCACGTTCTGAACAAAACCTAAGCAAAGAACGTTTGTAAAGCGCAATAGAAAATGGCCTTGTTTACCAGACAAGGCCTTTTTTATGCCCGCGGCGCGGGGCGCCCCCAGCAAAACGGCGCAGCGGCGCAGGCAGCGGCGCCTGGGGCGCGCGCTCGTTCGCACGCAAGTTGGGTGGGGACGCCGCCCCGCGGCCCCGTCATTGCAAGCAAGTTAAGGTTCGGGCTATAGTAATTAAGCTCAAACGTAGTCCAAGGAAACCAACCAAGCACCGCCGCCGCCCGGCCACGGCGCACGCGCACGGTGGGTGCGGTTTAGGGGGATTGTGCGCTATGACAAAGCATCGGCTTGGGCAGCAGCAGGCTGCCATTTTCTCCGCCGCTTTACCGCTTAAAGCAGGCTTAGCGCAGCTACGCCGCGGCCTGCGCGCGCGGCCCCAGCACGCCTTGCGCCTGAGCATAGCTCTCAGCCTGGGGCTGAGCCTCTTGCTCAGCGGCTGTCAGCTGGAAGAGCAAAAAGAAGCGGCCTCAGGTAAGACGCCGTCGCTGGCCGAAGTCGTCTACGACATCAGCACCATTCACCCCGAGTTTAAAAACCGCGAGCGCTCATTTAACTTAAGCGGACGCATCAGCGCCTATACCCGCGCCGATGTCCGGCCCCAAGTGGATGGCATCATCTTAAATCGCCTGTTTGAAGAAGGCGCCGAGGTGCAAGAGGGCACCCCCCTCTATCAAATTGACCCGGCGCTTTTCCAAGCAGAACTTGAGCATGCGCAGGCCTCCTATGATCGCGCCGTAGTCCAGCGCAAGATGGCCTACAAGGATTATGAGCGCTTTGCTCTGCTCTACAAGCGCCGCAGCGCCTCGGAAAAAGAGCGCGACGATGCGCTTTTGGCCTATGAGCTGGCGCAAGCGGACGAAAAGCTCTATCAAGCCGCGCTCACCAGCGCCCAGATTTCCCTTGATTACACCACAGTGCGCGCTCCAATTTCTGGCATTATCGGCTCCTCTAAGATCACGCGCGGCGCCTTGGTCACCGCCAACCAAAGCGATCCCCTTGCCACCATCATTGACCTCGATAAAGTCTATGTCGACATGGAACAAAGCTCGCTGCAATGGCGCAAGCTGCGCGAAGGCTTGCTCGATGGCAGCATTTACTTAAGCGAACGCGCCTACGATGTGTCCTTGTACTTTGAGGACGGCTCGCTCTACTCGCACCTAGGCGTGCTCAGCCTCTCGGAGGTCATCGTCGATGAACAGTCAGGCTCCTTGGCCGTGCGCGCCATCTTCGATAACCCCGATCACTTGCTGCTGCCGGGCATGGCGGTCACCTGTAAGGTCAATGGCGGCGTGGCGCAAAACATCATGACCCTGCCCCCGCAAGCGGTGATGCGCGACCCTAAGGGCAATGCCTATGTCTACACGGTCCAAGGCGAACGTGCGGTGCAAACCCCGGTCACCCTAGGTGAGCTCTATAACGACGGCTGGCGTGTGTTAAACGGCTTAGATAGTAGCTTTGAGGTGGTAGTATCAGGCAGTGGCTCGCTGCGCCATGGCTCCAAGGTGCGCGTCGTCAACCGCGATGGCGTCGACATCACCTTGGACTCAAGCAAGCCTAATAATGGCGTCAGCGCGCCGAGCTTGCCTGCGGCCTCAGGCCTCAATCAAAGCGCCGCGGTCGCCCCCAGCGCTCCGGGCTCATAGTAAGCCCGCGGTTACACCCACTCACCTCAATTACTCACCTTCGTTGGCCCCAGCCCAGAGCCTAGGAGCTGCACCATGATCAGCAAGTTTTTTATTGACCGCCCGGTGGCCGCATGGGTCATTGCGCTCATGATCATGATCGCAGGTGCCATTTGCCTGCCGCGCATGAAGATTGCGCGCCTGCCCGAGATTGCGCCGCCCTCGGTCAGCGTCTCCTGCACCTACTCCGGCGCCTCGGCCCAAACGGTCGAAAATTCGGTGGCGCAAGTGATTGAGCAAGAAATGACGGGCTTAGATGGTCTGCTCTACTTCTCAACCACCTCGACCTCCGATGGCTCAGTGCGCCTGCGCTTTTCCTTTGACACCAATATCGACGTCGACGTGGCGCAAATGCAGGTGCAAAACCGCTTAAGCGGCATCACTTCGCGCCTACCTGACCAAGTGCAGCGCTCCGGCCTGCGCGTGCGCAAGGTCTCCGATGACACCCTCCAAACCATTGCCTTCTACACCCGCAATGACTCCATGAGCCAAGAAGATATCGCCGACTTCTTGGTCTCAGTGGTCCAAGACCCGATCTCGCGCCTCAACGGCGTGGGCGATGTCTCGGTGCAAGGTGCGTCCTATGCCATGCGCATCTGGCTCGATCAAAATAAGCTCTATCAGTACAAGCTCAATCCCTCGGATGTCGTCAGCGCGATCGAAAACCAAAACAAGCAGATTTCGGTGGGCCAATTAGGTGATCTGCCCGCAGGCTCCGATCAGGCCATCAACGTCACGATTAAATCGCGCGCCCTGTTAAACGACCTCTCAGACTTTGAAAATATCTTGGTCAAGGTCACTAGCGCCGGCGCTGCGGTCTACCTGCGCGATGTCGCGCGCATCGAGATGGGCCGCAGCTCCTACACCTACTTTGGTAATTACAACAAGAGCCCGATGGCGGCCTTGGACATCAGCCTTGCCGATGGCGCCAATGCAGTCGAAGTTGCCCAGCTCGTGGCCCAAGAATTACAGCGCTTAGAGCCCCTCTTCCCGACCAATCTTGAGTACTCCATTCCTTACGATACTGTGCCCTTTGTTAAGGCATCCCTCTATGAAGTCGGCAAGACCTTGGTTGAGGCCCTGATCTTAGTGTCCTTGGTCATCTTGCTCTTCTTGCGGGACATCCGCTCAACCCTGATTGTGGCGCTGACCATCCCAATTGTGCTCGCGGCCACAGTGGTGGTGCTCTACCTCTTTGGCTATTCGATCAATACCTTGACCATGTTCGCCATGGTGCTTGCGATCGGCCTCTTGGTTGATGACGCGATTGTGGTGGTAGAAAACGTCAATCGCATCATCGAGACCGAGCAATTAAGCCCCTACGACGCCGCGGTCAAGTCGATGCAGGAGATTACCTCGGCCCTCTTTGGCGTAGGTCTCGTCATCGCCGCGGTCTTCACCCCGATGTCCTTTTTCTCCGGCGCCACGGGCAATATCTACCGCCAATTTTCGGTCACCATCGTCAGTGCGATGCTAGTTTCGATCTTGGTCGCCATTGTCATCACCCCAGCATTGTGCGCCACCATCTTAAAAGATCACCACCAAGTCACGTGGCGCAGCCGCCACCTAAACCGCCGTCCCGGCGCCGTCGCACCGCGCCCCGCCGCCGCGCCGAGCCAAGCCGCGGTGCCGACCCAAGCCGCAGCGCCGAGCCAAGCCGCAGTGCCAACCCAACCTAAGGCCCGCGGCATCTTAGGGCTCTTTGACCGCGCCTTTGTCCTGTGTTTTCGCGGCTACCGCGCCCTCAACGGCTTTTGTCTCACCCACAAAAGCGTAGTGCTCGTGGGCTTTGTTGCCATCACCTTGGGTGCAGGCTGGCTTTTTACCAAGATCCCATCTTCCTTTTTGCCCGCTGAAGACCAAGGCATTATCTCGGTGCGAATCGTGCTGCCGTCGTCTTCGACCATGACCCAGACCGCGCGCGTCGGCCGTGATGTCGAAAACTATTTCTTAGAGCACGAAGTCGATAATGTCGAGGGCATCTTGCTCTCGCTCGGCTCGGCGGGCAGCTCGCGCGGCCAAGCCACCGCGCGCGCCTCAATCCGCCTGGTGCCCTGGGAGCAGCGCCCGGGGGAGGACAATACCGCCTTTGCGATCCTCGATCGGGCCAAGCGCTACTTTGACCACTACCCTGATGCCGAGATTCGGCTCTATCTCCCGGCCTCCATTTCCGGCATGGGCGGCAGCTCTGGCTTTAACGTCTACGTACAAAACGTGATGGGCCACAGCCATGAGCAATTCATGCAAGACATCGCCGCAATCGTCGAGCAAGCGCGCCAAAGCCCGCTTTTGTACAATGTGCGCTCCAACGCCCAAAGCGACGCCTTGCAACTCAACATCAATATTGATGACCAACGTGCGGGACAATTCCAGCTCGACCCAGCCGTCATCAACCAAAATCTGCAAATTGCCTGGGGTGGCTCCTACGTCAACGACTTTATCGACCGCGGCCGCATCAAACGCGTCTACGTCCAATCGGACGCGCAATTTCGCTCGCTGCCGAGCGACTTAAGCAAGCTCTACTTCAAAAATGCCGAAGGCAAGATGGTGTCCTTTGACACCATTGGTTCGATCGACTGGAGCTACGGTCCGCAGCAATTAGAGCGCTTTAATGGTATCGCCTCGGTCTCGCTCTCAGGTGACCCCGCCCCGGGCATCAGCTCCGGCCAAGCCATGGATGAGATTGCGCGCATTATCTCTGAGCACCCGGGCGAGTACGGCTTTGCTTGGTCGGGCATCTCCTACCAAGAAAAGCTCACCGGCTCCAGCCAAAGCAGCCTCTACCTGCTCTCGGCCGTGGTGGTGTTCTTATGTCTCGCCGCCCTCTATGAATCGTGGTCGATTCCTTTTGCGGTGATGTTGATTGTGCCCATTGGCATCTTTGGCGCCCTGCTCTTTATTGCGCTGCGCGGCATGGAAAATAACGTCTACTTGCAAGTGGGCTTGTTGACCACCGGCGGCCTCTCGGCCAAAAACGCCATCTTGATTGTGGAATATGCTCACCAATTCAGACAACAAGGCCGCTCGCTCTTAAAAAGCGCGCAAGAGGCGGCCAATCTGCGCTTTAGACCAATTGTCATGACCTCAGTGGCCTTCCTCTTAGGCGTGCTACCGCTGATGCGCGCCGATGGCGCCGGGGCGGGCTCGCAGCAGTCGATTGGCACGGGCGTATTTGGCGGCACCCTCACTGCTACCACCTTGGGGCTGATCATGGTGCCAACCTTCTTTGTCGTAGTTACCATGCTGTTCCACCCGCCCAAGCGCCGCCGCGGCTTAGGCATCAAGGCCGCAAGCAGCGCCACCTCAGAAGACCAGACCTCAGAAAACCAGAGTGCGCACTAAGCGCGTGCCGCACGATGCGAAGACGCCGTAGAATCCAGCGCGGTAAGATGCGCGCTGCGGCCCAGCCGCGCTAAAACGCGCCGACTAAAGTACGGCTCACAGCAAGCTCAAGTCCGACTTACGGCGAGCTCAAGTCCGGCTTACGGCAGGCCGGGCCCAAGAGCGCCCAACCAACACCGCTCCTTTGGGCGCGGCGCGCTCGGCCGTCGCCGCAAGCGGCGGCGCCCATGAAAAAAGGCAGTGGCCCCTTAAGGGGGCCAACTGCCTTTTTTGCAGCGGGCTGAGCCCGCTGCCGCGTTAGGGCACACGCACGGCGTGCCGCTAGCGCCGCTCGCTGTTTAGTCCTTAACGAACTGCATAGCCGACTGAGCGATAACCAGCTCTTCGTTGGTTGGGATCATCATGATCTTAACGCGTGACTCTGGGGTCGAGATGACGCCGCCTTCGTGGCCTAAACGACCTAAGGCACCAACGTTGATCTCTTGATCTAACTCAACGCCAAAGGACTCACGTAAGTACTCACAGGTGAGCTTACGGGCTTCCCAGCAGTTCTCGCCGATACCGCCGGAGAAGACGATCGCATCAACGCGGCCTAATGGGACGTAGTAGGAGCCAATGAACTTAGCTAAGCGGTAAGCAAAGGCCTCTAAGGCTAAGGTGCAGCGCTCGTCACCCTTCTCATAGCCCTCGCAGATTGGACGCATGTCCGAGGAAATGCCCGATAAAGCTAATAAGCCCGACTTCTTATTTAAGATGTCCTTGGTCTCCTCGACCTTCATGCCGTACTTGCGGCAGAGGTAGAACACAACCGAAGGATCGATCGAGCCCGAGCGGGTACCCATGATTAAACCATCAAGTGGGGTTAAGCCCATGGAGGTATCCATGCACTTGCCGCCCTTAACGGCACAAACCGAAGCGCCACCGCCTAAGTGGCAGGTGATGACGTTGGTTTCCTCTAATGGCTTGCCTAAGAGCTTAGCGGCCTCTTGGGAGAGGTACATGTGAGAGGTACCGTGAGCACCGTAGCGACGTAAGTGGTCAACGGTGTAGTACTCCTCAGGAATAGCGAAGCGGTAAGCTACCGGTGGCATGGTCTGGTGGAAAGCGGTATCGAAGACCACGACGTGAGGAATGTTAGGGAAGGAGGCGCGTGCCGCGTTGATACCTAAGATGTGGGCTGGGTTGTGCAGTGGTGCAAATGGAATGGCACGCTCGATGTTGGCAACTACCTCGTCGTCGACTAAGGTTGGGGCGCTGTAGTAGTCAGCACCGTGCACGATACGGTGACCGCAAGCAACGATGGAATCTAACAGCTCCTTGTGCGAGCTTAAGATGTTCTCAACTAAGTAAGCTAAAGCCTGTTGGTGGTTATAGCCTGGGATATTAACCTTGGTCTTATCCTCATCGCCAAAACGCCACGAGATAAAGGCCTCAGGTAAGTTCATGGCCTCGGCAATACCGCTTAAGAAGATGTGGCCATCCTTTGGATCCATGATGGCAAACTTAACCGACGAACTGCCGCAGTTGATAACTAAGACCGTCTTGGAAAGATTATTCGACATGTTAAATCCTAGATACTAAACAAACCAGAAGATGCACAACTGGTGGCAATTCCACCACCGAGCATCAGCCCGCAACCCCCTGACTTGAGCTATCCTCACAGCCCAAATCAGTCCATTGGGGCTGTCCCCCACAAGGCAATAAGGTCACAAGGCGCGTCACCTGCCGCCCCCAAGCCCTAAACGGCGCTTTGAGTGCACGGCATGTGCTCCTTGACCCCACCACCAAACCGAACAGAACACCAAAAGAAACAGAGCCTGAGGTGCCCGCGATCCCAACCGAGTTACAACCGCGCCCGCCCCCTCAAGTGCATGTGCGGGCATTATAGCATCAGGCCTAATAGTGACCGATATTGCCACGGGTCAATAATATCGGACTAATCACAAAACCCCGCCCTCATGGGCGCCAGTCCCACACTACCATTTCAGTTAAAACCCCGGAAAAAGCCCGTCCGCGCGCGCTTTGCGCCCCCTAATCTCGGAACCGCGCTCACGCTTTTAGCCTGATGTTACCAGTAACATTAATAAAGAGTTTTTAATAAATACGCTTACTTAAGATCTATTTTGACCAAAGCGGCCATAATAGCATATACAGCCCATGCTTGGCAGCAAGCTAACTGGCATTTCAGTGCCTATTCAATAAGTAAAACTTATCAAAAACGCCGCGCTCCGCCCGCCGCGCCGCACCTAATCTGGGATCAAGATGCATCTGGGCGCCACGCCCGTCGCCATCGGCTTTATGCCCCACTAACCCAAACGCTGAGCACCCCAAACGGCTGGGGTGAATCTGAATCTGCGCTGAGCCCAACTGCCCGCATGCGCTCGCATGTTACGTAACAGCAGAGCGCACGCACGACGGGGCACAGTGCACGTTACGCCCCCACCCTAGGCGCGCAGTAAAGCGCGGGGCGGCGCGCTGCTATTTGTGGGCGTGCTGGGAGCAGCCCCGCACAATTGGGACGTTTAGGGGTAAACTAGGGGCCGCATTGCCCACCGCTGTGGCCGTTCAACCGCTGTGGCTGTTCAACCGCTTCGGCCGTACTACCGCCTCGGCCGTCGGCATTAACCCAGCTGCTTTTCTTGGGTGGAGAGGTTTTGAGATGATTGATGTTGCCCCGCTGCGTCGCAGCTATACCATGGCCGGTTTAAGTGAGAGCGATCTGACTGCAACCCCCATTGAGCTCTTTGAGCGCTGGCTCAAAGAAGCCATTGACGCGGGCATGTATGACCCCAACGGCGTGGTCGTCAGCACGGTCGACGCCGACGGTCAGCCGTACTCGCGCATGGTGCTGCTCAAGAACTATGATGAGAAGTCACTGGTTTTCTTTACCAACCTCGGCTCACGCAAGGCCCAGCACCTAGCCCACAATCCTAAGATCTGCCTGCTGTTCCCGTGGTACTACTTAGAGCGTCAAGTGATGTTTGTTGGTACCGCCGAAAAGCTCTCCATTCCTGAGGTGGTCAAATACTTCCACTCGCGCCCGCGCGACAGCCAAATCGGCGCTTGGGCCTCCCACCAATCAAGCCGCATCAGCGCACGCTCGGTGTTAGAGGGCAAGTTTATGGAGCTCAAGCAGAAGTTTAAGCAAGGCGAAGTGCCACTGCCGAGCTTCTGGGGAGGCTACCGCGTTTACTTCCATCAAGTTGAGTTCTGGCAAGGGCGTGAAAATCGCTTGCACGACCGCTTTATCTACGATCTGCAAGCAGATGGCTCTTGGACCACTGCCCGCTTAGCCCCGTAAGAGCAAACTCGGACTTCCCCCACTATGAGCGCACTTCTTGACTACTTAACTGGACTTTCGGCGGCCCAACTGACATTGCACCTTGCAGGCGCCGTCTTGCTCTTGCTCATCATTGTCTTATTGGTGCCCTTTGGGGGACGGCGGCGCATCGATAACTCGTGGTACCACGAGCTAACCGCCAAGCGCCAAGCCGAAAAGGAAAAGGCGGAGCAAGAGAAAAAGGAGCGTGCGGCCGCACGCCGCGCTGCGCGCAGCGCCGCTAAAAACGGCAAAGAAGGCGCCCGCTCCTGGCTCAAGCGCGACCGCGACTTTACCGCCTCGCTCAAGGCCAACGAAAAGCAAAACGGCAGCGTCAACGACAAGCTCGACTTCTTGCAAGAGCAAGATCCGGCGGTACGCTACTTCAAGCACCCCAAGGCTGATGGTTCCTACAAGGAACTGGTGCGCGATGGCTCGCTGTTAGACCCTAAGATTCCAGACTTCGATGAGATCGATCAGATCTTCACCGCCATGCTCAAGGCCGGAGCGATCACGGGCAAGGAGTACTTGGTCACCAACTTCGAGCACCACTACTTAGAGAAGCTGCGCATCTGGTTTGGCCAAGACTATTACATCTACTGCCAAGTGGCAGTGGGATCGGCGCTCAACATCAATGCCGATGTCTCAAACCTCAACATGGTCCAGCGCCGTACCTTTGCCCAAAAGTGCCACAACATGAGCTTTGACTTCATGCTGGTCCAAAAGCGCACCGACCGCATCATCTGCGCCATTGAACTGGATGACCCAACCCACAATCGAGTTGAGCGCAAGCTGCGCGACCGCAGATTAGACCGAGTTTGCGCCGCCGCGGGCATCCCGCTGTTCCACATCACCAACATCAACCAAAAGCCTGATGTCGAGCGCATCTTAAAGCGCAAGCGCTAAGCACAATATGCACTAAGCACAATATGCACTAAGCGCAGCCCGTGCTCAGAGCAACCCGCGCTAAGCACCGCTCCAGGCCGCGCCAAGCCGCACGGCGCCCAGCACAGGCGTCGCTCCAAGCCGCACGGCGCCCCGCACAGGCGCCCGCTTGCTGCCACCTGCGCCCGCCCCGCGCCAAAGCAGCCTGCTCCAAAGCAGCCCGCCCAGCTCCCGTGAGGGGGCTGGGCGGGGTATTGGGGGCCACCTGCGGCGTCGTGCCCGGGCAGAGCTCTGCGAGCCTGGGTCTTAACCCATCCCGATCTTAGAACACTACCGTCTTATTGCCGTGGATAAAGACCTTATTGTCGAAGACCTTATTTAAGGCGCGCAGCAGTACGATGCGTTCAACGTCACGCCCGGCCTTGGCCATGGCGGTGGCATCATAGCGGTGGTTAACCTTGATGACGTCCTGCTCGATGATTGGGCCTTCGTCTAAGTTGTCGGTGACAAAGTGCGCGGTAGCACCAATGATCTTCACGCCGCGATCGTAGGCCTGCTGATAAGGCTTAGCGCCAATAAAGGCCGGTAAGAACGAGTGGTGAATATTGATGAGCTTGCCTAATGGGTAGTGCGCCACAAACTTAGGCGAGAGGATCCGCATGTACTTGGCCAGCACGATGTAGTCGGGATTGCACTCATCAATGACCTTCATCATGCGCTCTTCTTGCTCTTCGCGGCTAATGCCCTCATGCGAAACGCAGTGGAACGGGATATCAAACTTGGCCGCCAAATCACCTAAATCCGGATGGTTACCGGCAATCATGGCGATCTCGGCGCGCAAGGCACCCGAGTAGCTCTTAATTAAGAGGTCGCCTAAGCAATGGGCTTCCTTGGTCACTAAGACGGCAATGCGCGGCAACTGCTCCTTATCGCGCAATTGCACCTTGGCATCGTCGGGCAGCTTCGCGGTCACGCACTGTAAGAACTTGTTCTCATTGTTCTCACTAAAGTCACCCTCTAAGACCGAGCGCATGTAGAAGCGATGATCCTCGGGCGTGGCAAACTGATCTTGGCGCACGACATTGAGACCAAACTCAAAGCAGGTGGTGGCGACCTTAGCAATTAAGCCGGTAGCATCAGTACACTCGGTCAATAAAATCTTCTGCTTGATTGCTGACCCGCCCGCAACCGAGCGTGGCGCTTCCTGAGGATGTGACAACAATAATCTCCTAACCACAAGGTTCCAACACAAGGAAGTAGCGCTCAGGCTCACCCCGCCCCGACCCCGCAATCAAAACAGAGCCACAAGCGGCGCGCCCCGCACTCAAAAGAACAATCTTACCAAAAACCCTTAAGTCCCGGAAACGCTGTCCCTTGTCCCCAGTATTGTGATCTCGCTTGCACAAAGGCGCCACCTTGCCCCAAAAGCAACCAAGCAGCCCCCAATCCCCGCAGGCACGCACCATTATTGCGCAAATAAGATCCGTCTCACCGCCTCAACCGCCCGAACCGCGGCGCCCAACTCTCACCTCACGCCCTGAAACCACCGCCATCTCAGCTTGCACGCACCGCCCCACGAACTAAGAGCAAGACCTGCCCACCAAGGCCGTAGCTCTGGGCACGCGTGTCGCTAAAATTGGGATCCCAGGGCGGCACTTAGGGCCATGCGGCGCGGCTCATGCTTGCCCCAGTGCGGGGCAAAGCCAAGCCACAGCTAGAGCGAGCGTAACAGGTTGCACTAAAAACATGCACGATCTTGCGTGTGCACCACTGTAGCCCAAAAATAAATTTTTTGCTGAGCCACCCATTTCCCTCTGTATAGTGAAAATTGGTTATGCAGTTTGAACCCACGAGGTAATCTATAAGCGCAGGTTCTGCGCGCACGTTGTGAGACTGCGAGATTGCCCCGGCCGCATACATTAGGAGCGCGCGCAATGAGCGAAGAGTTTGATCAAGACATTACTGTTCTCGATAAGGTAGCTACTCTTACCATTCCTGGACACGATCCGATCGAGTTACCGATCTTAAAGGGCACCCTCGGCCCTGAGTGTATCGATATCCGAGAATTGGGCAAACAAGGTTACTTTACCTACGACCCGGGATTTGTTTCGACCGCATCTTGTAGCTCGCGTATCACCTTTATCGATGGCAAGAAGGGCGTGCTGTTATATCGCGGCTACCCGATTGCTGACCTGGCGCGTAAGGCCGATTACTTACAGGTGTGCTACCTTTTGTACAAGGGCGAGATGCCAAGCAAGCGCGAGTACGACGTGTTCTGCGATCGCGTCAAGCACCATACCTTGATTCATGAGCAGATCACCTCGCTGTTCAAGGCTTTCCGCCGCGACTCTCACCCAATGGCAGTTTTATGCGGTGTCGCCGGTGCGTTAAGTGCGTTCTATCATGGCAGCCTCGATATCTACGATCCGGAGCATCGGGAGCAGACCATGATTCGCCTCATCGCTAAGATCCCAACCTTAGCGGCCATGGCCTACAAGTACTCGATTGGTCACCCATTTATCTACCCACGCAATGACTTAAGCTACGCCGCGAACTTCCTGCACATGATGTTCGCCACCCCATGCGAGCCTTATGAGGTTAACCCAGTCATTGAGCGCGCTTTAGATCGCATCTTCATCTTGCACGCCGACCACGAGCAAAACGCTTCGACGTCCTCAGTCCGCTTAGCTGGTTCATCAGGGGCCAACCCATTTGCCTGCATCTCCGCTGGTATCGCCTCCTTATGGGGCCCAGCCCACGGCGGTGCCAATGAGGCCTGCCTGCGCATGTTAGAGCAAATCGGTACAGTTGATCGCATCCCAGAGTTCATTGCGCGCGCTAAGGACAAGAACGATCCATTCCGCCTGTCGGGCTTTGGTCACCGTGTTTACAAGACCTACGACCCACGTGCGCTGGTAATGCGTGAGACCTGCCACGAAGTGCTCCAAGAGCTCAAGATCAAGGATCACCCAATCTTAAAGGTCGCCACCGAGTTAGAGCAGATTGCCTTGAGCGACGAATACTTCGTCAAGCGCAACCTCTATCCAAATGTCGACTTCTACTCGGGCATCATCTTAAAGGCCATCGGCATCCCAGTCTCGATGTTCACCGTCATCTTCGCCCTTTCCCGCACTATCGGCTGGATCTCGCACTGGAACGAGATGCAGAACATGGACGAAAGCCGCATTGGCCGTCCACGCCAGATTTACATTGGCTCGCCCGAGCGTCACGTCATCGCCATGGACGAGCGCTAACCCAAAAACGAACAGCGCCATTCCCGGGCGGCCTCAGGCCGCCCACCCTAAAAGAGGTATCGCCCCGCGGTACCTCTTTTAGTTTGAGCAAGAGCATCCCACTTTCGTGACCTGCCCCCCGTTTCCCCACCAATCATGGCCATGCAGCGCAATTGTTGCATTACTCCCTAACAAGACTTGCCCTCAGCGCAAGCCTCACCGCACCAACCTCAGGAGAAACGGCCATGGCCATCACAAACATGCTCCTACCTATTAACCAAGCGGCCGATGAGTACACTCAGCGGCAACTGCTCAACCAAGACGGAGTTTTTTGCTGGCGCAACTTTGTGCCTGAGCTGTTGACCCAATGCGAAAACCTCAAAGTAATCAGCCGCGAAGAGCTCGATCAGCTCAAAAGCGCGCACCCGGGGCAAGTACATGACGAGTACCCAACGGATCACTTCTTCTACCTTGAAGATAAGTCAGGCCACATCCAAAGCTACTGCACGCCTATATTTCACGATTTCCTCTTACTCAAATTCGGGGTCGACTCGCCCACTGCGTTCCAAGAGAAGTGGCTCGACAGCTTTGGTGAGCTGAACCAAAGCTGGACCACGGATAAGGGCGCTATGTGCTTTAACACTAAAGACCAGACCCCGACCGAGTTCATGCATCTCTTGGCATACGATTGCGTGCTGGGTAATTGGCTCTGGTTCTGTCAGACCGAGGGTGACCAAGAGAACTTGTTCTTTAGTATTAGCAACACCGAGGTCTACCTCTTCGAGCATGAGATAACCAAAACCAAGGAAAACTTCACGGTCGACGACATATTTTGGCGCGACGCGCTCTACTGGCCGCGCGATTTCGATTTAGCAGAGGCCTGTGAGCAAATCAACCAGCTCAAGCTCGGCGCAAGCTACAAGTGCCAAGTAGGAGCCCCCATTAACAAAGCAGCTGCGCGCCGCGACACGCGCGCCCCAGACAGCCCAGAGGCTCAAGGATAAGGGCTCAGGCCCTCCCGCTTTGGTTGGGCCAACCTTAACATTAGCCCGTAGCGCCAGCCTGTTGCCAAAAACTTAGCAGGCTACGGCACCAAAAGCTTAAAAAATAGAAAAATCTCTGGCACATAATTAAAATTTAGCTTATAATCAAAAGCGTCAAGTGAGTTACTACTCTGAGGCTTTAAGAGCCTGCACGGAGTAGCAGCCCAAGCCGCAATGGCTTGTTTCCGCTTACGCCCGATTCTCATCATCGTGCGCACTTGATCGCTCAGGGCAGCACCATCTCCCCAGCTGTCTGACGTCTTGGTCAACCGACCAGCCTTAAGCCCGATTCTGGGCTAATCCCCACATAATCTAAAACAACCTTGGGAGCGCTCCGGCGCAAGCCCAAGAGCTTGCACCGGAGCGCCCCCGCTGACGGCCGCGTTAAACGCGCCCTTACTCACAGGAGGCCACTATGTTCGACTGGATTCTCGACATCACTTGGATCTACCACGTCGTAACCCCACTTAACCCAGCTGCCGACGAGTTTACGCGCCAGCGCATTGTCGATGAGGACGGCATCTTTTGCTTCAGCATGCTGGCACCAATACCGCGCATCCTGACCAAAACCCAGAATGAGCCTAACTTTGTGGTCTCAGCTGAGGAGTTGCGTCAGTTCAAGGAAGAGTACGGCCCACGCATCAACACCACCTACGAACCAGATGGTCTGCTCTTCGTGGAAAACGACTACGGGGTCATCTGGGAAAGCCACTGCACCCCAGAGTGCGCGCAGATGCTGCAAGATAAATATGGCGTGACCAACATGGACAACTTCATTGAGCGTTACTGGGTCTCAGATCACGATGGCCAAGGCAGAAGCAAGAACGAAGATGGCGCCTACCAACTCTTCACGCCTAACCGCGCTCCGTTTGAGTTCATGAAAATCATGGCGCAGGCCTGCCCTCAGGGTCACTGGAAGTGGCAGCTGTTCCATGAAGAGTTCACCGAGGGCATAAACGTTGAGATCAAGGACGGCGCCGTGTTCTTAGAAGACCACTGGATCAACCTCCACTCCGCCGACATTGATGATCGCAAGTTTGACGACGACAGCGATTTGTTCTGGCGCGACGCCTTATACTGGAATGGTGATGAGGGCGTTGCACGCGCCCTCTCAGAAGCCCGGCGCTTACAACCCGGCGGCGTCTACACCGCGCAGCTGCACCACAAGCTCTAACCTGCGCTCCCCCACCTCAGGGCGCTCAAGCCTGCGCTTGCGGGCTCGAGCGCCAGCTGCCGCGCGCCTCAACTTTTGGAGATGCACAATGATTCTTGGTAACCAAGTGACGCCGCTCAATCCAGCCGCAATCGAGTTCACGCGCGAGCGCTGGCCGCTGGGCAAAGCTTAAACAAAGGCGAGGTCTATAAGGTCACAAACCTACATCACCGCAGATTCTAAGCGCCCTGGAGCGCGGTGGTTAGCCGCTCACGAGCGCTCTTGCACCACATCCACATTATGTTTAATTAATAATAGCGCTGGCTTCTGAGAAGAGCCCCGGCTCAACCGCCACTCGCCCAACAGCGCTGAGCACAGCCCGACGCAGCAAAGCCGCACAGCCTATGCCTGCGCCGCAGACCCTCAGGTTACCGGAGCGCTTGCTCTCACACCAATGTGTTGCTCCAATGATTACCGCGCGATGACCACACTTCACTCTTGGAGGTGGTCGCAGCGGAGGATGAAGACTACGAGGACTTTGAGTTCATCTGGGACGGCGAGTTCTACTGGGGGGCCGACCTCGATGAGGCGCAAGAACAAGCCCGTGAGGCCCTGCAAGAGTTAGAGCCTGATGAGGTCTATACCATCACGCTCAACCAGCCAATCGAAGAGGACGACGATTAACCCGGCATAACCGCGTCGCTCAACCTTGGTCCCCCACGGCAGAGCTGCGCTAGCGCGTGTGCCCCAAGGAGCACGCTCCAGCCCCGCCCCAAAGTGGGGCTGGGCACGGGCTAAGGCTCTGACGCAAAGCGGGATTCTGCATAGACAGCGGCCGAGGCGCTGCGCTTACGGCCCGTGCGTCCTAACAAGCAACAATTCTCAACATTATGTTTAATTGTTGCAGCAGAGACAAAAAGGGGTTGGCGCAGCCAACCCTCTTTTTTCACTGGAGGTCAAGACGCAAGTTGTGCTCTTAACCTAGCGCCTGGACGGCCTTTAGGCGGTGCAGGCGCGGCGCTAACGCAAGTTTGCGCGCGCGCAAGCGCACACGTGGCGTCTACGCTGGGGCACTCTGTTTTCTTTTGATTAGAGGCCTAAGGTAGCGCGAACTTGGTTAGCAATGGCCTCGAAGGCAGCCTTCTCGTTGATGGCGAGGTCGGATAAGACCTTGCGATCGATCTCGATGTTAGCCTTCTTTAAGCCATTCATGAACTTGCTGTAGCTTAAGCCGTACTGACGAGCAGCAGCATTGATACGAACGATCCATAAAGCGCGGAATTGACGCTTCTTCTGGCGACGATCGCGGTAGGCGTACTGACCAGCCTTGGTAACGGCCTGGACGGCTACGCGGTAAGTACGGGAACGTGCACCGTAGTAACCCTTAGCCTGAGCTAAAACCTTCTTGTGACGAGCACGTGCGGTAACACCACGCTTAACTCTTGCCATTTAACGATCCTCCCCGATTAAGCGTAAGGTAACTGGCGCATGATTGCGCGGACATTGGAGTTATGAACAATGTTCATAACGCGTAACGAACGCTTACGCTTACGGCTCTTCTTGGTGAGGATGTGACGTAAGTTCTGGTGACGGCACTTGAAGTGACCGCTGCCGGTCTTCTTGAAGCGCTTGGCAACGCCACGATCGGTCTTCATCTTGACCTTGACTTTTCCAGCCATTTGATACTCCGCATTGAAACGATGAAAGATGGTAAGGGGCTCAAGGCAGTAAGGGACGGGAGACCCGGCCACTATTTTGGGAACTGCTCTTAAGGCTTGTGACCCTTAAGATCTAAGTGCTGCTTGAGCTGAGCGCTGGTACGCTCTTAGCTCTATTGCTGCTTTTTCTTCGGGGCTAAGACCATAGTAGCTTGGCGACCCTCGACGCGCGAGGCGCTTTCCACCGTGGCTAAGCCGCGCTCTTCGCATAGATCATGCTCTACGCGCTTGAGAACATCGAGGCCAATGTGCTGGTGCGCCATTTCGCGTCCGCGGAAGCGTAAGGTCACCTTGGCCTTGTTGCCCTCTTCTAAGAAGCGGATCAGGTTGCGCAGTTTAACCTGATAGTCGCCTTCGTCGGTTGCCGGACGGAACTTGATTTCCTTGATCTGGACAACCTTCTGCTTCTTCTTCTTCTGATCCTTGCTCTTCTCATAGAGGTACTTGCCATACTCAATCAAGCGACAAACTGGCGGATCAGCATTTGGACTGATTTCAACTAAGTCCACGCCAGCCTCTTGGGCCATGCGCAGAGCTTGGACTGTAGGCATGACGCCTATAATCTCGTTGTCCTCACCTAATAGACGCACTTCACGGCATCTAATATCACCATTCACCCGGTTTTTAGGCTGGAGCCTACCGGTCTTCTTTGCGCTGTTTATAGCAAAACTCCTACTACAAGAAAGTTTAGGTCAGGCTGCTCTCCTTGGGATCAGAGCTACCACCAGAGGTCGTGCTCACTAACCGCTATCAAGCCCCAAGTTCACCCTCATCAAGTCAGATGAACTCTGAATGGACTTAGCAGCGCTTAGGGCAGCGCGGGATCCCCTAGGCAACCAATACACACAACAAAAGAGCTACAAACCAGCTAAATAAGGCAGGGTTAGTGTCATACCGCCTAGGTTGGCCCTAGCGGTAAATCCCCGGCCTTATTGCTATTCATAGCTCTTAGGTGGTATCGCGTCGCCTAATCGCGACTTGATGCAGCTAAAGCCTTACTTTTGCTCTTCGGCTTTCTCGTCGGCCTTGGTCAAAAGTTTGCGCGTGATTATATCAGACTTGATCATGGCAATCAATTCTGAAATTGGCATTGCACCTAAGTCAACGCCCTTGCGGGTACGTACTGCAACCTGGCCATTCTCGGCCTCACGATCGCCGCATACCAGCATGTAAGGAACGTGCATTAAGGTGTGCTCGCGAATCTTGAAGCCCACCTTGTCATTGCGCAGATCAGAGCGGACGCGGATGCCCGCCTCGTCTAACTGCTTGACCACTTCCTTGACGTACTCAACTTGGTTGGTGGTGATGTTCATAACCACGGCCTGAATTGGGGCTAACCAAGTTGGGAAGGCACCGGCAAACTCCTCAGTTAAGATACCGATGAAGCGCTCGAGCGAGCCTAACATCGCGCGGTGAATCATAACTGGAGTGTGCTCTTGATTGTCCTCACCGATGTAGTGGGCATCAAGGCGCTGTGGCAGCGAGAAATCGAGCTGAATGGTGCCACACTGCCATGCACGACCGAGGCTATCGTGTAAGGTGAACTCGATCTTAGGACCGTAGAAAGCACCTTCACCCGGCTGGAGGTCGTACTCTAAATTGTTGGCCTTTAAGGCATCAGCCAAGTCTTGCTCAGACTTATCCCAGATTTCATCGGAGCCGATGCGCTTCTCAGGACGGGTCGAGAGCTTCACGTCGATGTTATGGAAGCCGAAGTTATCGTAAACCTCGTACACCATCTTGATGCACTCAGTAACCTCTTGGAGGATCTGATCTTCAGTGATGAAGATATGTGCATCATCTTGCTCGAAGCCGCGCACACGCAGCAGGCCATGCAGCGAGCCCGATGGCTCATTGCGGTGATCCTTACCAAACTCGGCCATGCGAATTGGCAGGTCACGGTAAGAGCGGGTGCGGCTGTTGAAAATCTGGATCGCGCCTGGGCAGTTCATCGGCTTGATGGCGTAATCGCGATTTTCCGAGGAGGTGGTGAACATGTTCTCGGCGTACTTATCCCAGTGACCCGAGCGCTCCCACAAAACACGATCCATAATCTGAGGGGTGTTAACCTCGATGTAACCGTACTTGTGGAGCATGCCCCGCATGTAGTCCTCGATTAAGCGGTAGATAGTCCAGCCATCGTTATGCCAGAAGACTAAGCCTGGAGCTTCCTGTTGGAAGTGGAAGAGGTCTAACTTCTTACCCAAGACGCGGTGGTCACGCTTAGCGGCCTCTTCGCGCTTCTTTAAGTACTCAGCTAACTCTTCCTTAGTGGCCCAAGCCGTACCGTAGATGCGTTGCAGCATCTTGTTCTTGGAGTCGCCACGCCAGTAGGCACCAGCAAAGTGGGTCAGCTTAAAGTGCGAGCAAAACGACATGTGTGGGACGTGCGGGCCACGGCACATATCGGTGTACTCTAAGTGGTGGTACAGCGCTGGGTGATCGTTCTTGTCGATGTTCTCTTCTAAGATGAGCTTCTTGTAAGGCTCATTGCGCTCATTGAAAACATCCCAGGCCTGCTGCCACGAGACCACTTCCTTAACTACCTGATAGTCGCTCTTAGCGAGCTCATGCATCTTGGCATCTAAGGCTTCCAGATCTTCTGCGGTCAGCTTGTGGTCTAAGTCGACATCGTAGTAGAAGCCGTTATCAACCACAGGTCCGATCGCCATCTGGGTTTGAGGCCATAACTGCTTGATGGCATGGCCCAAGAGGTGAGCGCAGGAGTGGCGAATGATCTCAAGACCGTCCTTATCCTTTGGGGTAACGATCTCGACCTTAGCATCCTCGGTCACTAAATCGCAGGCATCATGCAAGACTCCATTGATACGGCCAGCCACACAGCTGCGGGCCAAACCTGGGCCAATTGCGGCGGCAACATCTGCGATTGATACTGCGCTTTCAAACTCCTTGATCGCGCCATTAGGTAGAGTAACTTTAATCATGTATTAAAACCAACGGTGCCAACGATGCACCTTGAGGTCCTCACAAAATACGACGGCTGACCAGCAATCAGGGAGCTGCTGCTTGGCTAGCCCCACCATCCCAGCCGCGTTTGAAACATTGATAACAGCGCAACCATACGCCCCACTAACTCGTAAGCGCTAATCTGTGCCCTGCCATCCTCGGGGCTCAGCTCAGCTACGCACAAGAAAAAAAG
>DXIF01000039.1 GCA_019113025.1 Candidatus Anaerobiospirillum stercoravium | reverse complement strand
TTGACTGCTCAAAGCAGTTAGGGAAGTTTAGACTACAATGATATTGGAGGTGCGTTAGCAAACTTTTTTATTTTTGTGAGCATTATCACTAGTGATCACAACGCCGTACAATCGGCATATAGATCGGATTTATGGCGGAAAAATTTGTGATCGATCCGCGATTTTTACTTGATCTGAGGGTGGGTTCATTTGTAAAATGAGGTATTCAAAACTTTTGCCCATGGGATTAGTGGGTCGAGTGCCTCCCGGCACCCGCTTACTGATACCAACGGATTAACCGGGGTGCTCACACAAGTAGGTGCTTACACCTAAGTTGTGCCGACAGCGCGGTTGGTGCAGGGTAAAAGTGACGGATTTCCTGTTGCATTAAGGAATGAAGTAGCTAACAGCGCTGCTGTTCTCTTAGTGAAGATTGAGCCCGGCCTGCCTTGAGCTCTCTTGCTAAGGGGATTGACGCTCGGTGCTTAGCTTTGAGCTCTCCTTGAGATAAGAGGTTTGATTTGACCTTGAGCTCTCTTGCTTGATGGCGCGAAGTTAACGCCTTGAGCTCTCTACCTGAGATTGAACTCGGTAGCCTTGCTGCTCTCCGAAAGGAGGATTGAGCTTGGTGGCTGCTTTGAGCTCTCTTGATGGGAAGATTGAGTTCGGCTGCTTTGATCTCTCCTCGGTATCGTCCTTGGGACTTTACTGGGTTGATCGAGATTGGTGGCCTTGAGCTCTCCGAACATTGAGATTGAGCTTGGCGACTGCTTTGAGCTCTCCAAATGGAAGATTGAGCGCGGCGGCCTTGAGGACTCTTAGGTATCGATTGATGCTCGGTGGTGACTACGCAAAGTCGGGCCAGATTGAGTTCGGTGGAATGAGACCAATTAGCTCTGGGATTGAGCTTGGCGGTACCTTGAGTGCTCCTTTTAGTTGAGATTGAGTTCGGCCACCATGTTGCTCTCTTCATTGGGTGGATTGAGCTCGACTGCTTTGATCTCTCCTCAGCCCCGATCTTTTGGTCGTGGCTTGGTTGATTGAGATTGGTGGTCTTGAGTTCTCTGCCCCGAGCAGATTGAGCTCGGCTGCTTTGATCTCTCCTAGGCTTAGGTCTTCGGATCTTAGCTTGGTCGATCGAGATTGGTGGCCTTGAGTTCTCTGTAGGAAAGATGGGGATTGAGCTCGGTGTAAGCCTTGAGCACTCTTCGCGTTAGAAGCGGTGCGCTTTTGGTTGCTTGTTTTCTTGGGCATGCTAAGCCTTCGTTAGCGCCAGCTAGCAGGCGACGCAGCCTTAGTACTAAGGTGCTTTTTTTGCGCCCCATCCTGAAGAGCTACATGGGCTCCTCGGTTGATTTGACCAAGCTCAGTGCTGACTACTCGGCTAGCTGCAGTTAGAGCCTTGGCCCGAACTAGCCGGGAAGGTGGGTCTGCCTCCAGCGGACTGCCTTCCAGCTAGGTTACGGCTGGCTTAACGAGTGGGCTGTAGCGGTACGAACTTGGGCGCTCAACGGAGCTGATCCTAGGCGCATTCTTTGATGGTTTTTTTGCGCAAAAAGGGGGCCTCGGGGACGTGCGGCCTGAAACCAGCGGTTCCAGCGGTTACAGCTGATCCAACTGTGGTCAGGGCGGTGGCCCCACGGTACGAAGGGTGGCGTGGTCGGCGAACGGGCACGAGCCAAGGTGCGGCATGCGGCGGTGACACGTGACTGCGGCAAAAACATTTTGTGCTTGGTACGGATCCGTATGCTTGCTCTTAATGTCCGCATTTAGTGCTAGCCCGAGGCTGGCACTACGATGCATCTTGCTTAAGTAGCCACTTCATCCCTTACCAGGAATCACGCAAGGATCACCCTTAAGCCGAGCCTGCGGGCATCAGGTAGTTATGATGCGCGTTAAGGCTCACTGAGCGCACTCAGCGCAGCGGACGCTGTAAGTCAACAGCGCCGCCGTTGCTTTAGAAGTTAGCAGCGCACGGCCAGAGGTATAGCCACAGGCGACCAAAGGCTGATGGTGACTTGGCATGGAGTATTGTTAGATCTAATTAGGTGGGATCTAATGAGCTCTGTGCTTGGCACGCCTCAGGTGTGACGCCCCAGCAGCTCACAGTCACTTAGGTGTAAGCTCCCTCTTACTTAAAGCGACCTGAGCGCTTGAGGTGGCGTCCACAGAGCTTTGCGCCGCGCGGCTTCTGCGTCCTCAGACCCTTTTCATTTGGGCCTAAGGCGCGTATGCTATGGTGCTCTCATGGCGTACCACCACCGCAAGCTCTAACTTTAGCTGCAACTAAGTTGTATCAGTTGTAAGTTGGACTTGGTAGCGCCCTAGAACTTAAGCTTAGCTCTAGCGTGGACTGGTTGGTGGCTTGACCCTTGAGCTCCCGCTTACGCCCCTGATTTTGGGGGTAGGGGGTCTTATGGCCGCAAGGCCGCAAAATTTGGCCGCTTAAGGCCTTTTTTCTTGGCTGAATACTGCTGAAGTATCCAGCACCCTTGATATCGATGATCGATTTTAGGCACTGCCGCTGAGGCAATTGCCGCCCCTTTGGAGAATTTGTTAAATGAAACGTACTTTTCAGCCTAACGTTTTAAAGCGTAAGCGCACCCACGGTTTCCGCAAGCGTATGCAAACCGCTGATGGCCGCAAGGTTTTATCCCGTCGTCGTGCTAAGGGCCGCAAGCGTTTAACTGTCTAGTAACGCTCGATGCCTAATAATGCCTTTCCTCGGGAGAATCGTCTGTTATCGCCCGAGGACTACGACCAGGTATTTAAAAAGCCCGTACGCGCAGGTGGTAAAGGTTTGCTCGTGCTTGCGCGCACGAACGAGTGCTCCCACCCACGCCTCGGGCTGATTGTGCCTAAAAAGGTGCTCAAACGAGCCGTGTGGCGCAATCGAGTCAAGCGTCTGGTACGCGAGTCTTTTCGGCAGGCTCAAGATTCCCTTCCTAATGTCGATCTGGTCTTCTTAGCAAAGCCAGGCATAGGTGAGCTGAGCAATCGCGACTTAACTTCTGCTCTTAATCGGCTATGGGCTCAAATCTCTCGCCAGGTGGGCAAAGCGCGATCCTCCTGATTCGCACCTATCAAAAGTTTCTAAGTCCGCTATTGGGCCAGCGCTGTCGGTTTTATCCCAGCTGTTCGCAATACACCTTAGAAGCGATTGAAGAATGGGGTCTGATCAAAGGTATGTGGCTGGGCGCGCGTCGTCTCAGCCGCTGCCATCCGCTCAATGAGGGCGGCTTTGATCCCGTGCCCAAAAGAAACGCTCCATCCACCAACCAGTCCGACGACACGGCACGCGACCTAACTTCCTCCTCCCAATTTCCACAGTCAGAGCTCCCAGCACCCCCAGCGGCTGACGCCGTTACCGCTGCTGACGCAGCCTCTGCACCTGACGCCATTAACGCAACCGACGCAGCTAATGCGCCTGACGCCATTAACGCAACCGACGCAGCTAACCCGGCTGACGCAGCTAACGCGCCGAACGCCGTTAACCCGGCTGACGCAGCTTCTGCCGCCTCAAGTCGCGCTGACTCAACCTCTCTTCAGGCAATGCCTGAGACTTCGTCACAGCCCGACCCCGAGCCCAAACCCGCTCGGCCCAGCTCAGCTTCCGGCGCGGTACCTACGCCTGGGGAACCTGAGGATCGGCCACATTAGCCTTAAACCCATGCCCGCTTAAGCTCCCCCGGCAGCTTCCAGCCTTTAGAGCCTCACTCTAGGGTCTTTGTGCTTTGGGGCCCACGCTGCGCCCAGCTCACGCCACGCTGCGCTCACGCTGCGTCAGCCCACGCTGCACCCAAGCGGCATGCGCACTAAGGCCCTAGGGCGGCGTGGGGCGCGGCCGACGGGCGACGCGGCGTGAGGCCGGTGGGCGGCGCGTGGCGGCGTAAGAGGGGCTTTCTTTGGGTATAATAGGCAAGTTTGTCTTGTCTTAAAGGTACTGACAGGTACTGACAGGTAGGACGCAGGCACTATCCAATTTTTGCTAAGGCTGGTTAAGAGCAAGCCCACGCGCCGGACGCTCGGGCGTTCGGTTAGCTCTGGGAGCGGTGCAGCGCTCTGGAGTGCAGCTTGATGCTGTACTAAGCTGCGCTGTGCTGTGCTGAACTTGCACTGCACTGCACTGCGGTGCGGTGCGGGCACTGCGGTGCGGGCACAGCTGCGCTTAGCAGAGGTTGGGACGCTCGTACGCGGTTTGGTTTTTTGGTTCTGGTGCCATGGAACAGCAAAGAAACATCCTATTCATCCTTTTCTTAACTCTCTCCTTGTTCATTTACTGGTCTTGGGAGAGTGACAAGATTACCCTGCAGCAACAAGCTGAGTTGCAGGCGCAACGCATCGAAATGGCGGCCGCTGCTGAAAGCGCTAACGCAGCAGCAGGCAAGCTCATTACCTTGCAAAGCGACACCTTAAACCTGACCTTATCGTCGGTGGGCGGTGATGTCGTGGACGCTAAGCTTTTGCAGGTCAAGCAGGAGCTGGGTAAGGACGATCCATTCCACCTCTTGATGCGCGATCCTCTGTTCGTCTATGAGGCTCAAAGCGGCTTGATTGGCGCCAATGGCCCCGACTCTAAGGCCCGCCCGAGCTATGACAGCGCCCAAAATAGCTATGTCTTAGCCGAAGGCGCAGATGAGGTCAGCGCCGTCTTGACCTTTAGCCAAGATGGGGTCGATTACACCAAGACCTACACCTTAAAGCGCGGCTCCTACGTGGTCGACGTTAAGTATGATGTGGTCAACCATAACGCTCAGCCCGTTTCCATGGCGTTCTATGGCCAGTTAAAGCAAACCGTGGATGCCTCGCTGCAGCAAAACTCCGGCTTGTTCATGGTCGCAGGCGCTTACCGTGGCACCGCCTATTCCACGGCTGAAACCCGCTACGAGAAAAATACGCTTGAGGACTTAGTGGATCGCTCGCGCGAGCGGACCTCCTTAAATGTCCCAACCACCGGCGGCTGGGTCGCGATGATTCAGCACTACTTCGTGTCGGCTTGGGTCGGTGATACCACCGAGGGCGTTAACAACGTCATCTTCTCTAACGCCGCTAATAACGGCACTGAGGCCATTATCGGTATTCGCACTGAGCCTACCACCATTGAGGCCGGGGGCAGCCACCAATTTAAGTCCCAGATGTGGATTGGTCCTAAGAACCAAGAGCAAATGGAGCTGTTAGCCCCTAATCTCGACCTGACCGTCGACTACGGCTGGTTATGGTTCTTATCGATCCCACTGTTTAAGATCTTGCAGTTCATCCAAAGCTTCATTGGTAACTGGGGCTTCTCGATCATTATCCTGACCTTAGTGGTACGTTCGGTCTTGTTCCCACTGACCAAGGCCCAGTACACCTCGATGGCTAAGATGCGCTTACTCACGCCTAAGATGCAGGAGCTGCGTGAGCGTTATGGGGACGATCGCCAGAAGTTAGGCCAAGAGACCATGCGCCTGTACAAGAGCGAAAAGGTCAATCCATTAGGCGGCTGCTTACCGCTGTTAATCCAGATGCCAATCTTCATTGCGCTGTACTGGACCTTAATGGAGTCGACCGAGCTGCGTCACGCCCCATTCATTTTCTGGATTCAGGACTTGTCGGTGTACGACCCTTACTTCGTCACCCCAATTTTGTACGGCATCTCGATGTTCTTTATCCAAAAGATGTCGCCGACCCCAGTTAATGACCCAGTACAGCGTAAGGTGCTGATGGCAATGCCAATTGTCTTCACCTTCATGTTCTGCACCTTCCCGGCCGGCCTCACCGTTTACTGGTTGGTCTCCAACTGCTTTACTATTCTCCAGCAGGTCATCATTTACCGCTCCTTGGAGAAGAAGGGTCTGCACGTTAAGACCGCCCCGGCCGCCAAGGCTAAGTAATAACGCCTGAGGCGTGCCACGCGTTCAGGCGAGTGCGCCCGATGCGCTGCGC
This sequence comes from Candidatus Anaerobiospirillum stercoravium, assembly GCA_019113025.1. GTDB lineage: Bacteria > Pseudomonadota > Gammaproteobacteria > Enterobacterales > Succinivibrionaceae > Anaerobiospirillum > Anaerobiospirillum stercoravium. Next base: position 9,219 of record DXIF01000039.1, on the reverse strand, counting down.
CCGCGGCGCTTGCCCCAAATTTTGCCGCTGCCCGTGTGGCGGTGAAATTTGGGGCAATTTTTTAGTGAATTGCCACAAATTTGTTTTATCCTAGGAATCGGCACAGTTTGCGCTCCGCCCTGCGCTCGCTGCGCTATGCAGCACTTGCTGCACTCTAATGCGCGCTAGTGCGCCTGCGCCTGCTTGTACGCGCTGCGGCGCCTGCGGCGCTGGCGGCGTGCGCCCGTGCCCCGAACCTAGCGCCTGCTTACAACTGAGAGGTGAGCCCTCATGATCGACTTTAACGACTCGATTGCCGCGATTGCGACCCCGCCCGGGCGCGGCGGCATTGCGATTGTCCGGATCTCCGGCCCTGCTGCCCTCAAAGTCGCCACCCTCATGACCACCGCCCATGACCCCAAATTAAATCAAACGTTGGAGTTAGCGCAGCTGCCCGCCGAGCTGACGGCTAAGACGTTTAAGCCGCGCTATGCCCATTTTGGTAAGTTTTATGACGGGTTAGAGGAAGTCGACGAGGGCGTGGTGCTCTACTTTGCCGCCCCCCACTCCTACACCGGTGAGGATGTAGTCGAGCTGCAAGGCCATGGCGGTAACGTCGTGCCCCAGCGTGTGCTCTCCGCCGTGCTCAAGATTGCGGGCGTACGCCAAGCCGAGCCCGGTGAATTTACCCGGCGCGCCTTTTTAAACGGCAAAATGGATTTGACCGCGGCCGAGGCGGTCGAGGATTTGATCTCTGCCGGCTCTGAGAGCGCAGCCAAGGCGGCCTTGGCCTCGCTGCAAGGCACCTTTGCTACCCGCCTTGAGACCTTGAGTGCACAGTTAACGCAACTGCGAGTACGCCTTGAGGCCTGCCTTGACTTTCCCGAAGAGCACGAGGACTTCTTTGACTCAGGCCGCGCCGCAGCTGAGCTTGACGCCCTGACGGATTTGACCGCAGCGGCGCTTAAGATTGCCGGGCAAGGCGTGCGCTTAAACGAGGGCGCGCGCATTGTGCTGGCAGGCCAGCCTAACGCGGGTAAGAGCTCGCTCTTAAATGCTCTGGCCGGAAGCGAGCGCGCCATTGTCACCAATATTCCGGGCACCACGCGTGATGTCCTCACCATCAATATCGAGATCGGCGGCATTCCGGTTACCATTACCGATACCGCCGGCATCCGCGATCGCCCCAGCGATGAGATTGAGGCCATCGGCATCGCGCGCGCCTTAGATGAGCTCAAGCAAGCAGACTTAATTTTACTGATGATTGACTCATCAAAGCCGGCCAGCGAGGCCTTAGAGGCGCTTAACCACATGCAACAGCTGTTTGACCACCCTAAGAACTTAATGGTGGTAAAGTCTAAACAGGATTTAACCCCCAACGCTGACACCACCGCCTTACTAAACCAAGAGCCGTGGGCGCACTTGCCGCAAATTGCGACCTCAACTAAGACCGAGTCAGGCTTAGATGAGCTGCGCGCTCAGCTCACCCAGGCTTTAGGCGTGATTCCAGCACAGGGAGTCTTCTCGGCACGGCGCCGCCACTTAACCGAGCTTAACGCCTGCCAAGAAGCATTAGAGCGCGCCCGCGCCATGTTGGAGCTGGGCGATTTAGTATTAACCGCACGCGAGCTGAGCTTGGCCCAAAACCATTTGGGAACCATCACCGGCCAAGTTACCTCCGACGATATCTTAGGAATTATTTTCTCCACGTTCTGCATCGGCAAATAGGACGTAGCATTAACCACCGGCCCGCGGACGGCGCTCGGGGGCGCTAGGCGCCCCGAGCGCCGCCTACGCTGGCGCGGGGCTAAGGGAAAGCTTTGGGCTTTATGAGAGTAAGTACGAGCGCAAGCGCAGCTGCAACTTGCGCCGGCGCTCGGTGAGTTTGAGTTTGAGTTTGATATGGATAGTAAGTTTTTAAATCGTCAATTGATCTGCTGGCTTTCCTACAACCCCTACTTTGAAGACGGCGGTACGGAAAATCGGGTGTGTTATATCTATCCACGCTATATTCTCAACAATGGTCACTTTGAATGGATTGATAGCAAATTAGAGTTCCCAACGGTGGGTCGTATCGCGGTGCGAATCTACGGCAGTGACACCGCCAGTGATATTTACAATCGGATGGGCCCCCTGGTAAGTGTGCGCATCAATACCGATCCACAACCAGCCTATGACGCCAAAAATCAATACACAGTGCGCTATAACCCGTCGATGGGACGCGATCGCTCCGAAATTTGGATCACCCCTATCGATAGCACTTCGTTCTATGAAATCAAAGAAAGCAGCCAAGACATCAATTCGATCTTGCGCTACCACGAGTGCGAACCTAATTACGGTGAGTCGGAAAGCTTTAGTAACTCGATCTTGCTGCGCATTGGCAATATGCTCTATGGTCCATTTGACTACACCATGCGCTCGGGCGTGATGAAGTTGCGCGGTTTAGAGCGTTTTGACTTCATGATTGGCGGCTACCCGATTGCCAAGTTCGATCAAAGCATCATCACCATTCGCGACCAAAAGGATCGCGATACCGTCTATGCCCTGCCCACCAACCTCCTAACTGACCCGCAAGCCTGCCCTAAGCACTACGACATGATCGACCAACATCACTTAGTCGACATGTTCTTAGATCGCGTCCGCGCCAAGATGGAGTTAAGCCGCACCGACATGCGCGCCTTAAACCAGTTCTGCGATGAGGTGTTCAAGGGGCGGCAGCAACTGGGCTTTAGCGCCCAGCGCTTAGAGACCATCAAGGCGCTCTTGCCACAGCTGTTCAACGATGACGATCTCTACCTCAAGCTCATTGAGCTCACCATCGATAACGATGAGTTCCGCCAGCACTTAATCACGGATATCGTCACCACTGATACCAAGCAGTGGCTGCGCACCATCCCTAACGTCTACGTCGACGAAGTTAAGGCCTCCTTACTGAGCAAGACCCAAGAGTCGCTCTTGGAGAGCCCTGAGGTGACCCGCGCCTTAAATAAGCAGCAAGAGCAGGCCCAAAAGCAAGCGGCGGCCGCCGCCGCGGCCGCGGCTGCTGAGCGCGCGGCTAACTACGACTTCTTGCAAGACTCCAATGCCATCGCCAATATCAACAGCTTAGTGCGTGAAGGTAACCACCTTTTAACCAAGCTCAATGCGGTGTACTCCAGCTTGGCTTTTGCCGCCGATCCTGACATCGACCTGGATATGGCCGCCAATACCGCGACCTTAAATCCGACCTTGATTGCCCACTACATGGATGTCGGTGGCCTCATCGTCAAGCTGTGCTCGAACTTACGCGTGGTGATGCACGCCGCGCTGGCGCACGACGCCTTAGAGGGGGACAAGAAGCAGGAGCTGCAAAGCTTAAGCGACTCCTTAGATGGCCTCTATCAGAACTTAAACCGTCGCATCTCCGAGCTGCAAAGCAGCAAGATCCTCGCTGACTACACCAAGAACTATCAGGGTGTAACCGACTTTGACGTCAAGTTAGAGGAGATCACCTCCCTAGCGGGCATGGGCGCTGAGGCCACCAAGGAGAGCTTAGCTGCAGCCCAAAAAGCCGCGGAAAATAAGATCGCCACGGCCAAGGCTGAGGCGCAACGCAAGATCCAAGAGGCGCAAGAAAAGGCGGAGCAACAAGCCCGCCTCGAGGCGGCGGCCGCTGAGGCCGGCATTGCCATGGCGGCAGCCAAAGCAGCCAAGCGCAAGGTTTCGATGATCAAAAACAACGAAATCGCGAGCCCCGACTTGGCAGAATTGGCCAGCCAAACTCAAGCGCTGAGCACGCTGAAGCAAGAATTAGAAACCATGCGCACGCAGCTGGCCGCAGCCCAAGAGCAAAACAAGATGCTGCAAAGCCACAATAAGCAGCTGTCTGAAGAGCTCGCGCTGTACGATGAGGGCTATGCGGCTCAAGTTACCGCCAGCAAGACCAAACTCAACAAGAGCTCGGCCAAGGCTAAGAACTTAGCCAAGAACCATCACAATGTGGTCCCGGCCTCCTACGAGCAAACCTCCAAGGCAGTTGAGGCCTTAGATGCCGCGATCAGCGCCAAGCAGCAAGAGTCCAAGGAGCTCAACTTAAAGATCACTGAGCAAAATAGCGAGATCAACGCCCAACAGAAGACCTTGGCGCAGCTGCAAGCGCAAAACCAGCAGCTCAGCGCCCAAAACGAGCAGCACAAGAAGCTGAGCGCTGAGCTCGAAAGCAAGCTCAAGCACGCGATCAAGGAGTACCAAGATGGCGCTTCCATGGCCATCAAGCTCTTAGACGCGCAAGTCTTAGGCGCCGTCATGGGGGGCACCAATATCACCCTGAGCGCACCGGTGGCAGTCAGCGCCGCCGGCAGTGCCATCGGCAGTGCGACCACCCCTGTGACTGCGGCCCCGGCGCTTACGACCAAGGGCAAGGGCGCGCTGCGCAGCAGCGAGGTGTCCTCCGATGAGACCATGGCTAAGCTGGCGCCAAACTTCGATACCAGCCTGCTAGCCCCGGTTCAAAGCGTCAATAGCGCGGCCAAGATCTTAGAGCGCGTCGGCCGTTACTTAAACGAGGTGGGCCACCGCAACCTCTCAAGCAACGATGTCGCCAATTACCTTATCTGCATCACCCAAGGCTTTATCACGACCTTTGCCGGTGAACCAGGTACTGGTAAGACCTCGCTGTGTAACCTCTTAGCGCGCGCTTTAGGCCTGTCGCGCGGTGATGGCGCCGAGCGCTTTAGCGAAGTGTCGGTTGAGCGTGGCTGGACCTCGCTTAAGGACATGATTGGTTACTACAATCCGCTGACCAAGCGCATGGAGAAGAGCAACGCTGAGATCTTCGATGCCTTCGTTGACTTAAACCGCGAAGCGCAATGGGCCAGCGATGGTTCGGCCTACAATCCGGCCAAGATCGCCCCATACTTCATCTTGCTGGATGAGGCCAACTTAAGCCCAATTGAGCACTATTGGGCCGCCTTCTTTAGAAACTGCGATTTCAGCCCATTGAGCCAGCGCACCATTAGCCTCGGCGGCAACGCCAACTGGCTGCTGCCGGACCACCTGCGCTTCTTAGCCACCGTCAACTTTGACCACACCACCGAGGAGCTCTCGCCGCGCTTCTTAGATCGCAGCTGGGTGATCACCTTAGAGCCGACTGTGGTCGAGATGGAGCAGGATGTCATGCCGGAGCATGACGAGACCATGGTGCCATTTGAGAGCTTACTGCAAGCCTTCACCCCGAAGGAGCACGATAAGCTCGACGAGGCCTTGGCTGACAAGTGGGACGCGATTCAAGGCATCTTTGCCCATGAGAAGTGCGCCCTGCCATTGCGTCCGCGCAACATCCGCATGGTCTACAACTACTGCTTGGTGGCCGCACGCTGCATGACGCGCGCTACGACCAGCACCAAGTACGCGCCGCTTGATTACGCCGTAGCGCAGAAGATTCTGCCGACCATCAACGGCAGCGGCGAGCGCTATCGCTACCTCATCACCGAGCTGCAAAAGGAATGCTCCGAGCAGACCATGCCGCTGTGCGCTCAGCACTTAAAGCGCATTGAGCGTACCGGCGGCGCCGACTTGGGCTTCTACCAGTTCTTTGCGCGCTAACCCAACATGCGGTTCCCACTAGGGGGCGGCATGCCGCCCCCTGATGGGGCCCCAGCAGGAATACTTTATGGCTTCAATTTTTGCCACCCTAAAAAGTATTGATCAGCGTCAGCCGACGCTGGAGCTGCCGTTGTCGTTGCAGGCGCCGGAACTAAGCCTCGTCGATCTGGCGAACTGCCCTAACGTGATTGAGGATGCACGCTACGACTTAGAACTCACGATCGATCTCAATGAGCTGCAAGCCCAGTTGAGCGCCTATCACGCGGCGCTTGATGCGGCCAAGGACTTAGCTGAGGACGAAGCGCCAGTGCCTGAAGAAAGCGCCGCCTTAAACGGCGCGCCCTTAAGCCCAGGGGCGCTGCTTGCGCGCCGGGACTTAGGCTTAAGCGACGACGGTGATGAGTTTGATGAGCTAGCCGAGATTACGACCTTAGGGACGCAGCTTTATGACAGCTCAGCTCAGCAAGCGCGCACCTTATTGACGCCGGCCGGCCTGTTCAAGGGCATTGCGCGCATCACGGTCAAGATCAACGACCAAGTAAACGATAAGGGCTACGTTGAGTTTCAGGTCAATCATGACGTGCTGACGGCTAAGTTTGTGGCCGATGAGCGCAATCTCGGCTACAACAACCAGCTCTTCTTGATGCAATACGACACGGTGACCTTGAGTCTGACGCTGACGCTCAAAGATCGCTCCGAGCTGACCTTGTACAGCAATTTCTTGCTGTGTGCGAGCCAGCACCAGTCAGACAATCGCAACATCAGCCAGATTTTAACGGAGCTCACCGCAATCCAAGATGACACCATCTTGGAGCTGATGTTTGCCCAGCGCACTGCGCACGAGAGCTTAAACACCAACTTATTTGGTGGACACCGCGCCTATCAATCGCTCAGCTCTTACGTGGCGCTGCTAGAGCAAGTGCTCAGCTGCTATCGGGCCAATTACAACTACTTTCGCACCCTCGCCCGCCACATGCTGGTCAAGTCGGATATCGTGACCTCCTTTGACCAAGTGCGCATGATGACGCAGCGCAGTCAGCAGTGGCTGACCCAGAACCTGCACGTGCTCTCAGAGGTCAGCCCCGAGCAAGCGGCATTGACCTATTTGGGCAAGAACTATCTGCCGATGCAGATGCAGAGCACCATCAACGTCAAGAGCTTTGACACCTACGAAAATCGGGTGGTCGTAGGCTTCTTGCAGATGGTGCTGCACAACGCCAGCAAGATCGGCCAAGACTACAAGGCCTTTTTGCAGGAGCATTTAAGCTCGATCAAGGTGCTGCGCGCCCAGCTCAAGGAGCGTGGTCTGCCCTATGAAGCGCCGATCATCACCTTGAAGTTTTTGCAGTTCCAAAAGTGCGAGCAGGAGCTCAACCATCTGTATGAACTGATCACGGACTTAAACGGGCTGTATCGCAACTACGAGCAGCTGTTTAAGCTCAAGGACGTGCTCTTGCGCAATTTCCCGCGCAAGGCCAAGGCTTTCCAAGAGATCAAGCCGTACGCGCAGGTGTTCCACACCATCAACCGCTGGTTCCGCTACGGTGAGTTCTCCTTGCAAAAGGACATGCTGTTCTTGCAAGGCAAGACCTTAGACAAGCTCTTTGAGTACTACTGCCTCTATCGCCTGTTGGATATGCTCATTGGCGCTGGTTTCACCCCGATTGCAGGCGAAGCCGCGTTTACCTTTGCCTACGCCCACAACAAGCCGATGCTTGAGGCGCCGCGCATGGCGCGCCCAAGCTCAGGCCCCCGCGTCACGCTGCGGCGCAGCTTCAGCACGGCCTTTGGCAGTGCCGCCAATAACACCTCCGGCAGCGCCATGAGCAACGCCACTAGCAGCGCCACTAGCAGCGCCGCTAGCAGCGCCGCACCGCACCGCCCATGGCACCCGAATGCCAACCAAGGCAATGCGTGGGTCAGCCCAGGCCAGCGCTCGGGTTACGTGCGCCCCTACCAGCGGCCGCAAAACCAAGGCGTGGACGTCCACAGCACGCGCATTAACCCGCACAGCGCGCGCTTTGACCCCAAGCAGCAGGTGCGCAATAGCCAAGCCGCGCGCTTTGATCCGCGCAACAACGTGCGCGCTTACGGCCCCGGCTCGGGCTCAAGCGGCGCAAGCTATGGCACCAAAGCCTCGGGCAATGTGGGCTATGCCGGCAATGCAGGCAGCGAGGGCAGTGCCGCGCGGACGGGCGGTTTTAGTCGCCGCCAACCGGGCATGAGCGTCAGCGCCAACTATCACTACGACGAGCCCGTAGCCAATACCTACGTCTTAACCCGCGGCAAGCAAAAGGTCACGGTGTACTACCAGCCGGTCATCTCGACCACGGCTTTTTACAATCAGATCTTTGCTTTTCGCACCAGTGGTGCGACCAGCAAGGGCCACTACTTTGATGACAACTACTACAGCCCGGACTTCATCTTGAAGTTCTCCAGCGGCGACAGCATCCCGGGCGATGACGATTACGTCATCCTCGATGCGAAGTTTGCGCGCAGCTCCAACGTCATCGAGTACTACCTCGAAGATCTGATCAAAAAGTACAGCACCAACACCGCCATTGCGGTGCTGCGCCGGACGCATGTGCTCCAAGAGAACGAGGCAAGCGACGAAGGCGATGAGCTCGAGCAGATTCAGAGCACCCCAATTGAGGGGATCTCCGGCTACGAGCTGGTCGCCACCAAGACGCCCCGCATGATCATGGCGCTGCATGGCCGAGTGGCAAGCGATAGCACCACCGGTTTACGCGAGCGCGCAAGCGGTGGCAGCAGCGCCAGCAATACTGAAGGCAAGGACGCAGCGCCGGCGGCTCCAAGTGAGCGCGTCCGCTACTGGCGCTATCACAACACGCCGCTGGCACGCTTGATTCAGCCTGCCACCAATATCGGCGTGCTGGAGCTTAGCAGTAACGAGCAAGCAACCAAGTTCCTGTGGAACGAGATTGTGAAGACGCTGCCGTACTTGGCGCAAAGCGCCAAAGCGCAACCGAGCCCCGCTGCGCCGCAAGCTCCGGACGCCTAACGCGCAGCTCAGCTTAGCTTAGCTTAGTGCTCCATATTGGGGTACATAACCAAGGCCGTTTGGTCAAACCAAACGGCCTTGCTGTATCTGCGCGAGCCCGCCGCGCAATACGCCCATACGCCCATAGACGCGTCTAGCGTGCGTTGGCGCGCACTTCGTAATGGGGAGCGTACCAGAGTACCACGCCCCCGAGCCGCGCGCGTTTAGGCCCCGCTACGCGCTGCTATGACGCTTTTGCGCCGGGCGCTCTGCTTAAGCGTTGAGCGGGCTGAGCTGCTGGTGCGCGCCCCGAGCGCCCCAAGAGCGCTCCAGAGCGTCGCCAAGGCGCTCCAAGCCTTGCTCTTAACTTAAGCTCAGAGCAAAACCGGACTCAGCCCTAACCAAGCGGTCGGGGGCCACTGGGACGACTCTGAGCCCGGAGGCTTGGTCTTGGGATCATAACGCTGCGTTAACTCAACACTATCCCAGCTCAATCCTGTTCAATCCAGCACAATCCAGCGCATCCCGCGCAAGCCCGCTTCCTCAAGCTCGCTCAAGCTCCATACGTCCCGGCGCCTGCCCCATTGCCGCAAGGCCTTGCCGCAACACCATGCAGCGCCCCACTGCACCTCAAGTCCCGTCGCGCCAGCTCAAAC